>JAAZBL010000462.1 GCA_012513825.1 Limnobacter sp. | reverse complement strand
TGCGCGGCCCGGCCTGCGCGGCCCGGCCTGCGCGGCCCGGCCGTATCGCTTCTTCGAAGGAGACAAGCCATGAACTTTGCCGTCGTCGACCAGTCCGGACAGGCCGTGCGCACCGATGCCGCATGGCTCGAAGCCCATTGGATGCCGTTCACCGGAAACCGCGATTTCAAGGCGCGGCCGCGCATGATCGTCGAGGCCAGCGGCTGCTACTTCACCGACTCCGAAGGCCGCAAGATCTTCGACGGACTGTCGGGGCTATGGTGCACGGGCCTGGGCCACGGTCGCCGCGAGATCTCCGAGGCGGTCGCCCGCCAGGTCGCGAAGCTCGACTATTCGCCGGGTTTCCAGTTCGGCCACCCGCTGTCGTTCGAGCTCGCCAACCGGATCAGGGAGCTCACGCCCGAAGGGCTCGACTACGTGTTCTTCACGAGTTCGGGCTCGGAGGCAGCCGACACTTCGCTGAAGATGGCGCGTGCCTACTGGCGCGCGAAAGGCCAGGCAGGCAAAACGCGGCTGATCGGCCGCGAGAAGGGCTACCACGGCGTCAACTTCGGCGGCATCTCGGTCGGCGGCATCCCCGGCAATCGCAAGCTCTATGGACAGGGCGTCGAGGCCGACCACCTGCCGCATACGCAACCGCCGGCCGGTTCGTTCCATCGCGGGATGCCGGCGACCGGGGCCGAGCTGGCAGACCGGCTGCTCGACCTGATCGCGCTGCACGATGCATCGACGATCGCCGCCGTCATCGTCGAGCCGTTTGCCGGCTCGGCCGGCGTGCTGATCCCGCCGCAGGGGTACCTGCAGCGGCTGCGCGAAATCTGCACGGCCCACGACATCCTGCTGATCTTCGACGAGGTCATCACCGGCTTCGGCCGCGCCGGGGCGATGACAGGCGCCGAGGCCTTCGGCGTGGTCCCGGACATCATGAACATCGCCAAGCAGGTGACCAACGGCGCGCAGCCGCTCGGCGCCGTGATCGCCGGCAAGGAGGTCTACGACACGTTCATGGCATCGGGCGGTCCCGAGTACATGGTCGAGTTTCCGCACGGCTACACGTACTCGGCGCACCCGGTGGCCTGCGCGGCGGGGATCGCCGCGCTCGACGTGCTCGTGAAGGAGGACATGATCGGCCGCGTGCGCGCGCTCGCGCCGCACTTCGAGAACGCGGTGCACGGGCTGCGCGGCAACAGGCACGTCGTCGACATCCGCAACTACGGGCTGGCCGCCGGGATCACGCTGGCCGCGCTGCCGGGCGAGCCGGCGCGCCGGCCGTTCGAGGTCGCGATGAAGTGCTGGGAGCGCGGATTCTACGTGCGCTACGGCGGCGACACGATCCAGCTTGCACCGCCGTTCGTGGCGGACAAGGCCGACGTGGAACGGCTGGTCGACTGCGTCAGCGACGTGCTGGGCGCAGTCTCCTGAGCCGGAGCGACCGCGCGCGACGCGGGCTCGCGCCGGCGCGTTCGGGCACCGGCTCACGCCTTCGAGGTCGGCGTCGGCATCGGCTGCCTCGCCGGCGCCGGCATCGCGTGTCTGGCGGGGGCCGGCGTGGCGGGCGGATCCGCCCGGCTGCTGTCCTCTCCTCTGCGCCGACGCTCGATGTCGCGTTGCCGTTCGTACTCTCGTTCGTTCATTGTCCCGCCGCGACTGCTGCGGCGGTTGAAAGGCGACGATTCGCAGGCGGCCAGCAACGGCAGCGCGAGCGCGGCCAGCGTGCCGCGCATCAGCTTGCGGCGGGCCGAAACGGATGCTGAGTCCATCTTCGTTCTCCGTTCGTTCGGTAACCCGGGGAGCCGGGGACCTGGGGGAGACGGGATCAGCAAGGCGATGGCCTGAGCCGCGCTTCGGCGGGCGGGGCGGCGGCGGGCGGCCTCGCGACCGAACGCAGGTCGGTGCGCTCGCCTTGGGTTCGGGCTCGGCTGGCGTTATATATAATCGTATATAACGCGTCTGGCCGGATGCCCGTGCGCTCGCCGCCCGGCGTCCGTGGCGCACCATCCCGAATCCGGAAAGCCGAAACGGTCGCCATGCCCTCACCGGTTCGTCGAACTGTCGCCTTCCTCGTCGGCCTGCTGCTGTCGACGCAGCTTGCCGCAGCCGAACTGACGGTATCGGCGGCTTCGAGCCTCACGAACGCGTTCGAGGAGATCGCGAGCGCATTCGAGGCGCAGCGACCGGAGCACAAGGTCGTGCTGAACTTCGGTGCTTCCGGCGCCTTGCTGCAGCAGATCGCCAAGGGCGCGCCGGTCGACGTCTTCGCGAGCGCCGACCAGGAAACGATGGACCGGGCCCAGCAGCAATCGCTGATCGATTCGGCCGGCCGCCGCGACTTCGCGTCGAACCGTCTCGTCGTGATCGTGCCGTCGGGCGCCGGCAAGGTGCCGGCCGCGCTCGACGCACTGACGCGCGCGCCGTACGAACGCATTGCGATCGGCCAGCCCGCCAGCGTGCCGGCAGGCCGCTACACGAAGGCCGCGCTCGAAGAACTGGGGCTGTGGCCGCAGATCGAGGCGCGGATGATCGGCGCACAGAACGTGCGGCAGGTGCTCGTCTACGTCGCGCGCGGCGAAGTCGATGCCGGCTTCGTCTATGCAAGCGATGCGGCGCTGATGGCCGGCAAGGTCGAGGTCGCGATCGGCGTTCCCGCGACGCAGCCGGTGCGCTATCCGATTGCGCCGGTCGCCGCCAGCGGTCATGCCGCTGCGGCGAACGATTTCGTCGCCTTCGTGCTGTCCGAGCCGGCGCAGGCCGTGCTCGCCAGGCACGGTTTCGGCAAGCCCTGAACGCCGGCGATGGAGGGCGCATGGATTCCGCTGCTGCTCACCTTGAAGGTCGCTGCCTGGGCGACGGTGCTCAACATGGTCGCCGGCATCGGCCTGGGCCTGTTGCTGGCCCGCCTGCGTTTTCCCGGCCGCGACCTGCTCGACGCCGTGCTGACGCTGCCGATGGTGCTGCCGCCCACGGTGCTCGGCTACTACCTGCTCGTGCTGATCGGGCGCAACGGACCGATCGGCGCCTGGCTGCAGACGCAGTTCGGGATCAACCTCGTCTTCACCTGGCAAGGGGCGGTGATCGCGGCCACCGTCGTCGCTTTCCCGCTGGTGTTCAAGTCGGCACGGGCGGCCTTCGAGGCGGTCGACCCGGAGTTCGAGCAGGCCGCTCGCGTGCTTGGCCGCAGCGAGCCGGCCGTGTTCTTTCGCGTGACCTTGCCATTGGCCTGGCGCGGCATCATGGCCGGCCTGCTGCTTGCCTTCGCGCGCGCGAGCGGCGAGTTCGGCGCGACGCTGATGGTCGCCGGCAGCCTGCCCGGCCGCACCCAGACGCTGTCGATCGCCGTCTACGAGGCGGTGCAGGCGGGCCAGGACGCGCTGGCCAATTTCCTGGTGCTCGTCGCCTCCGTCACCTGCGTGGCCGTTCTGCTGGCCGCCGGCTGGATTGCGCCGGGGCGCGTCGCCGGGCGGATCGCGGGGTCGCGCTGATGCGCGGGACGAGCAAGACCGCAGCGCTGGCCGGGAGGACGGGCGTGTGATGACCGGAAACGGCAGCCGTCCGGGGACCGGATCGACGCCGGGCGCGTCGAGCGTCTGGGACGTGAACCTGCGCAGGCATCTGCAGCACGCCGGCCGTCGATTCGAACTGGACGTGCGGTTCGCCAGCGCCGCTCGCCGGCTCGTGCTGTTCGGCCCGTCGGGGGCCGGCAAGACGCAGACCTTGCGGATGATCGCCGGGCTCGGCACACCCGACGCCGGACATGTCCGGGTCGCCGGCCGCACGCTGTTCGACCGCACCGCCGGCATCGACGTGCCCGCTCGCAAGCGCGGCATGGCCTATCTGTTCCAGGACTACGCGCTGTTCCCGCATCTGACGGTGGCCCAGAACATCGCCTTCGGCGTGCAGCGCGGCTGGCTGAACGCCGCTCGCGAGCCGCGTCACGAGGCCGTCGACCGCTGGTTGCGCACTTTCGAACTGACGGCAGTCGCGCGCCAGTATCCGGAGCAGTTGTCCGGCGGACAGCGCCAGCGTACGGCGCTCGCCCGGGCGCTCGTCGCGCAGCCGCGGGCGTTGCTGCTCGACGAACCGTTCGTTGCCCTCGACCCGGCGCTGCGCGCGCGCCTGCGCGACGAGCTGGCTGACCTGCAGGCCGAGCTCGCGATCCCGCTGCTGATCATCACGCACGACGAGGCCGACCTGCGTCGCTTCGGCGACGAGGCCTTCGAGCTGGCGGATGGAAGCATTGCAGGCCAACGTCGCCGAACCGACACGCGCACGGACCTGGGCAGCGAAGTGCGGCCAGTCCGGGGCAGCGAAACGGGGCCGGCGTGTGGCAGAGACCGGGCGACGCAGACCAGGGCCGCGGCCTGAAGCCGGTACGATCAGGCTGGATGAGCGACAAGCGCGACAAGGGCGACGGCAACGCCCCGCTCGAATTGCAGGGCGTCGTCTGGATGACGGCCGGCGCCCGGAATCTCGGCGGGCACGGGCGCATGGGTTTGCTGCGTGCGATCGCCGAGACCGGGTCGATCACTCGCGGCGCGAGGGCGCTCGGAATGAGCTACAAGGCCGCCTGGGATGCGGTCGACACGATGAACAGCCTGGCGGGCGCGCCGCTGGTCGAGCGCAGCACCGGCGGCCGAGGCGGCGGCTCGACGCGCCTGACCGAACGTGGCCGCCAGTTGATCGAGCGCTTCGGGCGAATCGAGGAAGTGCACGCGCGCTTCGTGCACCAGCTCAGCGAAGAGGCGCTCGACCTCGGCTCCGATTTCGACCTGCTCCGCGTGTTGAACCTGAAGACCAGCGCGCGCAACCAGTTCGTCGGCGTCGTGGGCCGGCTCGAGCGCGGCGCCGTCAACGACGAGGTCGAGCTGCGGCTGTCCGACGGCACGTCGATCGTCGCGATCGTGACGCGCGAAAGCTCCGAGACACTCGGGTTCGAGCCGGGGGCCACGGCTTTCGCGCTGGTGCAGGCCTCGTCGGTGATGCTGGCGACCGACCTGGCCGGCGTGCGTCTGTCGGTCCGCAACCGCTTGCCGGGAACCGTACGAAGGATCACGCCGGGTGCGGTCAACGCCGAGGTCGTCGTCGACCTCGAAGCCGGCCAGCGCATCGTCGCGATCGTCACGATGACGAGCGTCGAAACGCTTGCGCTGGCGCCGGGCCGACATGCCGTCGCGCTGCTCGATGCGTCGGACGTGATTCTTGGTACCTTGTACTGAGCGGCACGGCCGTCGGCAAGGTTCTTTCATCGGGGGAGCCCGCGAAGATGCGAAGCGCAGTCACATCCAGGAGCCGGGTCACCGCCGGAGACGGGCCGTCCCGAGGCCGTTGGTTGGCAGCACTGGCCCTGACGGCGCTGGTCGTCGCGGGCGTGCCGACCGGGCCTGCCGCCGCCAGCCAGATCGGCGAGGTGGACACGGTATTCAAGCTGATCGGGCCCGACCACAAGGTCGTGGTCGACGCCTACGACGACCCGAAGGTGAGCGGCGTCAGTTGCTATGTGTCGCGTGCGAAGACCGGCGGCATCAAGGGCGCGCTCGGCGTGGCCGAGGATCGGTCGGAGGCCTCGATCGATTGCCGCCAGGTCGGCCCGATCTCGTTCGCCGGGCCATTGCCGCAGCAGGAGGAAATGTTCAGCGAGCGGACCTCGCTGGTCTTCAAGCGCTTGCGCGTCGTGCGCATGATCGACGTCGAGCGCAATGCGCTGGTCTACCTCAGCTACTCGGATCGCCTGATCGAAGGTTCGCCGCAGAATAGCGTGACGGCGGTGCCCGTGGACCGGGCGACGCCCATCCCCGTGAGGAGATGAACGTCGCTTTGCGGTTCGGTCAGGTGGACCATTCTGCGCGGTCGCGGATCGCTTCCCACTCGCTTCGCATGCGCGGATCCAGCGACATCAACGACTCGAATTCGCGCTCGGCGTTGCGCCGGATGCGAACTTCGCGCCAGCGGATCAACAGCGAGGTCCGCGGCTCGTCGGTCTGTTGCGGTGCAGCGCCGGGCTTGGCGCCGCCTTTCACCGCGGCGGCGGTCTTCAGGTTGCGCACCGTCCGCGCCCAAAGTCGACGGAGCGGGTCGACAACAGCCGAAACCACTTTGGAAAAGATGAAATCGATGCCTCGTAGCAGCCGGTCGAGGCCATCGTGACGCAAGACGTCAGTACTCATGATGGACTCCTTATAGCGATGTTGCACTGCAGTAACGGCGATTGTCAGCTATTTGTAAACATTTTGCAAATAGATTAAACGTATCATTGATATTCACATTATGGATACAACTTCTCTGTCGAGGGCGCACCGGTGAGCGCAGCGCATCGCAGGGGGCGGGGCGTGCTCGCCGTAGTCGTTGCGGCCCTGCTCGCACTGGCGTGGATTGCGCCGCTGGAGGACCCGGCACACGAGCAGGTCGACGCCGGGCTGCAGCGCGCGTTGGTCAGCTTTGCGACTGCGCGGGCCCTGAACGCGGTGATCTCGCTGGCCCAAGGCACCGAGGTGGCGCTGCATCCGGCAGGCTTCGGGATCAATCTCTCGATCGGCGAGACGCTGGATCCGGTCAACGACCTCGTCGAACGCTTCGCAGAGCTGATGCTGGTGGCCAGCGTCGCCTTCGGCGTGCAGAAGGTGTTGCTGACGATCGGTGCGCACTGGGTCGTCACTCTTGTGCTCAGCGCGGTGGCGCTGGGCTGGCTCGTCTGCCAGGTCCGCGACCGGTGCAGCCCGTCGTGGCTGTCGCGCCTGCTGGTCGTGCTGCTGATGGCGCGATTCGCGATACCGGTCGTCACGATCGGCAGCGACCTGGCCTTCCGGCATTTCCTTGCGAGCGACTATCAGGCCAGCCAGCGGGCCATCGAGGCGACTTCGGGCGAGGCCGGCGAGTCGGCTCCGTCGGTGCAGGCGCCGGCGCCTGACCGGACCCTGCTCGAGCGCCTGAAGGAGTGGATGGCCGAAAGCGGCAACGTCGGGACGCGCGTCGAGGAACTGCAGGAGGCGGCCGAGCAGGTGACCGAACATATCGTGCGCCTGATGGCGATCTTCGTGCTGCAGACGCTGGTGATTCCGCTGCTGCTGCTCTGGGCGCTGTACATGCTGGCGCGCGGGCTGGCCAACCAGGAGAATGCACTTCGATGAAGATCGAGATTCCGCAGCGCTTCAACGGACCGCCGAGTTCGGCCAACGGCGGCTACATCGGCGGGCTGCTCGCCGACCGTATCGGCGCTGCCTCGGCCGAGATCACGTTGCGTGCGCCGCCAGCGCTGGACGTCGCGCTCGAACTGCGCAGCGAAGGCGACGGCCTGTTCACGCTGCACGACGGCGACACGCTGCTCGCCGAAGCGCGCGCCGTCGAGTTCCTGGTCGACGTACCGCCGGCGCCGACCTTCGACGAGGCCGCTGCCGCCGGCGCGCTCGGTCGGATGCGGGCCCACGGAAATGTCGAGAACCCGTATCGCCGCTGTTTCGGCTGCGGCATCGATCGCGCCGACGGTTTGCGCATCGTGCCGACTCCGGTCGGCGATGCCGGCGTCGTCGCGAGCGACTGGACCCCTTCGCGGTCGCTTGCCGATGCAGACGGCCTCGTTCCGACCCCGGTCGTCTGGGCAGCACTCGATTGCCCGGCCGGCTTCGCGTGGTCGCACCGGCTGTCCGATGCGCCACCGATGATGACCGGGCGCATCGCCGCCCGGATCGACCGGCCGGTCCGCGCAGGCGAGCCCTATGTCGTGATCGGCTGGCCGATCGAGCAGGACGGGCGCAAGCTGCACGCGGGTACGGCGCTCGTTGATGCGCAAGGCATCGTGTGCGCTCGCTCGTTGCAGTTGTGGCTGCTGCCGCGCGCCTGAACCGGCGCCGCGCACCCGTGTCGCGTGGACGGCGACGGTGCGGTTCCAGCGACGCCGTCGGCTATCGCACGATGCCGGCGCGAACTGCCAGCGGCCAGGCGACGCGCCGCGGCCCCTGCGGATCGCCCCAGGCGGCGCGGAGCTCCTCAGCCAGCTCTGCGACCGGGTCGAGGCCCAGCGCATCGCGGGCCGCCTTCACCGCCGACCAGGTGCCGAGGTAGCCGAGCAACGCGTCGAGCCGCCACGACACTTCGATCGCCATCCGAGGCAGCGAAAGCTCGGCGAACGGAAACGGCAGGTTCCGGTAGCCGTCCTCGACATGGCGCCGCTCGGGCGGCCAGTACGGACCGATCGTCCGGCTGTAGAAAGACTGGACGATGGCGTCGGCCGGGCCGTCGACATGCAGGACGCCATAGCTGACCAGCGCGATCGCGGCATCGCGCTTCGCGACGCGTCGAACTTCCGCGTAGAACTTCGTCAGGTCCAGCCAGTGCGCGGCCTGGGCCACGGTGACGAGGTCGACGCTGGCATCGGGAAGGCCGCTGTGTTCGGCGAGCGCGTTCCGGTACGCGACCCGCTCGCAGCGCTGCGCGCTGGCGATCTGTGTCGCGCTGGCGTCGGTCGCGATGACCGCGTCGAACCGCCGCGCCAGCAGTACCGACAACTGCCCGGTGCCGCAGCCGCAGTCGAGCGCCAGCGCGTGCCCTGGGCTGATGCCGGCCAGTGCGTCGACCAGCGCTGCAGGGTAGCTCGGGCGATGCGCGGCGTAGGACTGCGAGTCGTCGGAGAAGTGGTCCTTGAACGATGTCATCGCAGGCCGGCGTCGCGGATTCTCCTTGCCATACTTCGACAGCCTCCTGGACGAACGGTTCGGAGTCGAACCCGCGCCTCAGGCGAGCGCGTAGCGCTCGCCGCGTTCGGTCCGCTCATCGACGACGACGCGCCCAGCAGCCTTCAGCTCGTCGAGGTGCTGCGCGATCGTGCGCCGCTCGACGTCCTGGACCCAGGGGGCGTCATAGTCCAGCGGGTAGAGCAGGCGGATGGCGACGAGCTCGTCGACGGTGCGGGGCGCTTCGCGCAGCAGTTCGAGCAGGCGATCGCTGCGTTCGTCGATCTTCTCCGCGAAGGCGGCCACCGCCCGCAGGAACGCTGCGCGATCGGTGTAGACGCCGCGATGGTGCGAGGTGACCCAGACGCGCGCCGGAATGTCGGGCAGCCGCTTCAGCGTCTCGCGGAACTCGGCCAGGTTCGAGCTGGCGTCGCCGTAGTACGGGCCGAAACCGCTGAGGTCGATGTCGCCGATGAAGGCGACCCCTTCGGGTTCGACGAGCAGCACGCAGTGGCCCGACGTGTGACCCGGCATGTGGATCGCGCGCACGCGCGATCCGCCCAGGTCCCAGGTGGCGCCGTCGCGATAGCCGACCGCGTCGGGCCTTGGCGCGTAGTGGAACTCGCGCAGGGCCTTCTCGAGCATGCGGGCCTCCGCGTCGGGCGACAGGCCGAAATGCCGTGCGAGTCCTTCCCAGCTTCGCGCCGCGTCGAGATCGAGTTCGTGCACGTGGACCGCTGCATCGGGCAGCCGGTGCAGGCCGGCCATGTGGTCCTCGTGCACGTGCCCGAGAATCACGAGCTCGGCGTCGTCGAGATCGGGACCGATGTGGTTTGCAACGAGCGGCGTGTCGAAGGCTGCGTGCGTGTCGGTACCGCGCACGACGACCTGGTTGCCGTCGGGGTACTTGCCCGACTTTTCGCCGAAGAAGACGGTGACGCGACCGAAGTCGGCGCGCGGAGGAGGCTGGGTCATGCGGGAAACGGAGGTCGGCAAAGCTCCGATTCTGCCGCATCCGGTTTCGACGCCGCTCCGTCGGGGCTTCGTGCCAGATCCGGCGCAGCTATCCTTGCGCGCATGACGGCCCCATCCCGCTCGCGTCGCGTCGGTTTTCTCTGGCTGCTCGCGACGATCGTGGGCTGGGGCCTGAACTGGCCGATCATCAAGGTGCTGCTGCGGGAACTGCCGCCGCTGTTCGCGCGCGGGTCCGCAGGCCTGGCCGCTGCGCTCGCGATCGCGGCGATCGCGGCGGCCAGCGGCCAGAAACTCGCGGTTCCTGCCGCACTGGTTCCGCGCCTGCTCGCGGCATCGGCGCTCAACGTGTTCGCCTGGATGGGCCTGCCCACGCTCGCGCTGCTGTGGCTCAGCGTCGCGCAGGCTGCGCTGCTCGTCTACACGATGCCGATCTGGGCGCTGCTTCTCGCCTGGCCCATGCTCGGCAAGCGGCCCGACGCGCTCGACACGGTCGCACTGGTCCTCGGCGTCTCCGGCGTCGTCGTACTGCTCGCGGGCCAGGCCGGCGAGCAGGCCGCAAGCGCCCATTGGCAGCTCGGCGCCGTGCTCGCGCTGGTCGCGGCGGCGGCCTTCGCCGCGGGGACCGTGGCATGGCGCAATCCGATGCCCTTGCCCCCGCTCGTCTCCGTCGCCTGGCAGGTCGGTCTCGGTTGCCTGCCGATGGTCGTCATCGGCCTGGCTTTCGAGGAGCCGGACCTTCGTGCGCTGTCGGCACGCGGCTGGGCCGCGCTGATCTACATGACGGCGGTGCCGATGGCGCTGTGCTACGTCGCCTGGTTCGCCGCACTTCGGCACGTGCCGGCTACCACCGCGTCGATGGCCACGCTGCTGATCCCGATCATCGGCATCGGTTCCGCGTCGCTCGCGCTCGGCGAGCCGCTCGGCGTCCGCGAGTTCGT
>JAAZBL010000461.1 GCA_012513825.1 Limnobacter sp. | reverse complement strand
TCGAGGTCAAGGCAGCGGTCGAGGTCAAGGCAGCGGGCGAGGTCGATGTAGCGGGCGAGGTCGCTGCAAAGGGCACGTCCGATTCGGTTCGTGGCCAGGACCTCGCCTACATCCTGTACACGTCCGGTTCCACGGGCAAGCCGAAAGGCGTAATGCTGTCGCACGACAATGCGGTCAGCTTCGTCGACTGGTGCACCGAAGTCTTCGACCCGTGGCCCGAGGATCGCTTCTCCTCGCATGCACCGCTGCACTTCGACTTGTCGATCCTCGACATCCACGTGCCGCTGGCGCACGGTGCAGCGGTGGTTCTCGTCGGCGAGGATATCGGCAAGGAGCCGCAGCACCTGGCGCAGCTGATCGCCGACGAACGGATATCGGTCTGGTACTCGGCGCCGTCGATCCTCGCGCTGCTTGCGCAGTACGGCGACCTGGCCATCCGAGACTATTCGCTTCTTCGTCTCGTGCTGTTCGCCGGAGAGGTGTTTCCGGTCAAGCACCTGCGCAGCCTGTGCGAACAGTGGCAGGGGCCGCGGTACTTCAACCTGTACGGCCCCACGGAAACCAACGTCTGTACCTTCCACGAAGTCGTGCCGCCGGTGCCGGCCGATCGTACCTCGCCCTATCCGATCGGTGGCGTCTGCTGGCACCTGTCGGCGCGCGTGCTCGACGAGAATGCGCGCAGCGTGGCGCCTGGCGACGAGGGCGAGCTGTGCATCTCCGGCCGCGGCGTGATGCAGGGCTACTGGTCGCTCCCCGAACAGACCGAGCGGGGCTTCTTCGTCGACGCCGACGGCACGCGCTGGTACCGCACCGGCGACATCGTCGTCGAGTCGCCGCCTGGCTGCTACATCTATCGGGGCCGGCGCGACCGGATGGTCAAGCGGCGCGGCTATCGCGTCGAGCTCGGCGAGATCGAGGCCGGTCTGTACCAGCATCCCGGAATCAAGGAAGCGGCCGTCATCGCGCTGCCCGACGAGGAGGCAGGGGTCAAGGTGACCGCCTTTCTCAGCGCGAACGGCGACAAGCGCCCGTCGCTGATCGAGATGAAGCGTTTTTGCTCGGAGCGCCTGCCGCTGTACATGATTCCCGACAAGTTCTCGTGGCACGAGGCGCTGCCGAAGACCTCGACCGACAAGATCGACTACCAGCGTCTGAAGGAAATGGGCTGATGGATTTCGCGCTGACCGAAGAGCAGAGGATCCTGCGCGACAGCGTGATCCGCTTCGCGCGCGAGGCGCTGAACGATGACCTGCACGACCGGGATCGCGACCAGGCGTTCTCGCGCGACCTCTGGCGGCAGTGCGCCAGCATCGGCTTGCAGGGACTGCCGGTACCCGAGGAATTCGGCGGCACCGGTCTCGATGCGCTGTCCTGCGCGATCGCGCTCGAAGCCTTCGGCTACGGCTGCCGTGACGGCGGGCTCGTGTTCTCGCTGTGCGCGCATCTTCTCGCTTGCGTCGTTCCGGTCTGGAAACATGCAGATGCGGACCAGAAGCAGCGCTACCTGCGCGGCTTGTGCGACGGCAGCCTGATCGGCGCCCACGCGATCACCGAGCCGGGGTCGGGTTCGGACACCTTCTCGATGCAGACGCGCGCGCAGCGCGAAGGTACGCGCTGGCGCATCAACGGCTCGAAGACCTTCATTTCGAACGGGCCGGTGGCCGACGTCGCGATCGTCTTCGCGGTCACGGACAGCGACAAGGGCTTCCATGGCGGGCTGACGGCCTTCCTCGTCGACACGTCCACGCCCGGATTCACCGTCGGACGAAAGCTGGAGAAGATGGGGCTTCGTACCTCGCCGGTCGGCGAGATCGCGTTCCAGGACATGCTGGTCGGCGACGACGCCGTCCTCGGCGAAGTCGGCGGCGGCTCGGCCGTATTCGCCACGGCGATGGACTGGGAGCGCATCCTCCTGGTCGCCGGCCACCTCGGGGCGATGGAGCGCCTGCTCGAAACCTCGGTCGCCTACGCGCGAACCCGCAAGCAGTTCGGGCAGGCGATCGGCAAGTTCCAGGCCGTCGCGCACAAGATCGCCGACATGAAGGTACAGCTCGAAGCTGCACGTCTGCTGACGTATCGCTCGGCCTGGCGGCTCCAGCACACGCGCAACGCCTCGTTCGACGCATCGATCACGAAGCTTTTCGTCAGCGAATCCCTGCTCAAGGCCGCGCTCGATGCCGTGCAGGTCCACGGCGGCTACGGCTACATGGCCGAATACGAGATCGAGCGCACGCTGCG
>JAAZBL010000460.1 GCA_012513825.1 Limnobacter sp. | reverse complement strand
TGTCGAGCATCGGCTCGCCGAAGAACTGCTCGGCGCCCTGGTCTTCGAGCCGCAGCAGCGCGCGCTGGATCGCGCCGACCGAGGCCGCCGAGATGTTGCCGTAGGCGGTGGTGAACGTCTTCGCGTTCTCGCCGACGAACTGCAGCATCGCGCGCAGGTCCTTCACGTCGAGCAGCAGCAGGCCCTGCTCGTCGGCGATGCGGAACACGATGTGCAGCACGCCCTCCTGCGTCTCGTTCAATCCGAGCATGCGCGCGAGCAGCAGCGGACCCATGTCGGAGACGGTGGCGCGCAGCGGATGGCCCTTCTCGCCGTAGACATCCCACAGCGCCACGGGCGCACCCGCGAAGGCGGGAATTTCGAAGCCGAGCCGCTCGAGGCGCTCCTTCAGCTTCGGCGAGAGCTCCCCGGGCTGCGAGATGCCGGCGAGATCGCCCTTGACGTCGGACACGAACACCGGCACGCCGATCGACGAGAACCGCTCGGCGAGCACCTGCAGCGTGACCGTCTTGCCCGTGCCGGTGGCGCCGGTGATCAGGCCGTGGCGGTTGGCGAGCGCCGGCAGCAACTGGACGGCGGTGTCGCCGTGACGGGCGATGACGAGAGGTTCTGCCATGGGCGCGCTGTTACAATGTAAGGTTGACCGACTTGGGTATTCGAACACGGCGACTGCTGCAAGGGCAAGCGCGGGCGCCGCTGCAAGAGGGGAGTAATGGCCGGGCATTCCAAATGGGCCAATATCCAGCACAGAAAGAGCCGACAGGATGAAAAGCGCGGCAAGCTGTTCACGCGCGTGATTCGCGAGCTGACGGTCGCTGCACGCACGGGCGGCGGCGACCCCGCGATGAATCCGAAGCTGCGTCTGGCGATGGACAAGGCCTCCGACGCGAACATGCCGAAGGAAACGGTCCAGCGCGCGATCGCCAAGGGCGTGGGCGGCCTCGAAGGGGACAACTTCGAGGAAATCCGCTACGAGGGCTACGGGATCGGCGGCGCGGCGGTCATCGTCGACTGCCTGACCGACAACCGTACGCGTACGGTCGCCGACGTCCGCCATGCGCTGTCGAAGCACGGCGGCAACCTGGGCACCGACGGCTCGGTCGCGTTCATGTTCCGCCACTGCGGGCAGATCATGTTCGCCCCCGGCACCGACGAAGACGCCGTGATGGAAATCGCGATCGAAGCCGGCGCCGAAGACGTGCTCACCGACGACGAAGGCGGCATCGAGGTGCTGTGCGCGCCGGCCGACTTCTCCGACCTGAAGGCCGCGTTCGAGAACGCCGGGCTGAAGCCCGACGTCGCCGAAATCACGATGCGGCCCGACAACATGGTGTCGCTGGCCGGAGAAGACGCCGCACGGATGCAGAAGCTGCTCGATGCGCTCGAGAACGTCGACGACGTCCAGCAGATCTACACGAACGCCGAATTCGACGAAACCGTCTGAGCAACGCAACCGCCTGAAACGCTGAAGATGAAACTGCTGGTAGTCGGATCGGGCGGTCGCGAGCACGCGCTTGCCTGGCGCCTTGCGCGCTCGCCGCGCGTGCAGATGGTCTACGTCGCGCCGGGCAACGGCGGCACCGCGCGCGAACACAACCTCGTCAACGTGCCGATCACCGACCTGCGCACGCTGGCAGCCTTCGCCGAGCGCGAGAAGGTCGCGTTCACGGTCGTCGGGCCCGAGGCGCCGCTGGCCGAGGGCATCGTCGATTTGTTCCGCGAGAAGGGGCTGCGGATCTTCGGGCCGACGAAAGCCGCTGCGCAACTCGAGTCCTCGAAGGACTTCGCCAAGGCGTTCATGAAGCGCCACGGCATTCCGACGGCCGACTACGAAACCTTCACCGACGCGCAGGCAGCGCACGACTACGTCGACCGGCGCGGTGCACCGATCGTCGTCAAGGCCGACGGCCTGGCCGCCGGCAAGGGCGTGGTCGTCGCGACGACGACCGACGAAGCGCACGCCGCGATCGACGCGATGCTCGTCGACAACCGGATGGGCGGCGCCGGTGCGCGCGTCGTCATCGAAGACTTCCTCGAAGGCGAGGAAGCGAGCTTCATCGTCATGGTCGACGGGCGCAACGTGCTGCCGCTGGCCTCGAGCCAGGACCACAAGCGGCTGCGCGACGGCGACGAAGGACCGAACACCGGGGGCATGGGCGCCTACTCGCCGGCGCCGGTCGTCACGCCCGACGTGCACGCGCGCGTGCTGCGCGAGATCGTCCGGCCGACCGTCGAGGGGATGGCCGCCGACGGGATTCCGTTCACCGGCTTCCTCTACGCCGGGCTGATGATCGACAGTGCCGGGCGCCCGCGCACGCTCGAATTCAACTGCCGGATGGGCGACCCGGAAACGCAGCCGATCATGGCGCGGGTCAAGAGCGACCTCGTCGACGTCTTCGAACTGGCGCTGGCCGGCAAGCTCGACGCCGCAGAGATCGAATGGGACCGCCGCACGGCGCTCGGCGTCGTGCTGGCCGCCGCCGGCTACCCCGACTCGCCGCGACGCGGCGATCCGATCCACGGCCTGCCGGCGCAGGGCAACGAGTTCGGCGACGACTGCATCGTGTTCCACGCCGGCACCCAGGCCGACGGCGAGCGCGTGACGACTGCCGGTGGCCGCGTGCTCTGCGTGACCGCGCTCGGCGACTCGGTCAAGATCGCGCAGGCGCGCGCCTACCGCGTCGTCGAAGGCCTGCATTTCGAAGGCATGCAGTACCGGCGCGACATCGGCCACCGCGCGCTCGGGCGCGGCGGATCGCGATGAGTGCGGCGGCCAGTGCGGCGGCCAG
>JAAZBL010000459.1 GCA_012513825.1 Limnobacter sp. | reverse complement strand
GTCCGAGGCCGGCGGCGACGGCCGCGACCGCGCCGCCGGAAGAACCGCCGGGCGTCGTGTCGGTCCGCCAGGGATTGCGGGTGATGCCGGTCAGCGGCGAGTCGGTGCTGCCGCGCCAGCCGAATTCAGGCGTCGTGGTCTTGCCGAGCAGCACGGCCCCGGCTTCGCGCAAGCGCGCGGTGGCCGGCGCGTCGCTGTCCCAGGGGCCGGCGCGATCGGTGGTCAGCGATCCGCGCAGCGTCGGCCAGCCGCGGGTCAGGATCAGGTCCTTGACCGAGGCCGGCACGCCATCGACCGGTCCGATCGGTTCGCCGCGCTTCCAGCGGGCCTCCGAGGCGCGCGCATCGGCCAGCGCCGATTCCCGGTCGACCAGGCAGAAGGCATTGAGCTTCGGATTGAGCGCCTCGATGCGATCGAGCGTGGCCTGCGCGACCTCCACCGGCGACAACCTGCGCTCCCGATAGGCCCGGGTCAGCTCGTCGGCGCCCAGCCAGGCAATCTCGTCGTGCAGCATCGGTTCCTCCACGTTCGTTCCGATCGAAGCGTAGCAAAGTGGCGCGCCGGCATCAGGTCCACTACGCTCGAACGAGACGGGCGCCCGCGTAAACGCGCAGACCCAACGATACGGAGAACCCATGGCCAGGATCGCCGTCGGCGGCATGCAGCACGAGACCAATACCTTCGCGCCGACGAAGGCCGACTACGCGGCCTTCGAAGACGGCGGCGGCTGGCCCGGCGTACAGGTCGGCGCCCCGCTGTTCGAAGCCGTGGCCGGCGCCAACATTCCGGCGGCCGGCGCCATCGACGCGCTGCGCGCGGCCGGCCACACGCTGGTGCCGCTGGCCTGGGCGGCGGCATCGCCGTCGGCGCAGGTCACCGTCGACGCCTTCGAGCGGATCGTCGGCGCACTGACCGACAGGCTGCGCGCCGCGCTGCCGGTCGATGGCGTCTATCTGGACCTGCATGGCGCGATGGTGACCGAGCACCACGACGACGGCGAAGGCGAGATCCTGCGTCGCGTCCGTGCGATCGTCGGTACGCATGTTCCGATCGTCGCGAGCCTGGACCTTCATGCGAACGTCACGCGCACGATGGTCGCGAACGCCGATGCGCTGTCGATCTACCGAAGCTATCCGCACGTCGACATGGCCGAGACCGGCGCGCGGGCGGCCAGGCTGCTGGACGGCATGCTCTCGCGCGGACGACGGCCGGCCAAGGCAGAGCGTCGCTTCGACTACCTGACCGGCATCCCGTCGCAAAGCACCTTCATCGAGCCGGCGCGCAGCCTGTACGCGCTGCTCGGCCGCATCGAAGAGCGCAGCGGCGTCGCGCTGTCCTTCGCCCCGGGATTTCCGATGGCCGACTTCCCGGAGTGCGGGATGACGGTCGTCGGCTATGGCGACGACGAGGCCGCGACCGGGCGCGCGCTCGACGAGCTGGCCGCGGCCGTCGCGGATGCCGAAAAGGATTTCGCACTGGAACTGCTGTCGCCCGAGGCGGCCGTCCGGCAGGCGATGGCGCAGGGCCGGCCCGGCGCGCCGGTCGTGCTCGCCGACACGCAGGACAACCCCGGCGCCGGGGGCAACGGCGATACCACCGGCCTGCTGG
>JAAZBL010000458.1 GCA_012513825.1 Limnobacter sp. | reverse complement strand
TTTCGCCGACGCAACTGCTGTTCGTCCATGCCGCGATCGCATCGCCGTCGGTCGGCCGGCTCGTCCATGCCGAGCGCGCCGCGCGCGCAGGCTTCGGGCTCGCGAGCTTCTCCGAACGGGATCTCGAGGTCTCGATCGACGACTGGAAGCTGTGGCGCGACGCCGACGATCGCATCCACGCCCGGATCGACGACGATGCCTTCGGGATGGACCTGCTCGCCACGCCGCCCGGCCCGCCGGTGCGGCAGGGCGACCAGGGGTTTTCCCGCAAGGGGCCGCTGCCGACGCAGGCGAGCTGGTACTACAGCCACCCGCAACTCGCGGTGACCGGAACGATCCGCGGCCCCGGCGAGGCGCCGTCGCGTGCGGTCACCGGCAACGCCTGGCTCGACCGCGAATGGTCGACCGAGTATCTGGACAAGCGAGCCAGCGGCTGGGACTGGTGCGGGCTGAACTTCGACGACGGCAGCGCGCTGATGGCTTTCCGGATCCGGCTGCGCGACGGCGGCGTGCTCTGGTCCTACGCGAACTGGATTCCGGCGGTCGGCCCCGCCGGCCGCGCGGTGCGCGTCGGCAGCGCGCACTCGGCCGTTCCCGCCTGGCCGGCGCCGACTCCGGACCCGGAGTTCGTTCCTCTGCGCCACTGGCGATCGCCGCGGACCGATACCCGATGGCCGGTCGCGATGCAGTTGCGCATCGGCGAGCGCCGGCTCGAGCTGCAGCCATTGTTCGACGACCAGGAACTCAGCGCCGAAGAAAGCACCGGCACGATCTACTGGGAGGGCGCGGTTCGCGTCTTCGAGGCCGGACGGCAGGTCGGCGCCGGGTACATGGAGCTGACCGGTTACGCCGGCCGCGTGCGGATGTGAGGCCGCGCGCTCGCGTCAGCGCACCAGCTGGTTGATCTCGATGATCGGCAGCAGCACCGCCAGCACGATGACCAGCACGATCGCGCCCATCAGCAGGATCAGCATCGGCTCGAGCAGGCTGGTCAGCGTCAGGACGCGGCGCTCGGTCTCCTGCGACAGCGTCGTCGCCGTGCGTTCGAGCATCTGCGGCAGCTCGCCGGTCGCCTCGCCGCTGGCGATCATGTGGATCATCATCGGCGGGAATCGGCCGCCGGCCTTCAGCGAACGCGACAGCGCCGCGCCTTCGCGCACGCGGTCGATCGCGTCGTCGACGACGCGACGCAGCGCGTCGTTGCCCAGCGTGCGCGCGCCGGCTTCGAGCGCACGGATCAGCGGCACGCCGCTGCTGGTCAGGATGCCGAGCGTCGACGCGAAGCGCGCCGTGTTCACGCCGAGGATCAGGCGCCCGACCATCGGCGTTCGCAGCAGGCGCGCATGCCAGGCGAGCCGGAACGACGGCGAGCGCAGCGCCATCCGGAACGCGACGAAGGCTGCGAGCAGCGCCAGCGCGATCCAGAGCCCCCATTCGCGCACGAAGTCGGACACCGCGATCAGGCCGACGGTCAGCATCGGCAGTTCCTGGCGCGTCTGAGTGAACACGCTGACCACCTGCGGCACCACGTAGGTCAGCAGCGCGACGATCACGAGTCCGGCGACGACGGTGACGATCGCCGGGTAGGTGAATGCGAGCATGATCCGCTGCGCCAGCGCCGTGCGCGACTCGACGTAGTCGGCCAGCCGGCCCATGACGAGGGCCAGGTCGCCCGACTGCTCGCCGGCGGCGACCAGCGCGCGGTAGACGTCCGGAAAGTCGCGCGGATAGCGCGCCAGCGCCTGCGTCAGCGTCTGGCCGCCGACGACCTCGCTGCGCACGGCCGAAAACCGTTCGCGCACGGCGGTCTTCTCGGCCTGCTCGACGACCGCGTTCAGGGCCTGCTCGATCGGCAGCCGCGCGGCCAGCAGGCTGGCGAGCTGGCGCGTGACCAGCGCGAGATCGGCTGCGCGCAGGCGCCCGGTCAGCACCGGCGCATGGCGCGCGGCGCCGCTCTCCTGCATCGGAGACACTTCGAGCGGCGTCATGCCGCGCTCGCGCAGCGTCGTCCGCGCATGCCGCGCCGAATCGGCATCGAGCACGCCGCGCTTGATCTGGCCGGCCGCGTCGGCCGCCTCGTACCGGTACGCAGGCAACTCAGCGCTCCGCGATGCTGCGCGCCGCGGTCGGCACTCCCGCCGAGATCCGACTGTGGCTCGGCTCAGTCACGGGTTACCCGGATCACCTCGTCGGCCGAGGTGACGCCCGCCTCGACCCAGCGCGCGCCGTCTTCGCGCATCGACTTCATCCCGCTGGCGACGGCCGCCTCGCGGATCTCCGACTCGCGGGCGCCCTGGTGGATCAAGGCGCGCACCGCGTCGTC
>JAAZBL010000457.1 GCA_012513825.1 Limnobacter sp. | reverse complement strand
TGATGCGCGCCGCGCGCCGGATCGCCATCGCGGTCGAGCGCGAGTTCGCGGCCGACGGCGTGACGATCCTGCAGGCCAATCGCGTGGCCGGCTGGCAGACGGTCCCGCACCTGCACCTGCACGTGCTGCCGAGGCGAGACGGCGATGCGGTAACGCTCGGCTGGCCGCGGCGGGAGCCGGGAATCGAGGTGCTGCGGGCGCTGGCGGCGCGGATACGGCTCTGAATCGCGCGCCCGCGCGCCGCTGTCACTTCGAGTGCTTCTCGATCAGCGCCTTCGCCGCCTCGTGCAGTTCGCGGCCCTTGAATCCCTTCGTGTCGAGTTCGCTGACCCACTCCTCGTGGATCCGGCTCGCCGCTTTCCTGAAGGGTTCGGCTTCTTCCGGGCTCAGCGTGTAGATGACGCTGCTCGGGATGTCGGTCGTGGCCTTGCGCCCTTTGGCGTCGTTGTCCTGCTGGACCTTGCCGAGCCAGGCCGAGGTCTCGAGCCCCGAGTTCGCGTCGATGACCTTCTTCAGGTCGGGCGGCAGCGAGTCGTACTTGCGCTTGTTCATCGCCAGCACGAAGGTCGTCGTGTAGAGCGCGCCGCCCTTCGGGTCGAACTCGGCGTGATAGCGGGTGAGCTCGTTGACCTTGACCGAAGGCACGACCTCCCAGGGAATCACCGCGCCATCGATGACGCCCTTCGACAGCGCGTCGGGAATCTGCGGCAGCGGCATGCCGACCGGCGTGGCGCCGAGCGACTGGACCATTTTCGTGATGAAGCGCGTCGGACCCCGCACCTTGAGTCCCTTCAGGTCCTCGACGGTCTTGACCTGCTTTTCCTTCGTGTGGATCACGCCCGGACCGTGAACGTGCAGCGCGATGACCTGCACGTCCTTGAATTCGTCCTTCGCGTGCGTCTGCGTGTATTCCCAGAAGGCCTTCGACGTGGCTTCGGCGTTCGTCATGATGAACGGCAGCTCGAAGACCTCGATGCGCGGGAAGCGGCCCGGGGTGTTGCCCGGCAGCGTCCAGACGATGTCGACGACGCCGTCGCGGGCCTGGTCGAACAGGTCGCGCGGCGATCCGCCGAGCTGCATCGCCGGATAGCGCTCGAACTTGATGCGGCCGTTCGACTCCTTCTCGACCTTCGCCATCCAGGGCTCGTGCATGTCGAGCCAGACGTTCGACTTCGGGGCCATGAAGGTGTGGAACTTCAGCGTCACGGTTTCCTGCGCCGCCGCCGGCGCCGCGAGGGCACCGGCGAGCCCGGCGGCCATCAGGGCGCGGGCGAAGGTACGTCGAGTCGTCATCGTGATGTCTCCTGGATTCGTTCCGGCTGCTCGCCGGTTCGTGTAGTCGCGACGGAATACGGTCCTGTCGTTCAGTACTGCCGGTCGGGTGTCCGGACGACGAGTCCGGCCAGATCTTCGCGCATTTCGATCTGGCACGACAAGCGGCTGCCCGGGCGCCGTTCGGCGGCGACTTCGGCGAGCATCCTCAGCTCGTCGCGCGAGGGCGCGGGCAGGCGATCGCGCCACGGCTCGTCGACATAGACGTGACAGGTCGCGCACGACAGGCAACCGCCGCAGACGCCCTCGATGGCCGTGATGCCGTCGAACACCGCGGCCATCATCAGCGTGTTGCCCGGTTGTACGTCGAGAACCGTCTCGCTGCCGTCGTCGGCGATGAATCTCACTTCCGCCATGGCGATCAGAACATGTCGAAGTATTCGCGCTGCTCCCAGTCCGTGACTTCCGACTCGAAGCGCGCGATCTCGGCGCGCTTGATGCGCGTGTACCAGTCGATGACTTTCGGACCGAAGGCTTCGACCAGCTCGGCGTCGTCGTGCAGCGCGGCCAGCGCCTCTTCGAGGCTGCGCGGCAGCAGTGCGGCGGGCGCCTCGTAGGGCCGGTCGGCCGACGGGCCCGGCTCGAGCCGGCGAGCGATCCCGTCGAGGCCGGCGTGGATCTGCGACGCGAAATACAGGTACGGGTTCGCGGCCGGCTCGCCGACCCGGTTTTCCAGCCGCGTGCCGGGGTCGCCGGCCCCGCCGATCACGCGCACCATCGCGCCGCGATTGTCGAAGCCCCAGGTCGCGCGATCGGGCGCCAGCGAGTTCGGCCGGAAACGCCGGTAGCCGTTGATCGTCGGCGTGGCGAAGGCCGCCGCGGCGCGCGCGTGCGCGAGCAGGCCGGCGAGGAAATGCCGGCCGACCGGGCTCAGCGGGTTCTCGTCGCCGTCGCCGGCGAAGGCATTGCGGCCGTCGTCGCGCGCGACCAGCGACTGATGCAGGTGCCACCCCGAGGACATGACGCCAGGCAGCTTCGGCCGGCACATGAAGCTCGCGTGATAGCCGTGCCGGCGCAGGATCTGCTTGGCCGCGCTGCGAAACAGGATCATCGCGTCGGCGGGTTCGAGGCCGATCCCGGCGCCGAAGACGAACTCGACCTGGCTGGGCCCGAGCTCGATCTCGATCGAGCGCAGCGGCAGCCCGAGCGCCTGCAGCGGTGCGCGCAGCAGCTCGATCACCGGTTCGAGCTGGTCGAAGCGTTGCTCGGACAGCAGCCGGTAGCCGGTGTTCAGCAGGCTGACTGCCGGCGGCTCGCCGGGCCAGCCCGCCGCCTCCGGAGCGACGCGCGGTCCGTCGAGCCGGTAGACGTGGAACTCGACTTCGAGTCCGACCTTGTAGTCGTAGCCGGCCGCAGCGAGCCGCGCCAGCGCCTGGCGATAGGTGCCGCGCGTGTCGAACGGCACCGGGCGGCCGTCGGCGAAGTACGCGTCGCAAAGGATCCAGCCGCTGCGCGGACTCCACGGCAGCAGCCGGAAGCTCTGGGGATCGCCGACGAGCAGGACGTCGGCAGCGCCTTCGAACTCGCGGCTGCCGAAACCGGCGCCCGGCGAGAAGACCGGCCAGGCCGTGCGGTCGGAGCTGTCCTTCAGCAGCGTCGTGCCGACCAGGCCCAGACCGGCCTGCATCGCGATCGCCGCTTCCGAGGCGACCAGCGTCTTGCCGCGCAGCAAGCCGTGCTGGTCGGCGAACACGAAGCGCACGAGCTCCAGCCCCTCGGCGCGGATCCGCTCGACGACCTGCGCGGCGGCTGCGGCTTGCCCGGCGTCGCGCAGCCCGTGGCGCTCGACGAAGGGCAGGCGCCTGCCCGGCGCAGCGCTCATCGTGCGGCTCCGGCGCGCGCTGCGGCGCTCCACGGTGCGCGAGCGCGGCGGCGCGCATCGATTCCGGAACCGAAGGCGCGCAGCTCGTCGACGCTGCCGCCCGGTCCGACCGCGTCGACGATGACCGGGCCGCGGACCGCAGCCGCTTCGGAAGCCCGCAGGCACATCGGCGGCGTGCCGCCCTGCTCGACGAGTTCGATCGCCTTCAGCAGCATGCGCCGATAGGCGATGATCGCCTTGTCGGTCGTTCCCAGGTGCTCGCGCGTGCGATCCTGGATCGGTCCCTGCGACTCGCAGGCCCACTGGTCGTGCACGTTGATGTCGCTGCCCATGCCGGTGTAGGTCTGCGTCGACTGTTCGCGCGGGTCGAAGCCGTACTGGTTGTCGCGGCCGACGCGCGGCCTGTAGTCGGGAAGCTCGTGCAGCTTCAGCCGCTGCTCGCGCATCAGCGCCTTGTCGACCGGCGCACCGAAGCTCGTGAACAACGCATACCAATAGTTGTTGTAGTCGTCGACCGGCACGTGGAACTGCGTGATCGTCATCTCGTCGGAAAGCGGTATCGCAAACGCCTGCGGGAACACCTGGTTCGTCATCCGGACGTGCGTGACGCTGTCGCTGATGCGCCGCAACGCGGTCAGCTGCAGGCCGTGCGGCGCCGGCTCGACGAAGATCTCGGGGCGATGGTACTCGCGCAGCAGCTTCGTCATCGGCAGGTTGCCCGACTCGCTCGATGCGCCGCGGAACTGCCGTCCGTAGCTCGCCTCGCCCGGCGTCTCGTCTTCGAAGAAGCGGTGCAGGAACGACGCATGCGCCGGGTCGATGCCCACCTCGAGCGACTGCAGCCAGTTGCAGGCCCACAGGCCCTTGAACGCGAACACGTGGCTGTCCGGCGCAACGAAGCAGTCGAGCTCGGGAAACGCCGGCGGCTCGCCTTCGCCGAGCCAGGCCCACAACACGCCCGCACGTTCGGTGACCGGACAGGCGCGCTGGCGCACGCGATCGCAGAGCCGGCTGCCCTCGGGTTCGCCGGGCGTGTCGAGGCAGCGGCCCTGCACGTCGAACAGCCAGCCGTGAAACGAGCAGCGCAGCCCGCCGTCTTCGAGCCGGCCGTAGGCCAGGTCGGCGCCGCGATGCGGGCAGTCGCGGTCCAGCAGGCCCCAGCGGCCGCGTTCGTCGCGAAACAGCACGAAGTCCTCGCCGAGCAGGCGTACCGCACGGACGGGCCGCGCGCCGACGCGCTCGTCGTCGAACTCCTCGGCCAGCGCCACCGGCTGCCAGTAGCGTCGCAGCAGGCGTCCGGCCGGCTGGCCGGGACCGACGCGCGTGAGCCGGTCGTTCTGTTCTCTTGACATCATCGCTGTCGTCTCCCCGCAGACCTGCGGCAGCTCTCGTTGTGCGAGCCGGACGCTGACGCGCCGGCAGCCGCCGCCCCCGGGATTCTGCCTGATCGCCCCCTGCAGTCCAGCCCGGCCGCGCCGTACGCATTGCGCTCGGGTAGACTCGAATAGCGCACCCGTTGCAATGACGCAGGCGTCTCTGCACGAAGGATTTCTCCGATGACGGCTAACGGCTTACGGACCTCCGAGCCCGGCTCGCGACTGTCCTCGCTCGTCGACGACGACGCGCTGCTGGCCGCCATGCTGCGCTACGAAGCTGCGCTCGCACGCGCTGCGGCCGACTGCGGGCTGGCGCCGCGGGCCGCCGCCGACGCAATCGGCCGGGTCTGCGAGCGGCTGGCCGAAGACCGGCAGGCAGCCAGGCAGAGCTTCGATTCCCTGGCGCCGGCCGGGCCCGCGCCGGCAGGCGAAGCAGCGGGCGCCGCTTTCGTGCGGCGGCTGACCGAACTGGTGGCCGCCGAAGACACCAATGCGGCGCGCTTCGTCCATTTCGGCTCCTCGAACGCCGACCTGCTCGACAGCGCGACGATGCTGGTGTCGCGCGCGGCAGCGCGCGAACTCGATGCGATGCTCGCCGAGCTCGGCGATGCGCTGGCGGCGCTCGCCGACCGGCATCGCGACACGCTGCTCGGAGCCGCTGCGGCCGCGCAGGCCGCGTCGCCGGTCAGCTTCGGCTGGAAGGCGGCCGGCTGGCTCGACCAGATCGCGCGCTCGCGCCGCCTGCTCGAGCGCACGGTCGACGAGCAGGCGGCGCTGCAGTTCGGCGGCGTCGACGGCGCGCTCGCCGACATGGGCGAGGCCGCGCCGCAACTGACGCGCGCGCTTGCCGACGGGCTGTGGCTGCCGGTCGCGTCGATCAGCTGGCACGGCGC
>JAAZBL010000067.1 GCA_012513825.1 Limnobacter sp. | reverse complement strand
GGGCACGCCGATGATGCTCGCCGGCGACGAGTTCGGCCATACGCAGCACGGCAACAACAACGCCTACGCGCAGGACAACGAGATCACCTGGCTCGCGTGGGACAAGATCAAGCCCGAAGGCCGCGAGTTGCTCGAATTCACGCGCAAGCTGATCGCACTGCGCAAGACCTATCCGATCCTGCACCGCGGCCGCTTCCTGGCCGGCCGCTACAACGAGGAGCTCGACGTCAAGGACGTCACCTGGCTGACCCCGGCCGGCGAGGAGATGGACGAAGGCCACTGGCACGACACGAAGGCCAAGTGCTTCGGCATGCTGCTCGACGGCCGCGCGCAGCCGACCGGAATCAAGCGCCGCGGCGACGACGCGACGCTGCTGATGGTGATGAACGCGCACCACGACGTGGTCGAGTTCGTCCTGCCGGAAGTCCCCGAGGGCCGCAGCTGGGTCTGCCTGATCGACACGAACGTCCCGGATCCCGACGAGAGCGGTGTCTTTCCGTTCGGCCACCGCTACGAAGTCACCGGCCGCTCGATGCTCGTCTTCGTGCTCGAGAAGGAACGCCGCCGCCGGCAGCGGCTCGGCGTCAGCACCGAGCTCGACCTCGCCCCGCCGCCGATGCCGACGGATCTCGTGTAGCGCGCGTCGTGTGCGCCGCCGAGTGGCGGTGCGAGACGCGGGCGCCCGGATCGACGATGACCGCACCCGAGGGCGTGTAGACGGCGCAGGCCGCAAGCGTGGAAGCCAGGGCGAGGGCGAGGAGACGGTCTTCGTTAACGAGTCGAGGTTCGGAACGGGTATCGGCCGACGGCCGCATGCGTCGCGGATCGACCGGGCGCCGAGCGCGATCAACCGACGCCGACCGGCGGCATCGCAGGCCGATCGCCGGCGGCTCAGCGCTCACTATCCGGGTGCAGCACCACGGGCAGGTCGGTAGCCAGGAAATCGGCATCGAGCGTGATCAGCGCCTCATCGCGAATCCGGGCGAACGCGTAGGCGAAACAATCACCAAAATCGAGCGGGAAGCGTTCGCGAGCCGAGATTGCTGCTTCGATCGTTGCGAAGTCGGCTTCGACCGGCTCGATACCGAGGGCCGCAAGGCCCTCCTCGAGGCCCGCCGAAGCGCCCTTCGCTGCCCGCTCGAGCACCATCCCGGCCTCGGCGATGTTCACGCAGGACATCCTCAGCCGTTCACGCGGCCAATCGCCGAGCGTCTTGCGGATCCAGTCGCAGCTCGCTTCCGACGCGGCCAGCGCGACGACGATGGACGTGTCGACGATCATCGCTTGCCGCGCGACGCTGCCTTTCGACGCTGCGGCACTTGCAAGGCCTGCTCCATCTCGGCGTCGAGTTCTCGTTCGAGTTCGGCTATCGGACGACGAGGCTTTACATCGCCCTTCGCAGCGCTGCGATCGATCAAGCCCTCCAGGACCGAGAAATCCCGACGCGGAGCGGCCAGGTAGGGAGCAGCCGTTTCCCGTACCGCATACCGGATCGCTTCCGATTTGCTCGCGATCTTCTTGCCCTGCATCAATGCTTCGAGCGCACGCTCGAAGTCGGGCGTGATGTGAAGATTGATCTGCGCCACCAGCGACCTCCGCATATGTACATACTGTACATCATCCGGGCGGAGGATGGAATCCCGCGCTCCCCTCCATGCTCGACGGGACGGCACAGCAAGCTGAAGGAACTTACTCGCTTCTGGCTTCGCCCGCGGGCACCAGAAACAGCTCCGGATCGACCATCGCCCGGTTCAGGCTGACCGACCAGTGCAGATGCGCACCGGTCACGCGACCGGTCGCGCCGACTGCGCCGATCCGCTCGCCGGCCGCGACCTGGTCGCCCGGCTTCACGTCGATCTCGCTCAGATGGCAGTACATCGTCATCAAACCGCTGCCGTGATCGATCCAGATCGTCTTGCCGTTGAAGAAGTAGTCGCCGGTGTCGATGACGCGGCCGTCGCCCGCGGCCAGGACCGGCGTGCCGGTCGGCGCGGCAATGTCCATGCCGCTGTGCGGATTGCGTGGCTGGTCGTTGAAGAAACGACGCAGGCCGAACGAGCTCGAACGCGGCCCTTCGGTCGGCTGGACGAAGCGGAACGACACCGGGACGGCGTCGCTGTTCGTCGCCATCACGCCGGCCAGATGCTTGCGTTCGCGCTCGTAGCGCGCGAGGTTCTCCTTCGACAGATCGACCTTGCCGCGCGGCACCTTCAGCCGCTGCTCGGCGTACTTGACCGGTTCGACGACGAACGACAGCTTGCGCTCCGGCTCGCCGGCGCGCCTGACCCGCAGTTCGCGATCCCCCGGCTCGGCCGCCAGCGCGATCCCGACGATCGCCGTCCAGCGGCCGCGATCGCCGACCACCAGCACCGGCTGGTCGCCGAGCCTCGCCTCGGGGCGTTCGGCCGATGCGCCGAGGTCGAGCACGGCGACCCCGCCCGGCACCGGACGATGCCGCGGCAGCTCGACCGATTGCGCGTACGACGGCGCCATCCCGGCGACGCCGGTCGAGACGAGGACGGAAAGGGCGAGCAATGCCCGGCGCCAGCCCGAACGAAACATGAATCGACTCCGTGAGGTTTCGTGGTGTGCCGCCGATGATACGGGTAGCGTCGGAATGCGACGCGGCATCATGCGGTGACGCAGACGCAGACGCAGACGCAGTCGGGACGACGCTCGGCACCTGACCGACGCGTCCGCGAACGCGACACGGGCTCATTGCTTCTTCCTGCGTACGCCGATCGCTTCGGCGTCCTTCGCGACACGCTGCAGCGCCAGTGCGAGTTCGGCGGCCGGCATCGCGAGCGCGCCGCTGCGCGGCACCGGCCAGCTGCGCGTGGCTTCGTACGTCATCAGCAGGTCGCGCACGCTCTTGCTGAGCAGGGCCAGCGCGGCGAGGCCACCGGTGGCGTACACCGCAGCCGCGCCCGCCGCGCCCTTGGCGAAGCTGTGCTCCTTCAGCTCCCATTCGAGCCCCTTCAGGTGTTCGGACGAGGGCGCAGTGACGGTATCGCGCAGCGTGGCCGTCGCGACGATGCAATGAGGTTCCGAATCGTCGAGCGACAGTTCGAACGAGTTGTTCTGGTCGACCTCGAAGACCCAGCATTCGTGGCTGGCGACCACGCGCCGCATCACCCGCTCGCAGATCGTCGGCGCCTCGTCGAGCCGAATCGAACGCGGAATCCGTTCGGCGCCGTCCGGCATCTTCGGACCTTCGTTTCCGGCCGGACGCTGCTTCCGCGACGGCTGACCGGCGGACCCGGCTGCGCGTCCGGTTTTCGGGGGGAGCGGTTCGCTCGACGCGGATCCGGCCACGGCCGGCACCGACGTGTCGATACGGTCGCGCTTCGCTTCCTCGTCCGCGGCCGCACGCAGCAGCTGCTCGCGCCGCTGGACGAAGAGATCCCTGATGCGCACGAGCGCCTCGATGCGCGCCTGGTCGAGGTCGGGGCCGGGCGGCCTCCCCACCCCGCCCTGCCGGATCTCGGCGAGTACCGAATCGATCTCGCGTTCGACCTTCGCATAAAGGTCGTCGCGGCGCTTGAGCAGGTCGAGCAGCAGCGCGATCTCGGACCCCGGGCGCCCGCTCCTGAACTTGTCGCGCAGCTCGAAGACGAGAACGATCTGCTCCTTCTGGTCCAGCGACGCCGCCTCGATCCGCTCCCGCAGCGCGACGAGATAGGACACCGGCACCTGCGGCGGCGGCGGCAGCGGATCGGGCAGCGGGGCCGCTGGAGACAGGTTGTGCAGCGCCCGCTCCAGCGCCTTGTATGCGTGCTTGCTGCCCGGCACCAGATAGTCGACGCAGTGGACCTCGGTGAGCGGACTCGGCAGGAATCCGGGCATCACCTGCTCCGAAAGCCGAACCGGCACGACCGGCTTGCCGAGCTGCTGCGCGTATCTGAACTCGCGCCGACAGGCCTCCGACTCCAGCGAATCGGGACTCAGCGCATAAAGGAAGGCATCGCAGGCACGGATCTGTTCCAGGATGCTGTCCCACCAGCGTTGGCCGCCGGTGAGCTTCTCGTCGAACCAGGGGTCGTGCGACGCGTCCCTCACGTCCTCGGCCAGCGCGGTGACCGTATCCCGGCATTCCCGGCTGTAGCTGATGAAGACCTTGACCACGAGCCTTCTCCGTGCGGCCATGATAGACCCGGCCCGACGGGTGTTCCAGAGGGTCCTCAACAGATCGGAGGAGCGAAGCGACCTTCGGCAGGGCGGACACTGCACACGGACACTCACACAGTCGAGGACAACCCGGGAGTTCCGCTCGTGCCACGTCTGCCGCCGCTCGTCCATGGACGCCAGGCCAGGCGCTGATCGGCCCCGCATCGGCCCGTACCATCGGGTCGCATGCGGCGAAGGCCCATTTCGCAATCGGAGCTGTTGAACAGGAATTCGGCATGACGAGAAAACGCAGCAAGGCGGCCGGCGCCCAGCGGCGCAGACGTGCTGTCGCATTGCAGGCAATCGTCAGCGGTGCGTTCCTCGTCATCCTTCCGGGCATGCTCGCTTCGTCGCCGCTCACCGAGCCGTTGAAAAGCCTGAGACCGATCGGTGCAATGCTGTTCGCGGTCGGCGTCGTGCTGTTGCTGGTTCAGCGCTTGTTGTTTAAAACGCGAGCGCCAAAAGAGAACTCCGCGGCGACGGCGAAGCAGCCGCGTGCGTCCCGCCATCCGAAGCCGTCATCGCCGGCCGACCGTCCAAGCCCGCAGCCCCAGTCCGACGACCGCCAGTTCGTCGATAACACCAGTGTTCCGGCCCAGTCGACGATCAATGCGACGGCGGGAAATGGAGGCCCGGGAGCCGACCCTTCGCCGCTGCGCTGGTCTCCAGAACTACTGTCGCGGATCGAATGGCGCCGCTTCGAAGCGTTCGTCGAAGCGCTGTTGCAGATGTCCGGATTCGAGACCCGTTCGCAGTCGCACGGGGCCGACGGTGGCGTCGACATCTGGCTGCATGCGCGAGCGCAACCAGACACGCCAATCGGCATCGTCCAGTGCAAACACTGGAACGGAAAGCGCGTCGGCGTCGACAAGGTGCGCGAGCTGCGGGGCGTCATGGCGTCGCTGGGGCTGCCGCGCGGCCAGTTTGCGACAACGTCGACGTTCACCGCCGATGCGATCGAGTTCGCTTCGCGGAACAACATTCACCTTCTCGACGCGCAGACCCTGCTGCGACTGGTCGGGAAGCGCACGGAGGAGCAGCGGGCTGCACTGCTGGCCATCGCCACCGAAGGCGAGTACTGGCGGCCGACCTGCGCGAGCTGCGGAATCAAGCTCGTGGAGCGCAGGCCCCGCAACGGCGGCAAGGCGTTCTGGGGATGTGCGAACTATCCGCGCTGCCGCACGTCGATGCCGATGCGCGGATCGGCCGAGTCGGACGCTGCCGTCGCGTGAACGCCGGGTCGGAACCCGCTCGCGTACATTCGCACGACCGAAGGAGGCGTGAGCACCGTCACCGGCTGCCGCGCGTCGAAGCAGGCGTCGGCCGTTCGATATCCGTCGAACGACCACTCCAGGAAACGTCCGTTCCAGCGCATCAGCGCGCGCCCGCCATGCTCGATGAAGGTTCCGTCGGGAAGGCCGGCAACAGCCGTCCGGAACGTGCGCTTGCCGCCCCCGCGCAAAGCGCGCTCGTCGTGCAGGAGCCTGTCGATCTCGGCGATCGACGGATCGGCCCCGGCAACGAGTTCGCGATTCGCGACCAGCCACGCCTGCTTGAACTCGAGGTGGCGCGCCCGCCTGCACAGCTTGCAGGGGCGGTGACCGGCCGCGAACGCCGTCGCCTCGTCGAGAAAGAACAGCTCGGTCCAGGTACCCGGCGTGAACGGCGAGCGCTGCCTGTCCTTCCACTGCAGCGCGCAGGCGATCCATGCCTTGCCCTTCCAGGGCCGGACGATGCGGCCGTCGCCGTCGTGCAGGATGCCGCGATTGCCGATCAAGGTGCCGCGGGCGGCGACCGAGACGAGACGGCCCCAGGGGTCGACGCGGTTCTGCAGAGGAGTCCGGGTCATTCGGAGCGACATCGTTCGGAGCCGCGGCCTGACTTCGCCGATGCTCTCGGTCGACGCATCGGGCAGCGAGATCTCCGGCCGGCGCCCGCCTACATCCACGACAGCGTCTGTCCTCCGTCGACGGTGATCACCGCCCCGGTCATGTAGCGGCCGGCGTCGGAGGCCAGCAGCAGCAGCGCCCCGTCGAGGTCCTCGGGTTTGCCGAAGCGGCGCATCGGCGTGCGCTTGATCAACGCCTGCTCGAATTCGGTCAGCGATTCCTGCATGTCGGTTTCGATGTTGCCCGGACAGATCGTGTTCACACGAATGCCCTTGCCGGCCAGCTCCAGCGCCATCACGCTGCCGAGGTGAAGCAGCGCCGCCTTCGAGCTCGCGTAGCTCGACAGCATGCCGGCGGCGCGCAGCGCCGAACTCGACGAGATGTTGATGATCGAACCGCGGCCGACGCGGCTCATGCGCCGCGCTGCCTCCTGGGCCACGAGGAAGGCGCCCTTCAGGTTCGTGTCGAACAGCCAGTCGAGCTTGTCTTCCGGCTGCTCGACGAAGCGCTGTGCGAACAGCACCCCGGCGTTGTTGACGAAGATGTCGACCGGCGCGCCGAGCGCCTGCTCGGCCGCATCGAACGCGGGCGCAATCGTCGACGAATCGGTGACGTCGAGCTGCACGGCGCAGGCGCGCTTGCCGCTGGGATCGATGCGCCGAACCGCCTCGGCGAGCTTGTCGCTGCGCCGTGCCGCCAGCGCAACCGAGGCACCCGCCGCGAACAGCGTTTGTGCTGCGTGCAGGCCGATGCCGCTCGAAGCGCCCGAGATCAGTGCCGTGCGGCCTTGCAGGCTGAACAATTCGCCGATGTCTTTCGTGTCCATGCGCTCTCCGGGTTGTTGCTCGACGAGGGCGGGCGGAAGAGCCCTGTCGCTGCCCTTCTATATCACCTTCTTCGGTGCACCAGGCCACCTCCGCCATGAGGCCGGCGGCCGGCATGGAACCAGGGCACAGGCATGTTCAGGGCACCGCGCCCCCGATCGGCCATCGTGCCTGCAGGAGGCGCAGCATCAGAACCATCGATACGGTCGCGACCAGAACCATGCTGCCCGCTGCCATCAGGGCAGCGCCGGCCATGAGCAAGGTCTTGTCCGATGCGGCCCGAGTAAGGATGCCGCTCGGTATCGCCATGAACACACCGGGTAGCAGGAAAAATTGACTGGAACTGATAGCCCATGACGAGCCGGACCACGAACAGAACACCGAGCATTGCCCAACGCAACGTGTCTCCGTTTCAGGTGGCCAAGCAATGTCGAGGCGATGTCCGTTACTCGATCGAGGTGTCCGGAGCGGTCGGGCTGCGACCCTGACTCGCCGATCGATCGACGCCCCGGCCGACCGACCTCAACGGGTGGCCGCGACGAGCCCGCCGTCGACGACGATCTCGGTCGCAGTGACGTAGCGGCTCTCGTCGGCGGCGAGGAACAGCACCGCATGGGCGACGTCCCAGCCGTCGCCCATGTGCTGCATCGGCACCTGGCGATGCCGGTGCGCGACGAAGCCCTCGGTGTCACCGCCGGCGTACTTGGCCGCGAGCCCGTCGATCAGCGGTGTGTGCATCAGCCCCGGCACCACGCAGTTGAGCCGAACGTTCTGCGGCGCGTGAATCACCGCCGTGGTGCGCGTGAACTGGATCAGCGCGGCCTTGGCCGCCGCGTAGGCGACCTGCGGCTTGCCGATGTAGCGCAGGCCAGCGACGGACGAGATGTTGACGATCGAGCCGCCTCCCTGCTGCGCCATGATCGGTATCACGCGCTTGCAGGCGAGGAACGCGCCCTTGAGGTTGACCTCGAGCTGCCGGTCCCAGACCGCCTCGTCCATGTCGACGGGGCCTCCGGGCTGCGACAGCCCGACGTTGTTCACGAGGATGTCGATGCGGCCGAAGCGCGAGACGCAGTCGTCGACGATCCGGTTCACCTCTGCGGCACGGGTCACGTCGCAGCGCTCGACGTGGATTTCGTTGCCTTCGGCCTCGATCATGCGCCGGGTCAGCTCGGCGTTCGCGAGCTCCAGGTCGGTCCCGTAGACGCGCGCGTGCTGGCGCGCGAGCAGCGCGGCGCTCGCCCTGCCGTTGCCCCAGCCTTCGGCGACCGAGCCGCAGCCCATCACCAGGGCCACCTTTCCGCTCAAGTCGAGCATCCGGTTCCTCCGATTCGACCCTAGCCGACCGCCGGCGCCGACTCGCCGCGCAATCGCGCGCGCCGCGCCACCGAAAGCAGCACCATCGCGAGCGTGGCCACGCCGAGGCCATACCAGGTCGGGAAGACCGACAGCGCCGCGATCGCGAGCAGCACCACGACGTTCAGAGCGCGCGAATCGAACAGACGTGCGCCGCCGAACAGCATCGCGAAGGCCATCGTGAACACCAGCCCGGACACGAGCGCCTCGACGAAGTCGAGCCAGCTACCCTCGGCGAGCATGCCCGGGTAGGCGAGGAACATGAACGGGATCACGTAGGTCACCGCGCCGAGCTTCACGGCCTCGCGCGCCACCTTCAGCCAGTCGGTCTGTGCGATGCCGGCGGCGACGAAGACCGCCACGCAGACAGGCGGCGTGATGACCGAGATCGTCGCGTAGTAGAAGACGAACATGTGCGCGACGATCGGTTCGATGCCGACCTTGGTCATCGCCGGCGCGAGCACGGCGGCGACCAGCACGTAGGCCGCGGTGGTCGGCATGCCCATGCCGATCACCAGGCAGACCAGACCGGTGACCAGCGCGACCAGCAGGACCGAGTTCGCGGCCAGCGCAACGATCATCGACGACAGCGTCACGCCGAATCCGGTCAGGTTGACCATGCTGACGAGGATCTGCGCGCCGGCAAGCAGCACGCCGATCATCACGAGCGCCTTGCCCGCGTCTTCGAGACTGTTCACGATCACCGCGAGCGCGCTGCGCAGGTCGGCCCAAGAACGAACGTTCAGCAGCAGGTACGGGACGAACAGGCCCGCCACGCCGAAGAAGGCAGCCGTCTGGACCGAGCGGCCGGTCAGGATGCCGTACAACAGCGCGCCGAAGGCCGACACGATCGGCACCGTGCGCCGCGGTGCCCGCACGGTCTTCCACGACGGCATCTCCGATTCGGGCACGACCCGCAAACCGCGCGTGATCGCGATGAAGTGGATCGTGGAGAAGCAGCCGAGATAGAACAGGAAGGCCGGCAGCACGGCCGCCTTCGCGATGTCGAAGTAGCTGCGGCCGATGATCTCGGCCATCACGAAGGCCGCCGCACCCATCACCGGCGGCGCGATCTGCCCACCGGTGGAAGCGACCGCCTCGATGCCGCCTGCCAGCGCCGGCGGGTAACCCAGGCGCTTCATCAGCGGAATCGTGAAGTTGCCGGTCGTGGCCACGTTGGCCACCGCGCTGCCGCTGATCGTGCCGAACAGGCCCGAGGCCACTGTCGCGATCTTCGCGGCGCCGCCCGGGCTGCGTCCGCTCAGCCGCACCGCGAGGTCCATGAAGGTCTGGCCGCCGCCGGTAAACAGCAGCACGCTGCCGAACAGCACGAACGCGGCGATCGTGGTGCTGGCGACGCCGACCAGCAGGCCCCAGATGCCGAGGTCGCCGAGCAGCAGCGTCTCCGTCACGAAGTAGACGTCGAAGCCCCGGTGACCGAGCGGACCGTCGAGGTACTTGCCGAAGAACGCGTAGCCGATGCCGGCCAGCGCGATCACCGGGAAGATCCCGCCGATCGCGCGACGCGAGACCTCGAGCACCGCGACGACGAGGCCGGTCGCGAGCGCGATGTCGAGCGCGGTGGCCATGGGCAGGCTGTCCATGATCTCGTCGTAGTTGACGATCACATAGGCGCAGGCCGCGATCGAAACCGCGGCCAGCGCCAGGTCCACGACGACGCCGCCCGCTCGCCAGCGCCGGCCCTCGCCGAGCGGGAACATCAGCAGGCCCAGGCACACGACGAAGCCGATGAAGATCGCGCGCTGGATCAGGCTCTCGAAGGCGCCGAACGCCGACGTATAGAGGATGAACAGGCCCAGCAGGGCCGCGACCGTCTTGCGGGCCAGGGCTCGCATGGGCGGCCGACCAGGAGTCAAGGGTTCCAAGGCTCGCTCGTCCTCGCGCAACGCTCGATCACTTCGGCATCAGCTTGTCCGGGATCGTGGCGCCCTTCTCCTTCATGTAGCGCACGACGCCGGGATGCAGCGGGATCGTGCCGGTCTCGAGCGTGAGCTTCATCAGGTCGAGCCCCTTCAGGCTGCTCAGTGCGCCGACCTGCACGGTTTCGTCCTCGAACACCGCCTTCGCGATCTGGTAGGCCGTCTCCTCGGAAAGCTCGGGACGCGCGCTGACCGCGAGACCGAAGTTCCAGGTGCTGTAGGCAGGCAGGCCCTCGGCCGCGCCGGCCGGGATGTCGACGACCGAGATGTCGGGCATCTTGTCGGCAAGCAGCTGCTTCTGCTCGGGCGTGAGCGACAGTACCGCGACCTTGGTGAAGGTCGCGATGTCGAGCGACGATCCGTCGAGCTTGCTGCCGGCGCCCGACTTCACGTAGCCGATCACGCGGTTGTCCTTGATCTGGTTGACGATGTCGGTGGTCGAACCGCGCACGTAGTCGGGCGCGATGCCGAGCGTCTTGAAGACCGCCTCGGCCGTCTTCTCGGTCGCCGAGCCTTTCAGGCCGGGGTTGAAGCGCTTGCCGGCGAGGTCGGCCAGCGTCTTGACGTTGCTGTCTGCGCGCACGACCACGTTCTGCGGCGCGGGCGAGTAGACGAACAGCAGCCGGTTGTCGACCTTGTTGCCTTCGAAGGCCTCCTGGCCGGCCCAGGCGTGGTAGCTGACGTTGGTGGTGACGAGTCCGATGTCGACCTGGCCACGCGCCATCCGCCGCAGGTTGTCCACGGTCGCGCCGGTCTCGACGACCGAGCTTTCGACCCCGGGCACCTTCGCGTTGATCAACTGCGACAAGGCCACGAAGTAGCCGTACTGGCTCGACGAGGCCGAGGTCGAGCCGATCAGCAGCTTCTCCTGCGCGGCGACGGGCGCCGCGAAGGCGAAAGTGGTGCAGGCGGCCAAGGCCGCGACGATTGTTCGTTTCATGCTCGCTCCTCTCCTTCGATTGAAATGGTTCTGATGGCAGCAGGGACGGAAAGATGCCGGCCGGCGCTCCTCGCGGCGCGCCTCGGATGGTCACGTTCGCTCATGCGTTGGTCACGATCGCTCATGGCGGGTTTGCCAGCTCGGCCTGCGGCAGGCTCACCGTGAGCGAAAGCACGAGAAACGAATTCGACTTGCCGTGTCCGTCGAGGTTCAGCGCATCGTTGACGCCCCCCTCGAGCACGTCGTCGATGACGAAGTTCAGTGCACATAGCTTCGGCAGCTCGAAACGCTGCACGGCGCTCGCCCCGCGATGCGCGAACAGTGCCTTCACCCGATCGGCGGTGACCTGCTCGCGCAGCAGCTCGTAATGCCTGCGCTCGAAGGCGATCACGCTCACGTTCAGGCGATCGCCCTTGTCGCCGGCACGACCATGCGCGATCCGGTGCAGCGGAATTTCGACGAACCCGCTCGCAGGGCTCGCGTTCGCTCGAAGTCGTTCGCTCATTCGAGGAACTCCACGGCAGGGCGAACGAGCTCTCGTCGAATATAGCCCGAGGTCGTCGAAATCCGGCGGCGCAGGCTGCTGCGGATGCCACCACCCCCGGCAGGTCCGCAGGTATAGAGCGCCAGGACTTCCTCGCCCGCCCGTGCCGCCGTCTCGCGGTCCGGTGCACTGACGGCCACGCGCAGGCGCACGTCCTCGTACAGGCTGTCGGGATCCGCTGCACGTAACCGTCCTTCGTCGCCGGAATCGATGCGGTCGAGACCACGGGCTCGCGCACGCTCGTCGAGCCACAGTCCCCGGTCGTCATTGAAGACGCTCGCCAGCCCGATCAGGTCGCCGCGCATCCGGACCTCCGGGCCGAGCCGCTTTCGAACGACATCGAGCGCGAGGCGAGCCCGCGAATACGCGTTCGGCCCCGCGTACGAGATCTCGGCCTCTCCGAGCCAGCCCGCCTCGTGGCCCACGGTGACCTTCAGCCGCGAGGGCTTCGCGTGACCGCGCGCACCCTCGACTCGGACCCGGTCCGGCCCTGCGTCGACCAGTTCCACCTCGGTGATGTCGAGCGTCACGTCGGG
>JAAZBL010000456.1 GCA_012513825.1 Limnobacter sp. | reverse complement strand
GCAGCGGTCCGTCGAACCATTCGCGGATTTCCTGCACCAGCGCGAACGGCGACTGCACGCCGGCATGGCCGCCGGCTCCGGCGGCGACCGCGATCAGGCCGTCGGCGCCCTTCTCGATCGCCTTGCGGGCGAAGCGGTCGTTGATGACGTCGTGTAGCACGAGGCCGCCGTACGAGTGCACGGCCTCGTTGACCTCGGGACGCGCACCCAGCGAGGTGATGACGATCGGCACCTCGTACTTCACGAGCACGTCGATGTCGTGCTCGAGCCGGTCGTTCGAGCGGTGCACGATCATGTTGACCGCATAAGGGGCGGCCGGAGCGTCCGGATGCGCGCGATCGTGTCCGGCGAGCTCGCCTTCGATCCGCTCGAGCCACTGCGCGAAGGCCTCCTTCGGCCGCGCGTTCAGCGCCGGGAACGAACCGACGATTCCGGCCTTGCACTGGGCGATGACCAGCTCCGGGTTCGAGACGATGAACATCGGCGAGCCCACGACGGGCAGGCGCAAGCGGTCGCGCAGGATCGGCGGGAGCGACATCGGGGCGGTCCTTCGGATGCGTTCGATTGGCGAAACGCTCGATGTTAACCGCCCGTGGCGTCCTTCGCGTCGCGCGGCTTGCCCGAAGGCAGCACGCCGTGGCATTCGTAGAAGATGCGCACGCTGCAGCGCGCGCAGATCGCCGAGTCGAGCCGCTGGTAGATCGCCGCGATCGCCTCGCTCTTGGTCCGGAAGATCTGCGCTTCGCCGACCTGTTCGAGCGTTCCGCCGCGACGCATCAGCTCCTCGACGTTTTCGCGCAGTCCGTGCAGGTACAGGCAACCGTCCTCGGCGCGACGGCGCCGCGCTTCGTCGGCCAGCAGTTCGGCGCCGGCAACGTCGACGAAGTTCATGTTGCGCGCCAGCAGCAGCAGGTGCTTCCGCTCCGGCGAGATCTCGCGCAGGATGTCCAGGTGCGTGGCGACGTGATCGACGGCGCCGAAGTAGATCGAGCCCTCGATCGTCAGCATCTTCAGCTGCGGGCACTCGTCGCGCTCCGCGTCGACCGGCACGAACTCGCGCTCGGGCGAACGCACATTCGGGACCTGGCTGCGCATGATCGGCCGCGAGGTGCGGCTCAGGTACAGCACCAGCGACGCCGCGACGCCGATCAGCACCGCGACGTCGAGCCGCAGCACGAGTGTCGAGACCATCGTCAGCAGCAGCACGCCGCCCTCTGGGCGGCTCGCCGCCAGCGTGCGCCGGATCCGCCGCAGGTCGATCAGCGACAGCGACGCGAGCAGCAGCAGCGCCGCGATCGCGGCCACGGGCAGCCAGCGAACCAGCGGTGCGAACACGACGACGATCGCCGCAAGGATGACCGCCGAGAACACGGCGGCCAGCGGCGTCACGGCGCCCGCGTCGAAGTTCGGACCCGAACGATTGACTGAAGCGCTGGTCGGAAAGCCGGAGAAGAACCCCGCGGCCATGTTCGACAAGCCCTGGCCGATGAACTCCTGGTTGCCGTCGATCCGCTGGCCGGAGCGCAGCGCCACCGCGCGGGCGATCGACACCGACTGGGTCAGCGCGACGATCGAGACGGCCAGCGCGAGCCCGGCGAGCTCGCTCAGTTGTGCCGGATCGCCGACCGGCAACGACAGCGGCGGCAGGCTGCGCGGAATCGCGTCGAGGTAGCGCAGCCCGCTCTCGCGGCCGACGATCCGCGCGCCCAGCTCGATCGACGCCGCCGTCAGCGTGCCGGCCAGCATCGCGATGACGATGTTCGGCCAGCGCGGGCGCCATCGGCGCGCGGCCAGCCCGGCGGCGAAGCTCACGACGGCCACGGCCAGTGCGGCCATGCTGACTTCGCCCAGGCCGCGCGCGACCCGTTCGAGCACGCCGAGCACGGCCACGCCTGCCGGCGCGTCGAGCCCGAGCAGCGACGGCAACTGGCTGAGGATGATCAGCAAGCCGGCGCCGGCGGTGAAGCCCACGACGACCGGCTGCGAGATGAAGTTCACGATCAGGCCCAGCCGCAACGCACCGAGGATCACCATCAGCGCGCCCGAAAGGAAGGCCAGCGTCCCGGCGAGCCGCACGTATTCGGCGCTGCCCGGAATCGCCAGCGGCGCCAGCGACGCGAAGGTCATCAGCGAGATCGCGTTGGTCGGCCCCGAGACCGTGTGCAGCGACGACCCGAACAGTGCGGCGACCGCTGTCGGCACCATCGCCGCGTAGAGCCCGTACTCGGGCGGCAGCCCGGCCAGCGTCGCGAACGCGATGCCCTGCGGCAGCACGATCAGCGCGCCGACGAGGCCGGCCAGCAGGTCGCGCGGGAGGTTCTCGCGGGTGACCAGATGCCACCAGCGCAGCATCGGCAACAGCCGCGGCAGCCAGGCGCGCGGGTTCATGATTCGCGCAGCCGGGCGATCCGGTCGGCGAGCCGGCCGTGCCTTTCGGTGCGGCGCATCGCGCCATCTTCGATCGCCGTCGGTTCGGCCCAGACGACGAGCCGCGATCGTGCGCGCGTCGCCCCGGTGTAAAGCAGCTCGCGGGTGTTGAGCCGGTGCCCGCGCGGCGCGGCGACCAGCGCGACCGAATCGAACTCCGAGCCCTGCGCCTTGTGGACCGTCATCGCGAACGCGTCGTCGTGAGCCGGCATCTGCCTGACCGGCAGCCAGCGCAGTGCGCCGCCGCCGGTGTCGAACACCACGGCCAGTGGTGCAGTGGCGGCGTCGGAAGCTGCGGCCGGCCGCTCCGGCCGGCCGCCGAGCTCGGCCGGCAGCGGCAGGCAGATGCCGACGTCGCCGTTGGCCAGTTCGAGCTCCGGGCGGTTGCGCACGACGATGACGATGCGGCCCGGGTACCAGAGCGCACCCGGCGGCGCGCCGACGCGCTCGCGCACGCGCGCCGCGATCGCCGCGTTCAGGGCCTCGACGCCGAGCGGGCCTTCGCGCATCGCGCACAGGACCCGGTGTCGCTCGAAGGCCGCGACGATCGAGACGGCCTGCGCGGGCCCGGCATGGTCGCCGGAGGCGACGCGCGCGAGCGCCGGCTCCCAGGCGGCCAGCGCCTGATCTGCGATCGCCGACGCGCCGCGCGGCGTGCGCAGTTCGACGCCTGCGGCCGGTGCGAACGGAGCGGGCAGCGCCTGCGGCGCACGATGGCGATCGCGCAGCCAGCCGGAAAGCGCCGTCAGCGCCG
>JAAZBL010000455.1 GCA_012513825.1 Limnobacter sp. | reverse complement strand
GCCATCATCAACCAGCTCAAGCGGCTCGGGGCCTCCTGCGACTGGAGCCGCGAGCGGTTCACCATGGACGAGGGGCTCTCGAAGGCGGTTCTGAAAGTTTTCGTCGAGCTTTATCGCGCGGGGCTCATCTATAAGGACAAGCGGCTGGTCAACTGGGACCCGAAGCTGCTGACCGCCGTCTCGGACCTCGAGGTCGTCAGCGAAGAGGAAGACGGCCAGCTCTGGCACATCCGCTATCCGCTGGCCGACGGAAGCGGCTTCGTCACGGTCGCCACGACGCGGCCCGAGACGATGCTCGGCGATACGGCCGTCATGGTGCATCCCGAGGACGAACGCTACTCGGCGCTGGTCGGCCGCAAGGTCCTGTTGCCGCTGACCGGCGAAGCGGCGGCGGCCGACGACTTCGTCTTCGACGGCCAGGCGATGAGCACGGCCGAGCTGGTCGCCGCGGCGCGTGCGCGCGGCTGGCGCGAGCTGCCGATCGTCGCCGACGCCTACGTCGACCGCGAATTCGGCACCGGCGTCGTCAAGGTCACGCCGGCGCACGACTTCAACGACTACGCGGTCGGCCAGCGCCACGGCCTGCCCGTGCTGCCGGTGCTCACGCTCGGTGCGAAGATCAACGAGAACGGCCCGCCGCGCTACCGCGGGCTCGACCGGTTCGAAGCACGCCGGCAGATCGTCGCCGACCTGCAGAAGCTGGGCCTTCTCGACTCGACGAAGCCGCACAGGCTGACCGTGCCGCGCGGCGACCGCACGAACGAGGTCATCGAGCCGATGCTCACCGACCAGTGGTTCGTCGCGATGAGCAAGGACTCGCCGGCCGACTCGCTGCTCGGCGGCAAGAGCATCGCCCGGCGTTCGCTCGAAGTCGTCGCCGACGGCTCGATCCGCTTCGTCCCCGAAAACTGGACGGCCACGTACAACCACTGGCTGAACAACATCCAGGACTGGTGCATCTCGCGCCAGCTCTGGTGGGGCCACCAGATCCCGGCCTGGTACAAGGCCGACGCGAACGGACAGCCGATCCACGACGACAGCGTCTTCGTCGCGCTCGACGAAGCCGGCGCGCGCGCGAAGGCGGCGGCGGCCGGCTGGACCGGCCCGCTGGTGCGCGACCCCGATGTGCTCGACACCTGGTTCTCGTCGGCGCTGGTGCCGTTCTCGTCGCTCGTCGACCCGGCCGAGCCGTTCCGCGACGGAGCGCCGAACATCGAGCCGAGGCTGGCGCAGTACCTGCCGTCGTCGGTGCTGGTCACCGGCTTCGACATCATCTTCTTCTGGGTCGCGCGGATGGTGATGATGACGCTCGCGTTCACCGGCCAGGTGCCGTTCCGGCACGTCTACGTGCACGCGCTGGTGCGCGACGCCGAAGGCCAGAAGATGTCGAAGAGCAAGGGCAACACGCTCGACCCGATCGACCTGATCGACGGCATCGCGCTCGACGACCTGGTGGCCAAGCGCACCTTCGGCCTGATGAACCCGAAGCAGGCGGCCGCGATCGAAAAGCGCACGCGCAAGGAATATCCGCAGGGCATACCCGCTTTCGGTGCCGACGCCCTGCGCTTCACCTTCGCGTCGCTGGCCGGGCCCGGGCGCAACATCAACTTCGACCTGGGCCGCTGCGAGGGCTATCGCAACTTCTGCAACAAGCTGTGGAACGCCACCCGCTTCGTGCTGATGAACTGCGACGGCCACGACTGCGGTTTCGGGCAGACCGGCGCCGACCTTCGCTTCAGCGACGCCGACCGCTGGATCGTCTCGCAGTTGCAGCGCGTCGAGAACGAGGTCGAGCGGCATTTCGACGACTACCGCTTCGACCTCGCGTCGCGCGCGATCTACGAGTTCGCCTGGAACGAATACTGCGACTGGTACGTCGAACTCGCCAAGGTGCAGATGCAGGACGGCGACGCCGCCGTCGGCCGGGCGACGCGCAGGACGCTGCTGCGCGTGCTCGAAGCGCTGCTGCGCCTGGCTCATCCGGTGATCCCCTTCGTGACCGAGGAACTCTGGCAGAAGGTCGCGCCGCTGGCGAACCGCTACGGCGAACGCGGCGAGCAGACGCTGTCGGGCGAGGCGCTGGCGCAGGCGGCCGCCGAGCAGCGCTTCTCGATCATGACGCAGCCGTACCCGAAAGCCGATCCGTCGAACATCGACGAGGTCGCCGAAGCCTGGGTAGCCGAGCTCAAGGCGCAGGTCGACGCCTGCCGCGCGCTGCGCGGCGAAATGGGCATTTCGCCGGCGCAGCGCCTGCCGCTGGTCGCCGCGGGCAATCGCGATCGCCTGGCCGGCTTCGCCCCGTACCTGAAGGCGCTGGCGCGGCTCGAAGCGGTCGAAGTGGTCGATGCGCTTCCGGCCGATTCGCTCGCGCCGGTACAGATCGTCGGCGATGCGCACCTGATGCTGAAGATCGAGATCGACGTCGCTGCCGAGCGCCAGCGTCTCGACAAGGAGATCGCCCGGGTCGACGGCGAGATCGCGAAGGCCGCCAGCAAGCTCGGCAACGCCGGTTTCGTCCAGCGCGCGCCGGCCGAGATCGTCGAGCAGGAACGTACGCGCCTGGCTTCGTTCTCCGATACCGCAGCGCGCCTGCGCGAGCAGCGGGCGCGGCTGGGCTGACCGCGGGTCGGCTACGGACGCTTGTCCCAACTGCGGGCGACCGCGGTCCCCGGCACCTGCAGGTAGCGCAGCGCCTCGTCGCTCCAGCGCTGCGTGCGGCTGCCGCGCGAGCCGGTGAACACCCAGCGGTCCAGCAGCTCGCTCAAGTTCAGCCCGACGCCGACGTAGACGCTGCGCCTGCGCGTGTCGCCGTCGCCGAAATCCATATCGCTGCGAAAGCCGCGCGCGCCGTACCCGGCAAGCACCTCCAGATAGCGCAGCGGATTGTCCCGGCCGACTCCGGGCAGCCCCGACAAGCGCCAGGCGAGAACGTAGACCTGGCGGTCGTACCACTTGTCGCCGGAGCGGTACATCAGCCGAAACGCGAGATGGCGGTCGAGCTCCGGGCGGGACTCCATCAGGACCCCGAATCCGGTGCCGACGAGGTTCATCGCCAGGTCCTCCCAGCTGAACCCGTATTGCCCGCCGCGCGACAGCCCGTCGAGCACCTCGATTCCGAGCCCGACGCCGAGACCCACGCCGGCGGCCAGGCGGATCGCGTCCCGGTGCGGCAGGCCGGCCCACGTGAGCGCGCGGGTGCCGAGGCGCATGCCGACGTACGAGGTCCAGGCATGGCCGAGCTTGTCGATCCCGCCCGAATAGGTTCGCGCGCCGAACCAGCCTTCGTCGGCGACGCTGAAGTCGCTGTGGAAGCCCTGCCCCCACCAGGCCAGCAGGCTGACGGCAGCGGTCGCACCCACGGCGCCCGCGATCACCGCCTGGCGACAATCTTCGAGCGGTCCCCAGGGCAGGCGCAGCGCCGCCGCGCAGTCGGCCTCGCGAAAGGAAAGCGATCCCGCGTCGTCGCGAAGCGGTGACGGCGAGGCGGGCCGATCGCGCGGGTGGCCAGCCCGGTTCCCGGGCAATCGGTACTCGACGATCGGCGCGTCGTCGCCCGACGGCCGATCCGGACGAAGCGGCTCGCCGGCTGTCGCAGCCGGCAGCACGACGAGCAGGGCCGCAGTCAGGCGATGTGCACGCCGCTTCGAACGATGCGCGCCGGCCGGTTCGCTGCCCCGCACACGAGGACCTGCGGCGAAAACCGGTGCCGGATCAACCCATGCTGCAGTAGCCGCCGTCGACCTGCATGACCGTGCCGGTCATGTAGCGCGCGGCATCGGAGCACAGGAACAGGATCGGGTCGGCGATCTCGTCGGGCTGGGCCCAGCGCCCGATCGGTGTGCGCGTCATGATCGTCGCATTGCGTTCGGGATTTTCCCGCGCGCCGCGCGACAGATTCGTGACGACCCAGCCGGGTGCGACCGCGTTGACGCGGATGCCTTCGTCGGCGTAAGCGCAGGCCAGCGACATCGTCAGGTTGCGCACCGCGCCCTTCGAGGCCGAATAGGCCGGCTGCCGTGGCCCGCCGAAGAAGGACATGACCGACGCGACGAACACGATCGAGCCGCGGCTCTTCGCCAGCAGCGGGCGCGCCGCAGCCGATACGCGCATGCCGCCCGACACGTTCACGTCGAGAACCTTGTCGAACTCGATCGGATCGTGCTCGGCCTCGCGCAGGATCAGCCCGGCGCAGTGGACGACGGCGTCCAGCGACTCGAGGCCGCCGAGCAGCGCGTCGACGGCCGGCTTGTCGCAGACGTCGAGCGAGCGGATGTCGATGCCGCCGAAGTCGGGATTCGCGCGTGCCGCTTCGAGTTCCTGCTGCGTGAAGCCGCAGGCGAGCACGCGGGCGCCGGCGCGCCGGAACGCGAGGCTGGTCGCCGCACCGATCCCGGAGGTGCCGCCCGTGACGAGGATGGTGCGGCCGGTGAAGTCGAAGTGGAAGTTCATCGCAGGCTCAGCGATGCTTCAGGTAGAAGGTCCACTCTCGATCGCCGGTGTCGGTACGGAGCAGTTCATGACCGGTCTGGCGCGAGAACGCCTCGAAGTCGCGCTGCGAGCCGGAATCGGTCGAGACGACCTTCAGCACCTGGCCGGCCTCGAGTTCGGACAGTGCCTTTTTCGCGCGCAGGATCGGCAACGGGCAGTTCAGCCCGCGCGCATCGACCTCCCGGTCGAAGTTGATGGCGGTTTCGCTCATGGGGTGTCTTGCTGGTGAAGTCGCGAATGCGACGGCTGTTTCGAAGTCTAGCAGCGCCCGGCAAGGCCGGCTCCGACGGGCAGCCGGCAGTGCGGGCGAGCGGACGGCGCTCAGTTCGGCTGCGGATCGATCGGCCGGTCGACGAACTCGACCGGCAGCCCGCGCGCCCGCATCCAGTCGGCCACCGCCATCCCGGTGCCGGCGCGCCACGGTTTGAGCCGCTCGGGCCTGACCATCCGGTACTCGGCGAGCTCCTCGTTGAGCTTGACGCTCCCGCTGGCGGTCACGTGGTAGGCGATGATCAGCTCGTTCTTGCGTACGAATTCGTAGACGCCGATCAGCTCGACACGCTCGGCGTCGAGGTTCGTCTCTTCCTTCAGTTCCCGCGCAACGCCGTGCTCCGGCGTCTCGCCCGGTTCCAGGAAGCCGGTGATCAGCGCGAACATCTTCTCGGGCCAGGCGGCGTTGCGCGCGAGCAGGATCTCGTCGCCGACCTGCACGAGCGCGGCGACCACCGGAGCCGGATTGTTCCAGTGCGTGAAGTGGCACTCGGTGCAGACGTTGCGCTCGCGGCCGCCGAGCGGGAGGACCGTCAGCGGTGCCCGGCAACGCGGGCAATAGCGGTAGTCGGGGTCAAGCATCGAACGAAGTCTCCTGGGCGAAACCTGCCATTTTGCCCGCAGCCGGACGGCGGCCGGGAAAGCCGGTCTCACGGCCGCCCGGCTCGCGACGCCGCCGCCGGCCGCCGCAGCCTGACCTCGCGGCGCAGCCCGTGCGCCACGTAGGCGCCACCGCCGCCGATCATCGCCGCCATTCCCCAGAATATCGCCGCCAGCCCGAACGCGCTGCCGAAGGCGCCGAAGGCCGTCGGCAGGAAGGTCTGCGTGCCGTTGATCAGCGTCAGCCGCAGACCGGCGGCCTCGCCGATGCGCTCCGGCGGCGACTCGCGATGCAGGACCACCATCATCATCGGTTGCGCGGTGCCGAGCCCGAGGCCCAGCACGAAGGACAGCGCCAGCATCGCAGGCAGCACAGGGAATTGCGGATAGACGACGTAGACCAGCGTCGAACTGGCCATCGCCCCGAGGATCAGGTGCCAGTCGGCGACCCGGCGGGAGATGAAGGGCAGCAGAAGGCGCACGATGAAGGTCGCGACCGAGAAAGCGCCGAGCACCAGCCCGATGCTCGAGGCCGACAAGCCGATGCCGGCACCGTACAGCGGCACCAGGAACTGGTGGACGTCCCAGGCCGACGACAGCACGGTCACCGACACGTACAGCCGCTTCAGCTCGGGCGTCGCGAGCAGGTCCCACAGCCGCGTCGGCGACGCATCGGACAGCTCGCCTGCCGCCGACCGTGCCGGTCGCGCCGGCTTGTCGAGTTCGCGCACGAAAGAAACGAGCCGCAGCGCCGGGATCGCGCACAAGGGCGCCAGCGCCAGCAGCGCGAAGCTCCAGCGATGGCCGACCGCGTCGATCGCCAGCCCGGTCAGCGTCGGTCCGAGGAAGCCCGAGATCGAGAACCCGAGCGCCAGCAGGCTGAAGTTCGACGTCCGGGCCGCGACGCCGCCGACCAGGCCGGCCGCCTTCTGCACGGCCAGGTGAAAGGTCATGAAACCGAGTCCGACCGTGACACTCGCCAGGTAGAGCGCACCGATGTCCCAGATCAGGAACGGGACCCCCACGCCGAAGGCCAGCAGCGCGCAGCCGGCAACCATCGGCAGCTGCATGCCAACCCGGTCGATCCAGCGCCCGGCCGGCACCGACAGGAACATCGGCAGCAGGCCGTAGAACGACAGCAGCAGGCCGATCGCGAACGGCGAGGCCTGGAGCTCCAGCGCAGCCAGCGAAACGGCGACCCGGCTTCCGCCGAAGGCCGCATGGGTCAGGATGGACAGGCCGACCAGCGACCGGATCGGCGAGAGCACGCGCGCAGAGAGCCGGAAACGGCGAGACGCTGTTCGACGCCGGGACCGAGCGCGCGCCGGTCAGACGCGCTCGCGAACCCAGTCCACGACCGAGGCCAGCGCCTGCGGAAGCTTCGCCGGTTCGGTGCCGCCGGCCTGCGCCATGTCGGGCCGACCGCCGCCCTTGCCGCCGACCTGGGTCGCGACGAAGTTGACCAGTTCGCCGGCCTTGATCCTGTCGGTCGTGTCGGCGGTCACGCCGGCGATCAGGCTGAGCTTCGCGCCGTCGACGCCGGCCAGCACGATCGCCGCGGTTTTCAGCTTGTCCTTGAGCTTGTCCATCGTCTCGCGCAGGGTCTTGACGTCGGCCTTGTCGAGCGATGCCGCCAGGACCTTGACGCCGCCGACGTCGACTGCCTGTGCCGCCAGGTCGTCGCCCTGCGAGGCCGCCAGCCGCGACTTCAGCCGCGCGAGTTCCTTCTCGGCCGCGCGCGCCTGCTCGAGCGCCTGCGCCAGTTTCGCGTTCAGCTCGGAGGCCGGCGCCTTCAGCGTGGCGGCCGCCTCGCTGACCGTGTCCTCGAGCCGCTGGACCCAGGTCAGCGCATTTTCGCCGGTGATCGCCTCGACGCGCCGGATCCCGGCGGCCACGCCGCCTTCGTAGACGATCTTGAACAGGCCGATATCGCCGGTGCGCGCCACATGCGTGCCGCCGCACAGCTCGCGCGAACTGCCGATGTCGAGCACGCGCACCGTGTCGCCGTACTTTTCGCCGAACAGCGCCATCGCGCCGTGCGCGACGGCCTCGTCGAAGTTCATCATCCGCGCTTGGGTGGCCGCGTTGGCAAGCACCTCGCGATTGACGATCTGTTCGACCCGGCGGATCTGTTCGTCGGTCAGCGGCGCATTGTGCGAAAAATCGAAGCGGGTCTTCTCGGCGTCGACCAGCGAGCCCTTCTGCTGGACGTGCGGGCCGAGCACTTCGCGCAGCGCCTTGTGCATCAGGTGCGTGGCCGAATGGTTGCGCACGGTGCTGGCGCGTCGCGCCGCGTCGACGACCGCCTTGACGCGGTCGCCGGTCTTCAGTTCGCCGCTGGCGAGCCGGCCGTGGTGGCCGAACACCTCGGCCTGGATCTTCTGCGTGTCGGCCACCTCGAAGTGCGCACCGCCGCCGGTGGCCAGCAGTTCGCCGGCGTCGCCGACCTGCCCGCCCGACTCGGCATAGAACGGCGTGCGATCGAGCACGACGACGCCGCTGTCGCCGGCGTGCATCGCCGGGACCCGCACGCCGTCGACATAGAGCGCGACGACCTGCGCGTCGTCGACGACCAGCTGCTCGTAGCCGTGGAACGCCGTGCTGTCGCCCGAGTAGTCGAGGCCGGCGGCCGCCTTGAACCGTCCCGCCGCCCGAGCCTGCTCGCGCTGCCGGGCCATCGCCGCGTCGAAGCCGGCCTCGTCGACCGACACGCCGCGCTCGCGGCAGACGTCGGCGGTCAGGTCCAGCGGGAAGCCGTAGGTGTCGTAGAGCCGGAATGCCGTTTCGCCGTCGAGCTCGGTGACGCCCGTCGCCAGCGCCGCCTCGAGGATCGACATCCCGTGCTCGAGCGTCTCGCCGAAGCGTTCCTCTTCCTGCTTCAATACCTGAACGACGCGCTCGCGGGCCGCGCGCAGCTCCGGGTAGGCGCCGCCCATGACTTCGTCGAGGTCGGCCACCAGCCGATGGAAGAACGGCTGCGACTGGCCGAGCTTGTGGCCGTGGCGCAGCGCACGCCGGACGATCCGGCGCAGCACGTAGCCGCGCCCTTCGTTGCCCGGGATCACGCCGTCGACTATCAGGAACGCGCAGGCACGGATGTGGTCGGCGATCACGCGCAGCGACGGGCTCGACAGGTCGGTCGCACCGGTCTCGCGCGCGGCTGCGGCAACCAGCGCTCGGAACAGGTCGATGTCGTAGTTGCTGTGCACGCCCTGCAGCACGGCGGCGATTCGCTCGAGCCCCATGCCGGTATCGACGCACGGATGCGGCAGCGGCGAGAGCGTGCCGGACGCGTCGCGGTCGTACTGCATGAAGACGAGGTTCCAGATCTCGATGTAGCGGTCGCCTTCGGCGTCGGGCGATCCGGGCGGGCCGCCTTCGACGTCGGGACCATGGTCGTAGAAGATCTCGCTGCAGGGCCCGCAGGGGCCGGTGTCGGCCATCTGCCAGAAGTTGTCGGACGCGTAGCGCGCCCCCTTGTTGTCGCCGATGCGCACGATGCGCTCGACCGGCACGCCGATCTCGTTCGCCCAGATCTGCCAGGCCTCGTCGTCTTCCTGGTAGACGGTGACCCAGAGCTTCTCGGGCGGCAGGCCATAGACGTCGGTCAGCAGATCCCAGGCGTAGGCGATCGCCTCGCGCTTGAAGTAGTCGCCGAACGAGAAATTGCCCAGCATCTCGAAGAACGTGTGGTGCCGGGCCGTGTAGCCGACGTTCTCCAGGTCGTTGTGCTTGCCGCCGGCACGCACGCAGCGCTGCGACGTGGTGGCGCGGGTGTAGGGCCGCTTCTCCTTGCCGAGGAAGACATCCTTGAACTGCACCATTCCGCTGTTGGTGAACAGCAGCGTGGGATCGTTGGCGGGAACCAGCGAGCTCGACGCAACGATCGTGTGGCCCTTCGATTCGAAGAAGCGCAGGAATTTCTCGCGGATCTCGGCCGAGGTCATGGCAGCCTGGGGCTCAGGTGGGTTGGATTTCAGGACAACCCTTCATTCTACCGAAGTGCTATCCCGAAAAAAAAGAAGGGCGCCGCTAAGGGGCGCCCGAAAGGGGATCGACAACGTGTGGGCATGCTTTCACGAACCGCCGCGGCCAGGGGTTACGAGGAAACAAATCCTGTAACTTCAGGTAATCGAAGGATTCCCGGGACGTCGATGATCTGGCGAACGCGCCTGCTCGCTGGCCTGGTCGCGTTGCTGATGGCGGCCATGCTGGTCGCTGCGGTCTTTCTGTCGATCCACTACGAGCGCAACGAACGCGAAGAAGCACTGGTCCGCGCCACCCAAGCGGCCGTCGGCGGCATTCGCGCGCACCTGCGCGCCAGCGAGCAAAGCCTGGGCGCGCTCGCCAGCGACCTGGCGGGCGCCGGCGGCGACGGGAACGCTTTCCGACAGGTCGCCGCGCAACTTCTCGCGAACGACCAGGCGCTGCTGCGCGTCGAGCTGCGCGCCGAAGACGGCCGCCTGCTCGAGGCCGTCGACGCGCCCGCGCCGCGGCCACGGCTCGATGCGCGGCAGCGCGAACAGCTCGGCTTCGAATCGACGCTCGCACTGCGTTCGGCGGTCGGCTTCGAACGGCCGCTGTATTCGCGCTCCTACTACGTCAGGATGAGCGAGACGAGCGGCTTCGAGATCGTCGACCTGGCCGTGCCGGTCGCCTCGCAGCCGCCGCGGGCTCTCGTCGCCAGCTACTCGATGCCGCTGCTGCTCGACCGCATGCTGCCGACAGCGATACTGCAGTCGCACCAGGTCTACCTGACCGAACCCGACGGCACTTTCGTCGCGCGTTCATCGTCGGGGCTCCACGGCGCCGGTGTCTACACGGCGGCCGCACCTCTCGAGCTGCCCGGCATGTCGCTGCAGTTGCGCACGAACAGCGTCCAGGGCGAGCCGAAGCTGATTCCGAACCTGCTGACGGCGATGCTGGTCGTCGTCACGCTGGCGCTCGCGGGGGCCGCCGCGCTGCTGTGGCGCGACTGGCGACTGCGCGCGAACGCCGAGCGCGCGCTGCGCAACCAGCAGGAGAAGCTGCAGGCCAACGCGCGGATGGCGCTGCTGGGAGAAGTCGCGTCGGTGCTGTCGCACGAGCTGAACCAACCGCTGGCGGCGATCACCAGCTACACGACGGCCTGCGAGAACCTGCTCGAGAACGAGGCACCGGCCGATGCGTCGACGCTGCGCGCGGCGCTCGCGCGAATCCGCGGCCAGTCGGACAGGGCCGGACAGGTGATCCGCAGCGTCCAGGACTTCGTCCGGCGGCGACAGATCGACTGCCGCGAACTGGCGATCGGCGATCTGCTGCGCTCGGCCGAGCCGCTGATCCGACTGCAGGCCAGCAAGAACGGTGGCCGCGTCGAATGGCGGATCGACGACGACGCCGTCGTGTTCGGCGACCGCACGATGCTCGAACAGGTGCTGCTGAACCTGACTCGCAACGGCTTCGAGGCGATGGACGGCATGCCGCGACCGCAGCGGCTGCTCGAGATCGAGGCGGCGCGAATCTTCGACGACGGTCGCCGCGCGGTGGCCGTCGAGGTGCGCGACCGCGGCAACGGGATCGCATCCGAGCACGAGGGCCAGTTGTTCAACGCCTTCTACACGACCAAGCCGGACGGCCTGGGCATCGGCCTGAGCCTGTGCCGCACCGTGATCGAGGCGCACGGCGGCAAGCTGCGTCACCGACGAAGGGAAGGCGGCGGTGCGGTCTTCCGCTTCGAGCTGCCGGTCGAGGAGTCGAAAGCGTGAGCATGCGGCCTGCCAGCCCCGGGATCGTCCACGTCGTCGAAGACGACGCGGCCCTCGCCGACGCGCTGCTGTTCCTGCTGCAGTCGCGCGACCTCGAGGTCCGGCACTTCGCGAGCGCCGAAGACCTGCTTGCGCACGTCGCGGCATCGCCCGATTGGCCGCAGGGTCCGGCCTGCCTGCTGCTCGATGTCCGGATGAAGCGGATGTCGGGGCTCGAACTGTTCGAGCGCCTGAGTGCCGACGGACGGACTGCCCTCGTGCCGGTCGTCTTCCTGACCGGCCACGGCGACATCGGCATGGCCGTCGACGCGCTCAAGCGCGGCGCCTACGATTTCTTCGAGAAACCGTTCAACGACAACCGGCTGGCCGACCGCCTGATCGAAGCGCTGACCGAATCGGCCTGCCGGATCGACAGCGCCCGCGACGCCGCTTCGGTCGAGAGCTGCATGGCCAGCCTGAGCACACGCGAACGCGAGGTCATGGACCTGATCCTGGCCGGCAAGCTGAACAAGGTGATCGCCGACGAGCTGGGAATCAGCGTGCGGACCGTCGAAGTCCATCGCGCGAACGTCTTCGCGAAGATGAAGGTGCGCAGCGCGGTGGAACTCGCGCGGCGGCTCGGCCCGCCCGGCGGATGATCGGGCGGTCGCGGTCGCGCGCATGGCGGCGGTTATCATCTCGCCCCTGTACTTCGCGCGAGGGAACGAGATGCGATCTTTCGACCACCGAACCCCGGCCGACGGAAAGGTTCCGGGCCAACCGAATCCCGGCCTGACGGCCCCGGCGTCCGGCCGCCGTCGGTGGCTCGCCGGCGCGCTCGGCGCCGCGGCGCTGGCGACCGGCCTGCCGCTGAGCGCCCAGCCGACGACCACGAGCGACTGGCCGACGAAGCAGATCCGCTTCGTCGTGCCCTACCCGCCCGGCGGGCCGCTCGACCACGTCGCACGGGCACTCGCGGAGAAGCTGCGCGATCAGCTGGGCCAGCCGGTCATCGTCGAGAACCGCCCGGGCGCAGGCGGCAACATCGGCGTCGCCAACGTCGCCCGGTCGGCCCCCGACGGCTACTCGATCGTCATGGGCGCCGTCGCCACGCACGCGATCAATCCCTGGCTTTACGCAAGCATCCCCTACGATCCGAATCGCGACTTCGCACCGGTCACGCTGGTGGCTCGCGTGCCGAACGTGCTCGTGATGAACCCGGCGGCCGCCGAGGAGCGCGGCATTGCATCGGTCGCCGACCTGATCGCCTGGGCGCGACGCAATCCGGGCAAGCTGAACTACGCATCGGGCGGCAACGGCAGTGCCGGTCACCTGGCCGGCGAGTTGCTCGAAGCGCAGGCCGGCGTCAGCATGGTCCACATCCCGTACGGCGGTGCCGCGCCGGCCCAGTTCGGGCTGCTCGGCGGACAGACCGAGCTGATGTTCGACAACCTCGCCTCGGCGGCGCCGCAGATCCGCTCGGGCAAGCTGAAGGCCTTCGCCGTCACCAGCGCCCGGCGCTCGCCGTTCTTCCCGGATCTGCCGACGATCTCCGAAAGCGGTCTGCCGGACTTCGACATCGACACCTGGTTCGGCATCTTCGCGCCGGCCGGCACCCCGCAGGCCATCGTCGCGCGGCTGAACGCCGAGTTCGCCAGGGCGCTCGCAAGCGACGACATCCGCGAAAAGCTGGCCACGATGGGAGCCGTTCCGTCGCCGATGAGCGACAGGCAGTTCGCCGATTTCGTGCGATCGGAGCAGCAGAAGTACGAAAAGATCGTCAAGACCTCGGGCGCGCGGATAGACTGAGCGAACGCGGATTCGAGCCGGGCAACCGGTTCGGAAGCCGGTGTCGGTTGCGGACGAAGGCCGGTGCCGGTTGTGGATTTCCCGCATGGTGCGATGCCCGCGGGGGCGCTAAGATCGCGGGTTTTTCGCGCTGCCGATCACGAGATCGGTGGGAAGACAGGGGGAGCATCGAAGATGCAGATCAGGAACAAGCAGGACTTCTGGGCCGGGGTGATGTTCATCGTCATCGGCGGCGCCTTCGCGGGCTTTGCCCAGCAATACGAATTCGGCACCGGCGCCCGGATGGGGCCGGGGTACTTCCCGACGCTGCTCGGCGTGCTGCTGCTCTTGCTGGGCGTGCTGGTCAGCTTCGGCTCGACCTCGAAGTCGCAGCCGGAGACGGAGGTCGCGAAGATCGGCTGGCGCGAACTGATCCTGATCCTCGGTGCCGTCGCGCTGTTCGGCTTCACGCTGCCCTGGCTCGGCATGGTCGGCGCGGTCACGCTGCTGATCCTCGTGTCGGCGATCGCCAGCCACGAGTTCAACTGGAAGGAAACGATCGGGCTGATCGTCGTGCTCCTGATTCTTTCGTACCTGCTGTTCGTCAAGGGCCTGGAGCTTCAGTTTCCGGTCTGGCCGACCTTCCTGACCGCCTGATTCCGGAGCGTCCGAAAAATGGAAATCATCGAACACCTGGCGCTCGGGTTCGCGACTGCGCTCACGCTGGAGAACCTCTTCTACTGCTTCGTCGGCGTGCTGTTCGGCACGCTGGTCGGCGTGCTGCCGGGCCTGGGCCCGCTGGCCACGATCGCGATGCTGCTGCCGATCACCTACAAGATGAGCGACCCGACGACGGCGCTGATCATGCTGGCCGGCATCTACTACGGCGCGCAGTACGGCGGGTCCACCACGGCGATCCTCGTGAACCTGCCCGGCGAAACCTCGTCGGTCGTGACCACGCTCGACGGCTACCAGATGGCGCGCCAGGGACGCCCCGGACCCGCGCTGTCGATCGCGGCGATCGGATCGTTCTTCGCCGGCACCGTGGCCACGCTGGCGATCGCTGCGGCGGCGCCGCCGCTCGCCGAGGTCGCGTTCAAGTTCGGGCCTGCCGAGTACTTCTCGCTGATGGTCATGGGCCTGATCGCGGCGGTCATCCTGGCGCACGGGTCGATCGTCAAGGCGCTGTGCATGGTCGTTTTCGGCCTGCTGCTCGGCATGATCGGCACCGACGTGAACTCGGGCGTCGCCCGCTTTTCGTTCGACATCCCGGAACTGACCGACGGCTTGAGCTTCACTGCCGTGGCGATGGGCATCTTCGGCTTCGGCGAGATCATCACGAACCTCGAACAACGTGAGCACCGCGAGGTCTTCACGAAGAAGGTCGGCAAGCTGCTGCCGACGATGGCCGAGTTCAAGGCGTCGATGATGCCGATCGTGCGCGGCACCGCGCTCGGCTCCTTCCTCGGCATCCTGCCGGGCGGCGGTTCGGTGCTCTCGTCGTTCACGTCCTACGCGGTCGAGAAGAAGATGTCGAAGACGCCCGAGCGCTTCGGCAAGGGGGCGATCGAAGGCGTGGCGGGTCCCGAGGCCGCGAACAACGCCGGCGCGCAGACCTCGTTCATCCCGATGCTCACGCTCGGCATCCCGACCAACGCCGTGATGGCGCTGATGGTCGCCGGCATGATGATCCACAACATCCAGCCGGGTCCGCAGGTCATGACCAGCAACCCGGACCTGTTCTGGGGCCTGATCGCGTCGATGTGGATCGGCAACTTCATGCTGGTGATCCTGAACCTGCCGCTGATCGGCATCTGGATCCGGCTGCTGACCGTGCCGTACCGGCTGCTGTACCCGGCGATCATCCTGTTCTGCTGCGTCGGCGTCTACTCGGTGAACAACAACGTCTTCGACGTCTTCATCACGATCCCGTTCGCGATCCTCGGCTACGCGTTCCGCAAGCTGGGCTGCGAGCCGGCGCCGCTGCTGCTCGGCCTGGTGCTCGGCCAGCTGATGGAGGAGTACCTGCGGCGCGCGATGACGATCTCGCGCGGCGAGTGGTCGATCTTCGTCACGCGGCCGCTGTCGTTGACGCTGCTGCTGATCGCAGCCGTGCTGCTCGTCATCGTGTTCCTGCCCGCGATCGCCAGGAAGCGCGAGGAAGCTTTCGCAGAAGAAGAAAACTAAGAAGAAGAAAACCAAGCCCGGCGTCATGCCAGGCAGGGCGGCACCTTCGGGCGCCGTCGATTCCGGGGGCCTGCGAAAGCGGGCCCTTTTTCATTCCGGCGTCATCCGGCCTTCGGGCAAGGACCCCGTTTGATATGCTCGGCGCTTCCCGTTCCGACTCGACGATGAACCACGATCCCGCCCAACCGAGTGCCGCGGCGCAGCCGACGACCGGACGGCTGCCGGAGCCGCAGCGGTCGACGACCGATGCAGCGTCCCTGCCGGCGGTCCTCGCCTTCGACGTCTTCGGCACCGTCGTCGATTGGTACGGCTCGATCGTGCGCGAGGTTTCCGAGCTTCGGCTGCCGGTCGATCCGGGGCAGTTCGCGATCGCCTGGCGCGCCGGCTACCGCCCTGCGATGGCACGCGTGCGCAGCGGCGAGCTCGGCTGGACGAAGATCGACGCGCTGCACCGCTCGATCCTCGACGAGATCCTCGTGCAGTTCGGCCTGGGCGAGCTCGACGAAGCCACGCGCCGACACCTGAACCTCGCCTGGCATCGACTCGACCCCTGGCCCGACGCGGTCGAAGGCCTGCATCGGCTGAGGCAGGGATTCACCGTCTGCACGCTTTCGAACGGCAACCTGAGCCTGCTGGCGAACATGGCCAAGCGGGCCGGACTGCCGTGGGACCTGATCCTCTCGGCGGAGACCTTTCGTCGCTACAAGCCCGACGCCGAAGCCTACCTGGGCGTCTGCGACGTGTTCGACGCCGAGCCGGCGCAGGTGATGCTCGTGGCGGCGCATCAGGACGACCTGGCCGGGGCGCGCGCCTGCGGGCTGCGCGCCGCCTATGTCGAACGCCGCTTCGAATTCGGCCCGACGCTGCCCAAGGACGTCAGCCCCGATCCGGCGAACGACTGGCACGCCACGGATTTCCTCGACCTCGCCCGGCAGCTGGGCTGCTGACGGCCCCGCCGGCGAGAACCTCATCAACGAGCCAGCGTGCGTTGACACGCGCCCGGAGGCTCCGACAGCCTCCCCCAGCCATTCCGACAGGAGCACGATGCAATGAACGAGCGCAGCAATGAGCCGGTCACCCCGCACAAGGTCGCCTTCCTCGGCCT
>JAAZBL010000454.1 GCA_012513825.1 Limnobacter sp. | reverse complement strand
GGAGGCAACCTCGGCCGCGCCCCCGGCTGCCGACGCTGCGCGTGCCGAGCTGCCGGCCTTGCCTCGGCTGGCAGCCTTCGTTGCGCTTGCCGCCGTGGACCGGCGCGGACTTGCGCGGCTCGAACGTTCGGCGGGTCCTTTGGCCGCATCACCGGTACGTGCGCGGCGCGCCTTGGCGACGGTGGGCTTTGCTTCAGCGGCGCTTTCGGGGGATTTTCCGCGCGGCTTCGTCGCCATGGGCGTCTCCAATTGTCAGGACGGGTATCGTTCAAGCATTCTGCACTGCAAGAAACTTTTGTCAACGCAAGCTCCGGAAGCATGCCCGGGGCCGCAATTCCCCGGGTCCTCGCCCGCTTTCCGATGTACATCGTTGCCATCGCCTGGATCTACGTGACGCTGCTGATGGCGCTCGCCGAGCGCTCTTTCGTCGCCGGCGTCGCGACCTTCGTCGTCTACGGGCTGCTGCCGCTCGCGCTGTTCCTGTGGCTGGTCGGCACGCCGGAGCGGCGGCGGCGCAAACGTCGGCAGGCCGCCGCGGCCGCGGTCGCGCAACTCGCCGCCGGGCGTCCGGCCGACGACGACGCGGGCTCAAGCCCCCGCCGTTGAGGCGGGCTTGATCCAGATCACCGACGCCATCCGCCCCCCGGGCGGCTCGCGTCGATACGACCAGAAGCGCGCTCGATCGGCGTAGGTGCAGAACCCGCCGCCGGCGACCTCGACGACACCGGCGCTCGAGAGCCGGCGACGCGCGAGCCGGTACAGGTCGGCGAACCATCGGTCCGGACGCCGGCCGGGCGCGAATGCGTCGCGACATGCCGGATCGAGATCGCAGAAGGCTTCGAGGACGTCGCGTCCGACCTCGAAGGCATCGGGGCCGATCGCCGGCCCGAGCCAGGCCTGCAGATGCGCATGCGGCGGCAGCATCGAGCGCAGCGCGGCAACCGTGTTCTCCAGAACCCCGCCCGAAAGTCCGCGCCAGCCGGCATGCGCAACGCCGATCGCGCGGCCGTCGCGATCGGCGACGAGGACCGGCAGGCAATCGGCGGTCAGCACCGCCAGCACACGGCCGGGCTGCGCGGTGACGGCCGCGTCGGCGACGACAGGCCCGGGCTCGACCGTGGCTGGATCGACGGGCACGGCTTCGGCCCGGCCGGGCATGGCCTCGAACCGAGCGGGCGACGCCGCATCCGGCGCAGCGCCGGCCGCGGCAGACTCATCAGGTGCGGCCGTTTCCACGACGTGCACATCGGCACCATGGACCTGGCGCAGCCAGACCGGCTCGCTCGGCAGCGCAAGCGCCAGCCGGCGGCGATTCTCGGCGACGCAGCGCGGGTCGTCGCCGCAGCCGGCACCGAGGTTGAGCCCGCCGGCTCGCCCGCCGTCGAGTCCCCAGACGCCGCTGCTCACGCCGCCGTGCCGACCGGTGACGAAAGCCTGCACGCGAGGCGACGCGCGCCAGTCGGGAACCGCCGCCGCGAACCGGCGCCAGTGCGCCGGCGCCCCGGTCATCGGGGCTGCTCCGTTGCCTGCCGGTTGTCGGGTCGCGGCACATCGATGCCGGCGGCGGCGAGCAGCCGGACGAGATCGTCGGGAGGCGGCGCCTGCCAGCAGCGACGCCCGCTGCCGTCCGGATGCTGCAGCTCGAGCTGCCAGGCGTGCAGCGCCTGGCGCGTGAAACCGCCGAGCGAGGGCCCGCCGTACAGGCGATCGCCGACCAGCGGATGGCCGGCATGCGCCAGGTGGACACGGATCTGATGCGTCCGACCGGTCTCCAGCCGGCAATCGAGCAGCGCGACCGGCCGGCCGTCCAGCTCGCCGACGGCGAGCCGCCGGAAATGCGTGCGCGCAGCCCGCGCGCGAGCGGCCTGCACGACGGCCATCCGTACCCTGGCCCGCGGATCGCGTGCGATCGGCGCATCGACGGTGCCGCGCTCGCCGGGATCGCCAACGACCAACGCAAGGTAGCGCCGGCCCATGCTCCGGTCGGCCAGTTGCGCGGCGAGCGCGGCCATCGCGGCCTCGGTCCGCGCGACGACCAGCAGGCCGCTGGTGTCCTTGTCGAGCCGATGCACGATTCCGGCCCGAGGCAGCGTCGCGAGTGCCGGATCGAGATCGAGCAGGCCGTTGAGCAAGGTACCGTGCCAGTTGCCGGCTGCCGGATGCACGACGAGGCCGGCGGGCTTGTCGACGACGATCAGTGCGGCGTCTCGCCAGACGACGTCGAGCGGCACCGGCTCGGGCGCGAACGAGGTGTCGGCCTCGCGAGGTTGCGGCTCGACGACGATCGTCTCGATGCCCGACAAGCGGGTCTTCGCCGGCAGCACGCGTCCGTCGCAGTGCACGGCGCCCAGCGCGATCCAACGCTGGACGCGGGCGCGCGACAGATCGCCGAAGCGATGCGGATCGTGCTGCGGCAGGCTCGCCGCGAGGAAACGATCGAGGCGTTCGCCGGCGCCCGAGGTCGTGCGCAGGACGATCGGCGCATCGGCGATCGCCGCGTCTGCCGAATCGCCGTCCGCGTCGACGAAATCGATGCCGGCGTCCAGCTCGACGTCGGCGCAGGAAAGCTCCGGCTGGCCGGGCACTGCGGCCGGCGTAGCTATAATTCGCGTCATGAAATCGAATGCGTTCCGGCTTCGCGCGGCCCTGGCCGCGCTCGTCGTCGCCCTGGCCGCCTGCAGTGCGAGCGATCCGCCCGACCCGACGATCGGCTGGTCGCCCGACCGATTATATGCAGAGGCCAAGGACGAAATGTCGATGGCCAACTACACGCGCGCGATCGAGCTGCTCGAGAAGCTGGAATCGCGCTATCCGTTCGGTCGCTGGGCCCAGCAGGCGCAGCTCGAGATCGCCTGGGCGCACTACAAGGACGGCGAGCGCGCACCGGCGCTGGCCGCGATCGACCGCTTCATCCGGCTGCACCCGGAACACAGCGCCATGGACTATGCGCTGTACCTGAAGGGGCTGATCAATTTCAACGAACAGCAGGGCATCCTGGCCTGGCTGGGCAGCCAGGACCTCGCCGAGCGCGACCTGCAGGCGGCCCGCGAAGCCTTCGACACGTTCAAGGACCTGGTCACCCGCTATCCGGACAGCAAGTACACGCCGGACGCCGAAGCCAGGATGAGCTACCTGCTGAACTCGATGGCGCGCGGCGAGATGCTGATCGCTCGCTACTACCTGCAGCGCGGTGCCTACGTCGCCGCTGCCAACCGGGCGCAGGCCGTGATCCGGCAATACCAGCAGGCGCCGGCCGTCGAGGACGCGCTGGCGATCCTCGTGCATGCCTACGACAAGCTCGGCATCGAAGATCTTCGCGACGACACGAAGCGCGTGCTCGACCGCAACTTCCCCGAAAGCCAGGCGCTCGCACAGGTGCTCGCCGACGACGATCGGCGTTGGTGGCAAGTCTGGC
>JAAZBL010000453.1 GCA_012513825.1 Limnobacter sp. | reverse complement strand
GGATCGGACGCGTGCAGCGCCACGTCTGGAAAGGGCCGTTGCCGTACCGGCTCGAATTCGAGCTGCGGGTCACGCGCGTCGAGCCGCAGCGTGCGCTCGAAGCACGGGTGCACGGCGAGGTCGAGGGCGTCGGCACCTGGATCTTCGACTGCGGTTCCGGTTCGACGACGGTGCGCCACGACTGGCAGGTCAGGACGACCCGACGCTGGATGAACGTGCTGGCCCCGGTTGCGCGGCCGCTGTTCGAGTGGAACCATGCGGTCGTCATGCGCCGCGGCGAGTGGGGGCTTGCGCGCCGGCTCGGCGTCGCGCCGGTGGAATCGTGCGGGGGCCGCAAACGCGGCACGCGTGCCGATCCGCCGTTTGCCCGCTTCGACCTCGCCGCCGCGCTCTGGGCCGGCTTCGTTGCCGGCATCGTCGCGACCTTCGCGCAGATGGCAATCTGGTGGATTGCCGGCGAGCCGGTGATCGGGACGCTGCTGCGCGACGCTGCGCTGACGGCGGCGATCGCGATGGGCGAGGGCGTGGCGAAAGGGCCTTACGGTTTCGATCCGATCGTGATGTCGGTGGCGAGCTGCATCCATTTCGCGCTGTCGCTCGCCTACGGCTGCATGCTCGGCTGGCTGATCCGGCGCTGGCGCCGCACTGCGAGCCTGCTGTCCGGTGCGGGGTTCGGGCTGGCCGTCTACGCAGTGAACCTGCACGGCTTCACGGCCTGGTACCCGTGGTTCGCTCAGTCGCGCGGCGCTGCGACGCTGGTCGCGCACCTGGTGTTCGGACTCGCGGCGGCGGCCGTCTACCGGTTGCGGGTTTCCGCCTCCTACTCGTAGCGCGACAGCGCCAGCGTGCAGTTCGTGCCGCCGAAGCCGAAGCTGTTCGACAGCACGGTCTGGTGCCGCACGCCGTCGATTCGCGTGCGGGCGATCGGGATCGCGCCGGCGCCTTCGTCGAGCGTTTCGATATTGATGCTCGGCGCGATGAAGTCGTTCTCCATCATCAGCAGGCAGTAGATCGCTTCCTGGACGCCGGTGGCGCCCAGCGAGTGGCCGGTCATCGACTTCGTCGACGAGATCGCCGGCAGGTCCTGGTCGGCCCGATCGAAGACCTCGCGGATCGCGTTCAGCTCGACGATGTCGCCGGCCGGCGTGCTGGTGCCGTGCGTGTTGATGTAGGTGACCGGGGTGCTCACGGTGGACAAGGCGTTGCGCATGCAGCGCACCGCGCCCTCGCCGCTGGGGGCGACCATGTCTTCGCCGTCGGAGGTGGCGCCGTAGCCGGTGATCTCGGCGTAGATCCGGGCGCCGCGCGCCTTCGCGTGCTCGAGCTCCTCGAGCACGAGCACGCCGCCGCCGCCGGCGATAACGAAGCCGTCGCGGTTCGCGTCATAGGCGCGCGAGGCCGTCTCGGGCCGGTCGTTGTACCTGGACGACATCGCGCCCATCGCGTCGAACAGGACCGACAACGTCCAGTCGAGTTCCTCGCCGCCGCCGGCGAACACGATGTCCTGCTTGCCCCACTGGATCAGCTCGGTCGCGTTGCCGATGCAGTGTGCCGACGTGGAGCAGGCCGACGAGATCGTGTAGTTGACGCCCTTGATCCGGAAGTTCGTGGCCGCGGTCGCCGAAGTCGTCGACGACATGCAGCGCGGGACCATGTAAGGGCCGACGCGCTTCGGTCCCTTCTCCTTGCAGACGATCGCGGCCTCGACCTGGTTGCGCGTGGACGGACCGCCCGAGCCGACGATGATGCCGGTACGCTCGTTGACGACGTCGCTGTCTTCGAGGCCGGCGTCGGCGATCGCCTGCTCCATCGACAGGTGCAGGTAGGCGGCGCCGTCGCCCATGAAGCGCTTGAGCTTGCGATCGATGACCGCGTCGAGGTCGATGTCGGGGCGCCCGGCGACCCGACTGCGGAAACCGAGTTCGGCGTATTCCGGCATGGCCGTGATCCCCGACCTGCCGGCGCGCAGCGACTCGAGCACCTGTTGCTTGTCGAGTCCGATGCAGGAAACGATGCCCAGTCCGGTAACGACGACGCGGCGGGTCTTGGCTGATGCGGTCATGCTTTCGGGCTTCCTTGGCCGGATGGCTGCGATCAGAGTGTCTTCGGATTCTTGAACAGGCCGACCTGCAGGTCGGTGGCTTCGTAGATGACGACACCGTCGGCGCTGACCTCGCCGTCGGCGACGCCGAGGACCAGGCGGCGGTTGATGATTCGCTTGACGTCGATCCGGTACTTGACGAGCTTCGTTTCAGGCAGGATCTGGCCGGTGAACTTGAGCTGGCCGAGTCCGAGTGCGCGCCCGGAGCCCGGCGCGCCGGTCCAGCCGAGATAGAAACCCAGCATCTGCCACAGCGAATCGAGGCCCAGGCAGCCCGGCATCACCGGATCGCCTTCGAAATGACAGTCGAAGAACCAGAGGTCCGGACGGATCTCGAATTCGGCGCGGACCAGCCCCTTGCCGTGTGCGCCGCCATCGGCCGAGATCTCGGTGATCCGGTCGAACATCAGCATCGGCGGCAGCGGCAGCTTTGCGTTTCCGGGGCCGAACAGCCTGCCGTGCCCGCAGGCGATCAGGTCGTCGTAGTCGTAACTCGACTTCGGGGTGAAAGCGAACGGCTCGCCGGCATTGGATTCCATCTGTGACGCCATGTGTGGGGCTCGACGTGCGAACCCGGTCGATCGATCGTCAAGGATAACGCGTGTCATCGTTTGAGCAGGTCGCGCAGCAGTTCGATCGGCTTCGGCTGCTCGCGCGGGGCGCTCGCGCCGCCGGGCTCGGGCGTCAGGCCCAGCCGTTCGCCGAGCCGGCGCTCGGCTTCGCGTCGCAGCACGCCGCCCGCCAGCGCCTCGACATCGACGCGGTAGCGGAGATCGTCGTAGGTGCCGGTCAGGCTGATCGGCACCGTCAGGCCGCGCAGCCGGTCGAAGGCATCGCGCCGCGCCGGGTCGGGGTCGCCGCCCGGCGTGTCGGTGATCGTTGCGCGTACCCGCCAGTCGAGCGTGCGGGCGCGCAGATCGATCTGCCCGGTTGCCTGCGCGCGCATCCAGTCGGCCCGCAGATCGACCTCGTCGCTGCGAGCGACACCGTTCTCGATCCGGAAACGGGCGTTCATCGAACTGAACGGGGTGCGTTCTCCGGCGCGTGCGCCGCGCTCGACGGGCAGGCGCCCGCCCAGCGCGTCGCGTACCTGCCGGATCACCTGGTCGAGGTCGATGCCCTTGACGGCGCCTTCGACGAGCCTGAGCGCAGCGGTGCCCGACAGCGAGCCCAGCAGCGCCTCGGTGTCGAGGCCGGCGGCCGTGAGGTCGGCGT
>JAAZBL010000005.1 GCA_012513825.1 Limnobacter sp. | reverse complement strand
CCACCCTTCGGGCTATCAACTGACCGTCGGGTTTCAGCACGCGCCGAACACAGACTAGGGCCTGTTCAGGCTCCGGGCGAGCCGCCTTGACCGCCACGCCGGCCGCCGCCCGGCTTGCGGCGTCCGCCGCGCCGCTGTCCGCCAGGCGCGCCGCCGCCCGCTGCACCGCTCGCCGGTCCGCCATGGCCGCCTCCTCGCCCCGGGCGCGGGCCCCGAGCCGCCTGGGGACGTCCCTGCCCGGACTGACCCTGGAACTGGGCGCCGGCCTGCGCGCCGCGCCTTCGACCTTGCTTTCCACCCTTGCCGGGCTGGCCGCCCTGGCCCGGGTGGCCGTCCGGCTTGCCACGTCTCGGCTTGCCGCCCTTTCGCCGTCCACCGCCCGGCGCTCCGATTCCGGTACCGAAACCGCCGGTTCCGTGATCCATCGGCCCGGTGAACACGCCGACCACGGCAGTGGGACCGCGGCCGCGCGCTCGCCGATTGCGCAGCGGCTTGGGCAGGCCGTCGCCGTTGCGTACCTGCCGGGTGATCCCTTCGAGGTGCGCATTGTTCGAGCTCGGCTGCCACTCGTCGTCGATCTCGTGCGGCGCCAGTTCCCGCTCTTCTTCGGGTTCGGCGCGATTGCCGATCGCATCGGCCGGATCCTCGTAGCCGTCGTCCCAGGCGTCCTCGTCGAACGGCGGACGATACTCGTCGTCGGGGTCGCGTGCGGTCGCGGCACCCTCGCCGCCGGCTTCGCGAATCAGGCGCAGCAATTCGGCAACGTCGGCCGCACCGAGTTCGACCCAGCGGCCGCGCGCGAGCCCGCGCGGCAAGGCCACCGGTCCGAAGCGCAGGCGCGCGAGCCGACTCACGGTCAGGCCGACCGCGTCGAACATCCGGCGCACCTCGCGATTGCGCCCTTCGGCGATCACGACGCGGTACCAGGCGTTGGCGCCTTCGCCGCCGAGGTCTTCGATCGACGAAAAGCAGGCCGGGCCGTCTTCGAGCTCGACGCCCTCGAGCAGGCGCTCGCGCGCCTCGTCGTCGATGCGGCCGAGGACGCGGACCGCGTACTCGCGCTCCCAACCGTAGCGCGGATGCATCAGCCGGTTGGCGATGTCGCCCGAGGTGGTGAAGACCAGCAGGCCCTCGGTGTTGAAGTCGAGCCTTCCGACCGCGACCCAGCGCGCTCCCTTGAGTCGCGGCAGGCGCTCGAACACCGTGGCCCGATGATCGGGATCGTCGCGCGTGCAGATTTCTCCGGCCGGCTTGTGGTACAGCAGCACGCGCGGCGGCTGCTGCACGTTGCGCCGCTGGATCGGACGGCCGTTCACGCGCACCTGGTCGTTCGGCGCGATCCGCTGGCCGATGTGCGCGGGCTGGCCGTTGACCGAGACCCGGCCGGAGATGATCAGGTCCTCCATGTCGCGACGCGAGCCGAGACCGGCGTCGGCCAGGACCTTGTGCAGCTTCGGATGATCTTCGTCGGCGAGCAGCTCGAGCCGGCCCGGCTGGCGCCGGCGCCGGCCTTCGACCGCATCGAGCCCGACGGCCTTTTCGCCCGCAGCGACCGGCAACGGATCGGCGTCGACGCCCGGCCCGCGCCGGCCGTCGCCGCCGCGACGACCGGGACCGCGATCGGCGCCGCGTTCTCCGGCGCGCTCCTCGCCACCGCCGGTCGGCGCGGCCTGTTCGCCTTCGGCCGGCTGGCGATGCTCGCCGCGCTTGCGCGCGTTGCGGTTGCCGCGACGACCGCGGCCCACGGCGTTGCCGGCGTGGTGCGATCCGCGCTCCTGGCCCAGCAGCTCGTCGTGCTCGGCGTCGACGAGCACCGCATCGGGCGGCAACTCGATCCTGCCGAGCTTCAGTCCGCGCACCGCGGGCACGGCAACGGGAGGCGACACCGGTGTCGCTTCGACCGGAGCGGCCGGCCGGGCTTCGGGTTCGGCGCCCGCATTCGCAATCCCCTGCCCTTCCGAGGCGGCCTTCGGCGGGGTCTCCGCGTTCGAAGTCGCGGGGCTGGTCTCGGGCGCGCTTGCCGCAGCGAGGCTCGCTTCGGTGGCATTCACCCCGGCGGCGGACGCCGGGGCGGTCGGACCGCCAGCCTCGATCGCTGCCTGCTGCTCGCGCGAAGCCGCCTCTGCTGGAGCCTGGTTCCGCGATGAAGCCTTGCGCGCGGGCGCCTTGCGTGGGGCCGCCCTCTTCGACGACGCCTCGGCCGGAGTCGCATTCGCCGCGGTCGAAACCGACCCGGCGGCCGGTTCGGTCGACGAGGTTGCAGGCGGCTCCACTGCCGCGGCCGAAGGAGCGGTTTCACGCGGGGTGCGCGGCTTGCGAACCCGGCGCGGGGCGGCATCGTCGGCCACGGTCGGGGCGGCGGCTGCCGCCTGCCCGGCGTCGTCGCTCGCGACGCGACGCGGGGCACGACGCCGACCGGGCGAAGAGTCCTGCGATGCCGGGGATTTCGGCGCAACGGCGCCTGCGGCCACGGCAACGGCTTCGCTTCGGTCCGCCGCACGAGGTTCGACATCGATGGCGATGCCGCCAGGCTGCTCGTCGCGGGGATGTTCGTTGGTCAAGGTTGCCTCGTCGATTCGCTGAGGTGGGTTGATTCGGGCTCCGGATCGGAGCGTTCGCCTTCGGCCGTGGCGAAGGCCTGCTCGGGCAAGGGCTCGCCGGCCGCTTCGTCGTCACTGGCCGCTTCGCCGTCGACCTGCGCGGCGAACCCGGCCATCTGTTGTTCGAGCGCGGCCATGGCTGCAGGCGCGTCGGGCGATTCGAGCGACGGCAACTCGCTCAGCGCACGCAGGCCGAGGTCGTCGAGGAATTGCCGCGTCGTGCCGAACAGCGCCGGACGCCCGATCACGTCCTTGTGGCCGATGACCTCGATCCATCCACGCTCTTCGAGCGCCCTGACGATCTGCGACGACACCGTGACGCCGCGAATCTCTTCGATGTCGCCGCGAGTGACCGGCTGCCGGTACGCAATGATCGCCAGCGTCTCCAGCACGGCCCGCGAGTACTTCGGCGGCTTCTCCGGATGCAGTCGCTCCAGGAAAGGCGCCATCTCGGGCGCGGTCTGGAAGCGCCATCCGGTGGCCAGCGACACGAGCCTGACCCCGCGGCCCCGCCAGTCGTCGCGCAGTTCGTCGAGCAGCGCACGCACGGTCTCGGCCGACACTTCATCGGCGAACAGCCGCCGCAGTTCGGCGACCGGCAACGGCTGCTGCGCGCAAAGCAGAGCGGTTTCGATAACGATCTTGGCTTCGAGCGTATTCATCGACGGATTCGACCGTGCGAGAAATGCGGTAACGGCCTGTCTCGACTCCCGCGGAAAGACCACGCGTGCAGGTCTGCTGCGACGGCTCGCGTCGGCGGACGATCGACATGGCTTGACAGGACGCCGCCCGGGACGGAAATGATTGCAATGCGCCCGGCGATGGCGAGGTCGATGGCCCGTTGCGTGCAACCCGATCGAGTGCGACTCGTGGACGGTGTTGCCGGAACGGAACCGGACAGCCAAGGATACACCATGCCGCGACCGGCGCCCAGAAATGCCGAGCGGCGACTCGTTCCCGGGTTCCGGCGGCCGACGAGCGGCGGATCGTCGGTTCGCGAACAGCGATCGACGCGGACAAAAAGACGCCGAAATGTCGGACATGATAGATTGTCCGCCCCCCGGAAACCGGTTCACCCGTTCCGAACGGAACGGCAACCCCCCAGCACTCCGACAAGATGAATCAAGCAACCGAGACCCGGCCCAGGGCCGGAGACGCCGAATCGCTCGACGCCTTCCTCGCCCGACTCAAGGCCCGCGACCCGCACCAGCCGGAATTCCACCAGGCGGTCAAGGAGGTGTTCGAGAGCATCTGGCCGTTCCTGCAGGCGAATCCGAAATACCGGCAGGCCGCGTTGCTCGAAAGACTGGCCGAACCCGAGCGCACGATCATGTTCCGCGTGCCCTGGGTCGACGATCGAGGACAGGTGCACGTCAACCGTGGCTATCGCATCCAGATGTCGAGCGCGATCGGCCCGTACAAGGGCGGGATCCGGTTCCACCCGTCGGTCAACCTGAGCATCCTGAAGTTCCTCGCCTTCGAGCAGGTCTTCAAGAACTCGCTGACCACGTTGCCGATGGGCGGCGGCAAGGGCGGCGCCGACTTCGACCCGAAGGGGCGCAGCGACAACGAGGTCATGCGCTTCTGCCAGGCCTTCATGGCCGAACTGCACAAGCACATCGGCGCCGATGTCGACGTGCCCGCCGGCGACATCGGCGTGGGCGGCCGCGAGGTCGGTTACATGTTCGGCATGTACAAGAAGCTCGAGGGCGAATTCAGCTCGGTGCTGACCGGCAAGGGCGTGCACTACGGTGGCAGCCTGATCCGGCCCGAAGCCACCGGCTACGGCACCGTCTACTTCGCCGAGGACATGCTCATGCGCCGCAACGAGGGGCTCGAAGGCCAGCGGGTCACGATCTCGGGCTCGGGCAACGTTGCGCAGTACGCGGCGCAGAAGGCGATGCAACTCGGCGCGAAGGTCGTCGCGCTGTCCGACTCCGGCGGCACGCTGCACCTGCCCGACGGGCTGACCGCCGAGCAGTGGCTCGAGCTGGTCGACCTGAAGGAAGTGCGGCGCGGCCGCATCGCCGACTTCGCCCGCACTCACGGCTTCGAATACTTCGAAGGCAAGCGCCCGTGGCACATCCCCTGCGAGATTGCGCTGCCCTGCGCCACGCAGAACGAACTCGACGCGGACGACGCGCGCACGCTGGTCGCCAACGGCTGCATCTGCGTCGCCGAAGGCGCGAACATGCCGTCGACGCTCGAGGCGGTCAAGATCTTCCACGATGCCGGCGTGCTGTTCGCACCGGGCAAGGCGGCCAACGCGGGCGGCGTGACGGTGTCGGGGCTCGAGATGAGCCAGAACGCGATCCGCCTGTCGTGGACCCGCGACGAGGTCGACCGCCGGCTGCGCGAGATCATGGCTTCGATCCACGCCGCCTGCCTCGAACACGGGATCGGCAAGGGCCGCGACGGCGGCGTGAACTACGTGGCCGGCGCCAACATCGCCGGATTCGTCAAGGTGGCCGACGCGATGATCGCCCAGGGCGTCGTCTGAAGTTCCGAAGCGCGTCCGCCGGCGGACGATGGAGAACGGGGCGCGCGGCGCCCCGTTTGCGTTTCGGCGACGCCGTGCTTCGACAGCCTGTACCATCGGCACACACAACACGAAGGAGACAAGCAGCCATGAGAGCCCTCGCCATCATCGCCGCCACGCTGACGTTCGCCGCTCCGCTCGCCGGCAACGTGCAGGCGCAGGAATATCCGTCGAAACCGATTCGCCTGGTCGTGCCCTACGCGCCCGGCGGAGCGACCGACATCATCGGCCGCGCCACGGCCGAGGAGCTGACGAAGACGATCGGGCAGCCGGTCGTCGTCGAGAACCGACCCGGCGCCGGCGCGAACCTCGGCTCCGAGATGGTCGCCCGCGCGGCGCCTGACGGCTACACGCTGCTGACCACGGCGAGCAGCACGCACGGGATCTCGCCATTCCTGTACGCGAACCTGCCCTACGACCCGAACAAGGACCTCGCGCCGGTGATCGCGCTCGCATCGTTCGCGAACGTGCTGGTCGTGCATCCCTCGGTGCAGGCGAACACGGTCGAGGAGCTGATCGAGCTGGCCAAGGCGCAGCCGGGCAAGCTGACCTGCGCATCGAGCGGCTTCGGCTCGTCGATCCACATGTCCTGCGAGATGTTCAAGCACATGGTCGGCCTGGACATCGTTCACGTGCCGTACAAGGGCAGCGCGCCGGCCATCACCGACCTGATCGGCGGACAGGTGGACCTGATGTTCGACAACATTCCGTCGGCGATCTCGCACATTCGCTCGGGCAAGCTGCGCGCGCTGGCGACGACTGGCGCCGAGCGCGCTACCGCGCTTCCCGATCTTCCGACGATGATCGAGTCCGGCGTCGAAGGCTATCAGTCCGGCGCCTGGTTCGGCCTCGCCGTGCCGGCCGGCACTCCCGCCGACATCGTCGCCCGGCTGAATGCCGAAGGTCGCAAGGCCGTCGAGGCGCCCGCGTTCGTCAAGCGGATCAAGGAGCTCGGCTACGACATCGTCGGCGGAACCCCCGAGCAGATGGCGGCGATGATCGACGAGGAAGTCAAGCGCTGGGGCCCGATCGTCAAGGCCTCGGGCGCCAAGGTCGAATGAACGTCACCGGAAACGAAACCGCAGCGGAGAACCACGCATGTCGCGCCTGCCGATGATTCCCGAGAACCCCGACGATCCGGCATTGCGCGAGATGTTCGCCGAAGTCCGCGCGCGCGGCGTCGAACTGCCGAACCTGTACCGGATCATCGGACACGCGCCGCCGATGCTGCGCGCGTGGCTCGACTTCGCGTGGCCGCTGCGGCTGGCCGCGAAGACCTCGCGCCGCATTCGCGAGCTGCTGATCCTGCGCGGAGCGCAGGTTTCGGACACGCACTACGAGTGGGTGCACCACGAAGCGATGGCGCTGGCTGCGGGGGTCACGCGCGAACAGATCGACGCGCTGGCCGACTGGCCGGACTCGCCGCTGTTCGACGCGCAGGAAAAGGCGGTGCTGCGGCTGGCCGACGAGGTGACCCGCGGCCCCGCCGCATCGGCCGAGTGCATCGAAGCGCTGAAGCGCGTGGGATTCGATGCTTCGGACATCGTGGAATTGACGCTGACCGCGAGCTTCTACGTCTGCGTGGCGCGGTTCCTGCAGTCGATGGAGGTGCCGCTCGAGGGCGCCGGCTGAGCCGGCGCGCAGCGCCCGAGCGCGCCTGTCAGCCCTTCGCCTCGCGCACCATGTTGCGGGCGATGACGATCTGCTGGATCTGCGTCGTGCCTTCGTAGATGCGGAACAGCCGCGCGTCGCGATAGAAGCGCTCGATGCCGAACTCGGACATGTAGCCGGAACCGCCGAAGATCTGCACGGCCCGGTCGGCGACCCGCCCGCACATTTCGGAGGCGAACATCTTGCAGCACGAAGCCTCGGTCGAGACGTTCATTCCGTCGTCGCGCTTGCGTGCCGCATCGATGACCATGCACTGCGCGGCGTAGAGTTCGGCCTTGCTGTCGGCCAGCAGCGCCTGCACCAACTGGAATTCGGCGATCGGCTGGCCGAACTGCTTGCGCTCGATCGCGTAGCGCAGCGCGTCGTCGAGCATCCGTCGAGCCATGCCGACGCAAATCGCCGCGATGTGGATGCGCCCCTTTTCGAGCACCTTCATCGCGGTGCGAAAGCCCTGCCCCTCCTTGCCGCCGATGACGTTCTCGGCCGGCACGCGGCAGTTCTCGAAGATCACGTCGCAGGTGTGCGCACCCCGCTGGCCCATCTTCTTGTCGCGCTTGCCGAAGCTGATGCCGGGCGTGCCGGCCTCGACGATGAAGGCCGAGACGCCGCCGGCGCCCTTGGTCTTCGGATCGGTGCGCGCCAGCAGCGTGAAGATGCCGGCATGCGGCGCGTTCGTGATGAAGCGCTTGGTGCCGTTGACGACGTAGTGGTCGCCGTCGCGGATCGCCGTCGTGCGCAGCGACGCGGCATCGGAGCCGGCCTCGGGTTCGGTCAGCGCGAACGAGGCCATGAGCTCGCCGGTGGCCAGCCTGGGCAGGTATTTCGCCTTCTGCTCTTCGGTCCCGTCCATCAGGATGCCCTGCGAGCCGATGCCGACGGTCGTTCCGAAGACCGAGCGGAACGCAGGCGAGGTCTTGCCCATTTCGATCATCGCCAGCGCTTCTTCTTCCATCGTGAGTTCGAAGCCGCCGTACTTCTCGGGAATCGTCAGCCCGAACAGGCCGATCTCCTTCATCTCCTCGACGATCGCAGGCGGGATCTCGTCGGTTTCGGCGACTTCTTCCTCGGCGGGCACCAGGCGTTCGCGCACGAATCGACTGATCGTGTCGAGCAGCGCGTTCAGGGTCTGTTGGTCGCGGATCATTCGTGCACTCCTTGTATTCGTCTGGCGACCGCTATTTCGTCGCGGCCAGGATTTCGCGAGCCTTGAGGATCACGGGCCGGTCGACCATCTTTCCATCGAGCGCGACGGCAGCGCCCTGCGCCGCATCCGCGGCTTCGACGACGCGCCGGGCCCAGGCGACTTCCTCGGCGCTCGGCCGGTAGGCACGATGCACGGCCGCGAGCTGGCGCGGATGGATGCACAGCTTGGCGCCGAAACCGAGGCGGCGGCCGCGCTGGGCATCGGCGTGGATCTGGACCTCGTCGTCGAGACTGGTCGTGACGCCGTCGACCGGCGCCGCGATGCCGGCAAGCCGCGATAGCAGCACGAGCTGCGAGCGGAAATACAGCAGTTCCAGCTCGTCGCCTTCGATCCCGAGGTCGAGCTGGAAGTCGATCGTGCCGAACACCAGGCGCTGGACCGCCGACGCCGCGGCCAGTTCGCCGGCGCGGGCGAATCCCCGCGCGGTCTCGATCAGCGGCAGCAGCAAGACGCGCTCGCCGAACCGGTCGGCCAGCTTCGCGAGCTGGTCGACCGACTCGGCCTTCGGCAACACGATGCCGTCGAGTGCCGGATGCGCGCAAGCAACGAGGTCGTCGGCGAACCATTCGGTATCGGCCGCGTTGATCCGCACCAGCAGTTGCGTGTCGCCGCGCGACTGTCGTGCGAGCCAGTCGGCCGCTGCCGAGCGCGCCGCGGCCTTGTCCTGCGGCGGAACCGCGTCCTCGAAATCGACGATCAGCGCGTCGGCGCCCGAGTTCAGCGCCTTCTCGAAGCGCTCGGGCCGGTTGCCCGGCACGAACAGATAGGAGCGCGCAACGCGCGTCATTCGAGCAGCGCGCCGACGCGCGCGGTGTCGGCCGTCGCCCAGACGCGCTCGATCAGCCGCGTCATCTCCTCGTCGGTCGCCGCGCCGCTGTAGGCGGCCAGCTTGCGTGCCTTGTGCTCGAGCTCGGGGCGGCTCAGCGTGTTGCCGGGATCGCCCTTCGGCTCGTCGACGCGACCGTGGAGCTCGCGGCCATCGACGGTCCTGACGCTGACCTTGCCGATCCACCGCTGCGGATACGCGGTATCGACTTCGGAATCCAGCACCATCGTGGTCTTCTCGCGCACGGCGACGACGCCCGGATCCTTGAACTTCCGGTCGAACTCGACGAGCCCGGCTTCGCCGAACACGGCGATCAGTCCGAGCACGGTGCCCATCGAGAACTTGGCCTGGTGCACGGTCTGCGGATCGGTGACCGGGCCGAGCACATCGATCGCGCCCTGGTGCACACGCGCGGTGATGCCGGCGATCTGATCGGCCCGCAGCGAGTTCGTCTTCATGACCTGGAGCAGCGCGTCGGCCGCCGGGTGCGTATGGCGGCACGACGCATGGAACTTGAACGAGGTCTCGGCCGTTGCCCAGCGGCTGCCGAGGCGGTCGGTCAGCCTGGCGGGGTCGGCATCGGTCGACATCCCGGCCGCCATGCCCTGCAGCCCTTCGAGGATGCGGCGTGCACCGGTGAATCCGTCCTTCGCCAGGTAGGCGGCCATCATGCCGTCGACGGCCGCCGTCGCGGTGTGAAGCTGCTTGGAGTCGGCCGCATCGCGCAGGAATTCCCATAGGCCACCGGCCTGCGTGCCGGCCGAGCCGAAGGCGTGCAGCATCCGTTCGGCATCGAGCCCGAGCAGCCGGCCGACCGCGGCGGCCGCGGCCAGGCGCCCGGCCGTGGCGGTCGTGTGGAAGATACGGTAGTGCGAACGTCCGAGGAACTCGCCGACGCGGATGCCGACCTCGTAGCCGGCCACCGAGGCGGCGAGCAGTTCGCGGCCCGAGGCGCCGATCGCCTGCGCGACCGCCAGCGCCGGCGGGAACACGACGGCCGCCGGATGGAAGACCGAGCCGTTGTGCACGTCGTCCTGTTCGGCGAAGTGCGAAGCACCGGCGTTGACCATGGCCGCGAACATCGGCGTGCTGCGCGCACGCGAGATCAGGATCTCGGAAGGTCCGTCGACCGGGCCCATCGTGCGCGCGTAGGCGGCGATCGTCTCGACCGGCCGCGCGCCCTTTCCCGCCAGCGCCGAACCGGCCCAGTCGAGCATCAGGTCTTCGGTGCGGCGCACGACCGGCTCCGGAATGTCGTCGAACTTCAGCCCGGCGGCGAAGGCGGCGAGCACCCGGCTCGGATGGTTTTCGGTCGACTGCGCCGCAGCGGCGCGACGCGGGGCGTCCTGGATGGCTTGGTTCATTGCGGTTCTCGAAAGACGTATTCAGAACGAACGCGGCATGCCGAGCACGTGTTCGCCGATGTAGCTGAGGATCAGGTTCGTTGAGATCGGCGCGACCTGGTACAGGCGCGTCTCGCGGAACTTGCGCTCCACGTCGTATTCGGCGGCGAAGCCGAAGCCGCCGTGGAACTGGATGCACGCGTTGGCTGCTTCCCACGAAGCCTTGGCCGCCAGGTACTTGGCCATGTTCGCCTCGGCACCGCAGGGCTGGTGCGCATCGAACAGCTCGCAGGCCTTCCAGCGCATCAGGTTGGCCGCCTCGACCTCGATGTAGCTCTCGGCGATCGGGAACTGCACGCCCTGGTTCTGGCCGATCGGGCGGCCGAAGACGATTCGCTCGTTCACGTACTTCGTGACCCGGTCGATGAACCAGTAGCCGTCGCCGATGCACTCGGCGGCGATCAGCGTGCGCTCGGCGTTCAGGCCGTCGAGGATGTACTTGAAACCCTTGCCCTCTTCGCCGATCAGATTCTCGGCCGGGATTTCGAGATTGTCGAAGAACAGCTCGTTGGTCTCGTGGTTGACCATGTTCGGGATCGGGCGTACCTCGAGTCCCTTGCCGATCGCCTCGCGCAGGTCGACCATGAAGATCGACATGCCTTCGGACTTCTTCTTGACCTCGGCCAGCGGCGTCGTGCGCGCCAGCAGGATCATGAAGTCCGAGTGCTGGATCCGCGAGATCCAGACCTTCTGGCCGTTGATCACGTAGCGATCGCCGTTCCTGACGGCGGTCGTCTTGATCTTCGTGGTGTCGGTACCGGTCGTGGGCTCGGTCACGCCCATCGACTGGAGCCGCCATTCGCCGCTGGCGATCTTCGGCAGGTAGTGCTGCTTCTGCTCGGGCGAACCGTGGCGCAGCAACGTACCCATGTTGTACATCTGGCCGTGCAGCGCGCCGGAGTTTCCGCCGGCGCGGTTGATCTCTTCCATGATCACCGTGGCCTCGGTGAGGCCGAGGCCCGAGCCGCCGTACTCCTGCGGAATCAGCGCGGCCATCCAGCCTGCCTTGGTCAGCGCGTCGACGAATTCCTCCGGGTAGGCCCGCTGCGCGTCGATCTTGCGGTGGTATTCATCCGGGAACTGGCTGCAGAGATCGCGCACGGCGTCGCGGATGTCGTGGAACTTGTCGATGGCCTTGTTCATGACGGGTTCGGGTTTCGTAATGGTTGAACGACGCATCCGCGAAGCGCGGCTGCAGTCGGCGCTGTCAGCCGACGGCCGCGCTGGCGTCCATGCACAGCACCTGGCCGGCCTTGCGCGCCCACAAGCGGAACGTGCCGGGCTCGTGCTGCGCTTCGGCGCAGACCGCGAAGCGTTCGGAATCGAAGATCGGATTGCGGGCCAGGAAGCGGAACTGCCTGATGCGACGGGCTGCCCCGCCCTGTTCGGCAAGGCGGTCGCGAAGGTGCTCGAGCAGCAGCGTGGCGATCATCGGCCCGTGCACGACGAGGCCCGGGTAGCCCTCGACGTCGGTCGCCCAGGAACGGTCGTAGTGGATGCGATGGGCGTTGAAGGTCAGCGCCGAATAGCGAAAAAGCAGCACCGGGTCGGGATCGATCTCGCGCGTCCAGCCGGGGTCGGCCGGCGCATCGCCCTTCCGTTCGGCTGCCGACTGCGTCGCGGCGGCCTCGGCGATCGCGGCGGCCGGCACGGCGGCTGCCGAGGCGCCGGCGCCCGACGCGGCGGCAGCCACCAGCGCCTCGCGATAGACGATGTCCTGCTCCTCAGAGATCGCCAGGCCGGCCGGCCCGCTGATCTCGTGGTGCACCTGCACGAACACCAGTTGCCCGCTGCGTCCGTTCTTCGGCGTGACGTCGACGATCCGCGATACGCGCGAGATCGGCTCGCCGACGTGCAGCGGGCGATGGAATTCGAGCCGGCTGCCGGCCCACATCCGGCGCGGCAGCGGCACCGGCGGCAGGAACCCGCCGAGCTTCGCATGACCGTCGGCACCCAGTTCGCTGCGCCGGTGTTGCGGCAGGAAGTAGAGCCAGTGCCAGAGCGGCGGCAGTTCGTCGCCATCGCGCGGCGGCGGATCGGCGCGATCGAAGGTCGCCGCCAGCGCCGCGACCGGCTGCGCGGTGACGAGATCCTCGCGCTGCTCGCTGCGACCGATCCAGTCGCGCAGCCGTTCGAACGAAACGCCGTCGGCTCCGTTCGAGCCGGCCGTCGATGCGCCTGCCATCAGACCACTCCCTGTTCGTGCAGCGCTGCGACTTCGGCTGCGCCGAAACCCAGCTCCCCGAGCAGCGCGTCGGTGTGCTGGCCGAGCGCGGGCACCGGATCCATCCGGGGTTCGAAGCTGCTGTTGGCCCCGGGCGGCAGCAGCGCCGGGACCGGTCCTGCCGGCGTATCGACCTGGCGCCAGCGCTGCCTGGCCTTCAGTTGCGGATGCGTCCAGAGATCGGCGACCGTGTTGACGCGCGACAGCGCGATCTGCGCGCGTTCGAGCCGGGCTTCGAGTTCGTCGCGCGTGAGCTTGCCGAAACAGCCGGCGATGATCGCGTCGAGGTCGGCGCGGTTCTCGGTCCGCAGCGTGTTGCTCGCGAAGCGCGGATCGTCGGCGAGCGCCGGTTCTTCGAGCACCTCGGCGCAGAAGCGCCGCCATTCGCGCTCGTTCTGCACGCCCATCATCACGATCAGCCCGTCGCTCGCGGTGACCGGGCCATAGGGCACGACGCTCGGGTGGCAGGCGCCGGTGCGCGGCGCCGGCGGCTGGCCGTCGAAGCTGTAGTACATCGGATTGCCCATCCACTCGGCCAGCGACTCGAACATCGCGACGTCGATGTGCGAACCCTTGCCGCTGCGCTCGCGCTGCAGCAACGCGGCCAGCACGCTGGAATACGCGTACATGCCCGCGCTGACGTCGGCCGCCGAAAAACCGGCGCGCGCCATCGCCTCGGGCGTGCCGGTGGCGGCCAGCAGCCCGGCCTCGGCCTGGACCATCAGGTCGTAGGCCTTCTTGTCGCGATACGGGCCGTCGTTGCCGTAGCCCGAGATGTCGCAGACGACGAGCCGCGGATACCTGTCGTGCAGTGCCTCGAACGACAGGCCGAGGCGTGCGGCCGCGCCAGGCGCCAGGTTCTGCACGATGACGTCGGTGCGCGCGACGAGCCGTTCGAGCACCGGTGCCGCGCGCGGATGCTTGAGATCGAGCGTGAAGCTCTCCTTCGAACGATTCGCCCAGACGAAATACGAGGCCAGCCCCTTGACCCGCTTGTCGTAGCCGCGGGCGAAATCGCCGACGCCCGGTCGCTCGATCTTGATGACGCGGGCGCCGAGGTCCGCCAGGTGCCGCGTGCAGACGGGTGCTGCGACCGCGTGTTCGAGCGCGAGAACGGTCAGGCCGTCGAGTGGTCGCATGAGCTCCGTATTCCTGCGGGTTGTACCAGACCGACAGCATGCCGAACCGTGCCGCGGATCGCAATTCGCCAATCCGGAAGGGGGGCTTCGCAGCCGGCTTCT
>JAAZBL010000452.1 GCA_012513825.1 Limnobacter sp. | reverse complement strand
CCCGCGCGAACCTGTTCGCCCCGTGTCCGCGCGGGCTCGAACAGTTGCTCGCCGACGAGCTGGGCGCGCTCGGCGCCGACGACTGCCGTACGGTCGCCAGCGGTGTTGCCTTCAGCGGCGACCGGCGGCTCGCCTACGCGGCGAACCTGCACTCGCGCCTGGCCAGCCGCGTACTGGTCGAAGTCGCGCGTCGCCGTTACCGCAACGACGACGATCTGTACCGGCTGGCTGCCGGCGTCGACTGGGAGACCCGCTTCGACCCCGACCTGACGCTGCGCGTCGACACCAGCGCGATCCGCTCGCCGGTGCGCAGCCTGAACTTCGCGACGCTGCGCGTGAAGGACGCGATCGTCGACCGGCTGCGAGACCGCACCGGGCGGCGGCCGTCGATCGACACGCGCCAGCCCGATGTACGCGTCTGGCTGTTCCTCGAGGCGCGCGACGCCACCTTGTACCTCGACCTGTCGGGCGAACCGCTGTTCAAGCGCGGCTGGCGCTCGGAGCGCGAAGATCGCGGCGACGCGCCGCTGAAGGAGAACCTGGCCGCGGGGCTGCTCGCGCTGGCCGGCTGGACGCCGGCGACGCCGCTGGTCGATCCGTTCTGCGGCTCCGGAACGATCGCGATCGAAGCCGCGAGCATCGCGCACGACCTGGCACCGGGGCTGTCGCGCAGCTTCGGGTTCGAGCGCCTGCTCGATCACGACCCGGCGCTGTGGAGCTCGTTGCGCGCTGCGGCGATTCGCCGCGCGCAGGCCGGCGCGGCGACGCCGGCACGCATCGCCGGCTCCGACGTCGACGCCGCTGCCGTCGCGCGGGCCCGTCGGAACCTGGCGCGCGCCGGCCTGCCCGAGTCCGCCGTACGCTGGGCCGTCGGCGATCTCGCGCGGATCGGTCCGCCGTTCGAGACGCCGGGATTCGTCGTGACCAACCCGCCCTACGGCGAGCGGATCGCCGCACGGCACGAGCAGGCCGGGGATCGCGACGACGCGTTGCCGTCGCAGCGGCGTCGGCACGGCGACGCGACGCCGGCCCGGCGACCGGATCGACCGTCGCACCGGGCGGATCGCCACGAAGCGACGATGCAGGCGATCGGAGAGGCCTTTCGCCGTGACTGGCCAGGCTGGCAGGTCTGGATGCTGTCGTCCGATCCGGCCCTGCCTGCGCAGCTCGGCATGAAGGCGCGTCGCCGCACGCCGCTGTACAACGGCGCGATCGAATGCCGGCTGTTCGGCTTCGAAGTGTTCAGTCGCGAGCCGTGAATGCCCAGTAGGCCAGGCAGCCCCAACCGGCCATCATCGCGACGCCTCCGAAAGGCGTGACGATCCCGAAGGCGCCCAGGCCGCCGAGCGCGAGCAGGTACAGGCTGCCCGAGAACAGCACGATCCCGAGCACGAACAGCCAGCCGGCCAGCCGTACCGATCCCGACGGGCGAAGGTTGGCCGCCCAGGCCACGGCCATCAGCCCGAGCGCGTGATACATCTGGTAGCGCGCGCCGGTCTCGAAGACCTCGAGCATCGCCGGATCGAGCCGCGCGCGCAGCGCGTGCGCGCCGAACGCGCCGGCGCCGACCGACAGCAGCGCAAGGCAGGCGCCCAGTCCGAAGAACAGCCGGGCCGGCGGATTCAAGGTTTCGTCACCATGCGTAGCCGAGTCCGAGGAGCCAGGTCGAATCGGTCGAACGGCGGCCGTCGACCGGCGTGCGCTCCCAGTCGAGGTCGAGCTGCAGCGACGCGATGATACCGCCGCGCACCGGGAAGCGGATGCCGGTACGGCTGCGCAGGTTCATCTGGTCCGAGTCGTCGAGGTTCCAGAACCCCTGCTGGTCGTGAAAGACCTCGGCGTCGGCGAAGCTGACCTGCCGCTTCAGCGCGACGCCCCATCCGGCCGCGGGGAATCGCTCGTCGTCGGCACTGATCCGGTTCTCGTGGATCACTTCGATGCCGCCGCGAACCGACAGCTGCGTGCGATCGTCGTCGATCAGTTGCAGGCCGTAGCCGCCGCCGACGGCGCTGCGCAGCGTCAGGTCCTTGAAGCGGTCGCGCTCGAACGACGAGCGCAGGTAAGCGAAGCGGTCGGCGCTGACGAAGCGGTCGTAGTTGCCGTTGACCAGCAGCTGGTCGGCCGTCGTCTGGTCGTCGTCGCTCTGGCGCCTGACCTTCAGCCCGAGTTCGTAGCGCCACTGGTGCGCGCGGGCCGCGTAGTCGGCCTCGCCCCAGATCCGCTTGCTGTCGCTGTTGCCCTGCGACCACGAGGTCGACAGCGACACGCGTCCGGTGCGGGCGACACCGTTCTGCGTCTCTTCGGGCTTGGGTTTGAGCACGGCGACGCGCGCCAGCGGAATCTCGCGCGGTCCTTCGCCGTTGTCGATCGTGACCACGCCCGGTTCGTCGGCGGCCGCGAACACGGCGCGCACCGGCCGGGCACCCGCCTGCACCAGATAGGGAACCGGTTCGGCAGTCGCGAAGCTGGCGATCTCGCTGCGCGAGATCCTGACCTCGCCCGCGTAGCGCGTCTCGAGGGTCAGCGTCTCCGGCGACAGGTGCACGATCAGGCCGCTGAGCCGGTCGCCGTTGCGCAGCACCACGGTGTCGGCCGCGGCCGGCGTCGCCGCCAGGCACGAACCCACGCTGAGAATCGTCGATATCGCCGCCACCACGACGACGCTGAGCGCATGCCAACGCATCCGCAAGGCCCCTTGCTGCAGGCCGGAACGTGTCGGTGCGCGCGCCGGCTTTATTACGAAACCAGCCAGTTATAGGAGACCCGGGTCGGCACCGGCAAACCCGTGCCGACGGGCGGCGCCCGACGCGGTCCGTACGGGCTCCGTGCACGAAAATGCTGCCAAAATGGCACGTTCGGCGTATAATTGCCGATTACCCTGCGCTCGCGTGTCCAAGGAAGCGAGCGAAGACCAGCGGGACACCTGCGATCGCATGACGCAGGCGCTTCCGCTTCGACGCGGGCATGGCGCGCTTGGCGCGCACTGCCCGCCGGCCCGAAGCCTTTCGCGCAGGACAGCGGCGCGGATTCGGGCGGGTGCCACCGGGGCAGGTCGTGGCAGGTGGCCATGGCCAGCCGCACGATCGGTCCCTGGTGCGTGGTACGCGCCGCTGTCGTGTTCCGCCCCCGGACTGCCCGGGTGAGCGGTTTGTTGAAATGGTCCCAGGCCAGATATCGATCCGGACCGGGACAAGGTTCGCAGCCTGCCCTGGCTGCCGCAGCGCAGCCTGCACGATAGCACCGACAGGCTCGGCCCGGCGCAATGGCCGCTCAAGCGGTCGGCTCCGCCTGGCCAGGGGCCGGATGCGAACCGATGCTTCGGAGGAATCAGATGGCGAAAGAAGAGCTTATCGAAATGCAAGGCGTCGTGGAGGAAGTGCTCCCCGACACCCGGTACCGTGTCCGCCTGGACAACGGCCACGAAATCTCGGCGTACGCCGCCGGCAAGATGAAGAAGAACCGGATCCGCGTGCTCGCCGGCGACAGGGTCACGCTCGAGATGTCGCCCTACGACCTGACCAAGGGCCGGATCCGCTTCCGCTACAAGTAAGCCGACCGCGCCCGGGTCAGGCGCCCGCAGCCAGGCGCCGTCAGACGATGCCCAGGTGCTCGATTCCGGCGTTCAGGTCGCGTTCGGTTCGCTTGCTGTTCAGCTTGATGTTCAGCCGCAGGTCGTTGACCGAATCGGCGTTGCGCAGCGCGTCTTCGTAGCTGATGCGCCCCGCCTCGTAGAGATCGAACAAGGCCTGGTCGAAGGTCTGCATCCCGAGTTCGCGGCTCTTCTTCATGATCTCCTTGATCTGGCCGATCTCGCCCTTGAAGACGAGGTCGGCGATCAGCGGAGAGTTCAGCAGGATTTCCACGGCAGGCACCCTGCCCTTGCCCGTCGCCAGCGGAATCAGGCGCTGCGAAATGATCGCGCGCAGGTTCAGCGACAGGTCCATCAGCAATTGTGCGCGGCGCTCTTCCGGAAAGAAGTTGATGATCCGGTCGAGTGCCTGGTTCGCGCTGTTCGAGTGCAGCGTGGCCAGGCACAGGTGACCCGTCTCGGCGAAGGCGACCGCGTGTTCCATCGTCTCGCGGTCGCGGATCTCGCCGATCATGATCACGTCGGGCGCCTGCCGAAGCGTGTTCTTCAGCGCCACTTCCCAGCTTTCGGTGTCGACGCCGACCTCGCGGTGCGTGACGATGCAGTTGCGGTGCGGGTGCACGAACTCGACCGGATCCTCGATCGTGACGATGTGCCCCTGCGTGTGCTCGTTGCGGTAGCCGATGATTGCGGCCAGCGTGTTCGACTTGCCCGAGCCGGTGGCGCCCACGACGATCATCAGCCCGCGCTTGGTCAGCGCCAGCTCGCTCAGCACCGACGGCAGCTGGAGCTGCTCGAAGTCCGGGATCTCGGTATTGATCGTGCGCAGCACGATGCCGACCCGGCCGAGCTGCATGAATGCGTTGACGCGAAAGCGCCCGATTCCCGACGGGCTGATCGCGAAGTTGACCTCCTTGTGCGCCTCGAACTCGGCCGCCTGCTTGTCGTTCATCACCGCGCGCGCCAGTTCGATCGTGTGCTGCGCAGTCAGCGGCACGCTCGAGATCGCCTGCAGCCGGCCGTCGATCTTGAAGGCCGGCGGGAACTCGGCGGTCAGGAAAAGGTCCGAGCCGCCCTTGCTCATCATCAGGCGCAGCAGGTCCTGCAGGAATTTCGAGGCTTGTTCGCGTTCCAT
>JAAZBL010000451.1 GCA_012513825.1 Limnobacter sp. | reverse complement strand
GCGAGCGCATCGGCATCCTGCACGTAGATGCCCGGAATGCCGGTGGTGCCGGAGCTGGTCCAGACGGCGTACTTGCCGAGATAGGGTTCGGCGATCCGCGCGGGGTCGGCGACGAACGAAAGCAGGTCGGTCAGCCGGATGTCGGGGTCGGTGACCCAGTCGTCGAAGCTGCCCATCAACTGCTTGCGCGTGACCGGAGGGTACGAAGCCAGTTCGGTGCAGCCCGGCACCACGTAGCGGTAGTGCGCGCGGAAGAAGGCCGAGTGCGTGCGCGCATGCTCGAGCAGGGCAGCCGTGCGACGCAGGCGGATCGTCGCCTGCTCGGCCGGACTGGCGGCGTCGTAGGCCCAGATCTCGCGAACCCGGGCGCCCCAGCGCCAGATGTCGTCGACACCGCGCCACCAGTCGACCGCACGGGGGGCGCCGAACATCCTTGCAAGCGAATCGATGACCATGCCGAACTATAGCCGGGGCGGATCGCGGCGCGCGAAGATTCGCCCCGGTTCGGCTACGAGGACCGCTCGACCATCGTGCGACGGATGCGCTCGATCGCGTGCGAGGGGCTGAGCCCCTTCGGGCACACCTCGGTGCAGTTCATGATCGTGCGGCAGCGATAGAGGCGGTAGACGTCGTCGAGGAAGTCGAGGCGCTCGGCCGTGGCCGTGTCGCGGCTGTCGGCGATGAAGCGGTAGGCCTGCAGCAGCCCGGCGGGCCCGACGAACTTGTCGGGATTCCACCAGTACGACGGACAGAAGCCCGAGCAGCAGGCGCACAGGATGCATTCGTAGAGGCCGTCGAGCGCCTCGCGATCGGCCGGGCTCTGCAGCCGCTCGCGCTCGGGCGGCGGCTGGTCGTTGATCAGCCAGGGCCGCACCGAGTGGTAGTGAGCGAAGAACTGCGTCATGTCGACGATCAGGTCGCGCACGACCGGAAACCCGGGCAAGGGTCGCAGCACGACCGGTTCCTTCAGCGACGCCAGCGGCTGGATGCAGGCGAGCCCGTTGCGGCCGTTGATGTTCATCGCGTCGGAGCCGCAGACGCCTTCGCGGCACGAGCGGCGAAACGACACGCTGTCGTCGACCTGGCGCACGCGCATCAGCAGGTCGAGCAGCATCCGGTCGGTGGGGCCGGGCTGCACGTCGAAATCCTGCATCCGCGGCCGCGAATCGGTGTCCGGGTCGAACCGGTATATCCGGAGTTTCACGCGATCTGCCCTCCCAGCACGAACAGCACCCGCAGCGTGACGGCGACGAGCATCGTCGCGACCAGCAGCAGCACCGCGAAGCGCACTGCGCGGTGCTGCAGGTAGTCGAGCACGACGTCGCGTGCGCCGACCCAGGCGTGCAGCGCCACTGCTCCGAAGAACAGCACGATCAGTACGGCGCCATGTGCGCTCGACGCGAAGCTTCGCCAGTCCTCGTAGCTCGGCGCCGGCCAGAACAGCAGGCGCAACCCGCCCACGGCGAGCAGCACCAGCACCAGCAGCACGCTCACGCGCTGCAGCAGCCACGCACGCTGGCCCGAGAAAACCCTCATCGCGCCCCTCCGCTCCAGAGACCTGCGGCAAGAATCGCGATCGCGACGGCAAGCGCCGCGACGTTGACGAACCAGGCACTGGCGCGCGCGGCCGCGAGCCGGTGGCCGACACCGAGGTCCATCAGCAGGTGCCGGATCCCGGCCAGCAGGTGATGCGCGATCGCCCAGGCGACGACGGCGGTCGCGATCGACGCCCAGGGCGACGCACGCATCGCGAGCAGCGCACGGAACTCGGCCTCGCTGTGCAGCGAGCGCTCGAGCGCCTGCGCGGCCAGCGGCAGCGCAAGGATCAGCAGCACGCCGGAGATCCGGTGCCCGATCGACGCGATCGCTCCGACCGGAAAGCGGATCTCGAACAGGTTCAGGAATTTCGGAGCCGTGTCGCGCTGCCGGGTCATTGCGTCGGCCTGCTCGGGTCGGGTTGACAGTCGCAGCCGGCCTCGTCGGCGATCGCGCGATGGAGCTGCTCGAAGCGCTTTTCGGTCGGCGTCGGAAAAAGCGGGTCCGCCCCGCCGAGGTCGGCCGGACCCTCGATCGCAATCCAGTCCCCGGGCTCGAGCGCCGCGACCGCGACCGGGAACAGCGACGCTTCTTCGGTCAGCATGTTCTCGTGCAGGCGTTGCGCGTAGAGCCTGACGTTGGACTCCAGCAGTTCGCGCGGCATGCCTTCGTCGCGCACCGCCGACTCGAGGTCGCGCAGCAGCCCGACGCCCTGGTCGACCAGCGTCGCGTGCTGCGCCTCGATCTCGGCGACCTGCGCTCTCGCCAGCGCGCCCTTTTCGAGCAGGCGCCCGGCGATGCGGTCTTCGAGCGCGTGATGCCGAAGATCCGGGTAGTGGGTCAGGTAGAACAGTGCATCGACCAGCAGCCCGATGTTGGGGGCCAAAGGGTCGGCATGCAGCACCGGTCGTGTCTGCAGCAGGCGGACCAGCCGCTGCAGGTCGAGATGGTCGGCCAGCAGTCTGCCGACGATGTCGTGCATCTCCCGCTCCCCCCGCAACGGCGACGGCCCGGCAGGGGCCGCCGGCGTTGCTGCTCGAAGGTGTACTTCGGTTACATCATACCCATCTCTAGGCGGGCCGCCTCGCTCATCATCTCGCGGTTCCAGGGGGGATCCCAGACGAGATCGACGTCGACGTCCTCGACGCCGGGAATCGTCAGCAGCTTTTCGCGCGCCTCGTCGGCGATCGTCATACCCATGCCGCAGCCCGGAGCGGTCAGCGTCATTCGCACGTCGAGCCGGAAACCGCCGTCGGGCAGCGGGATCGCCTGGCACAGGTAGACCAGGCCCAGGTTGACGATGTCGACCGGGATCTCCGGGTCGTAGCAGGTGGCAAGCCGACGCCAGGCCGCCGCCTCGATCGAATCGACGGTGCGTTCGGCCGGATCGCCGAGCTCTTCGTGATCGGCATAGCCGGCATCGCCGGCGTCTTCGGGATCCAGGCCCAGCGCGTCGGCGTCGGCACCCGCGATGCGGTACAGGTTGCCGCCGACCATCACGGTGAAGTTTCCGCCGAGCCGCTGCGTGATGTCGGCGCGGCTGCCGGCCGGCAGCGTGGTCGCGCTGCCCCACGGGACCATCGTCGCCGTGCAGTCGCGGGTCAGCTCGACCCGCGTGATCTCGTGCATTCGATTGCCCATAGTCACTCCCTATTCGGTCTTGGCCGTCTCGCGGGCACCGCTGAGCGCGTTGTGCAGCGTGTGCCAGGCGAGCGTTGCGCACTTGACGCGCGCCGGAAACTCGCGCACGCCGGCCAGCACCTGAAGCTTGCCGAAGTCGCGCTCGGGCGCTTCCTCGGTCAGCAATGCGTGGAAATCGTGGAACAGCGCTTCGACCTCGGCGACCGGCCGGCCCTTGACCGCCTCGGTCATCAACGAGGCAGACGCCTTCGAGATTGCACAGCCGTGTCCCACGAAGCTGACATCGGCGACGCGACCGTCTTCGAGGCGCAGGTAGACGGTCAACTGGTCGCCGCACAGCGGGTTGTGCCCGTCGGCCACGTGATCGGCCTCGGGCATCGGATGAAAGTTCCGCGGCATGCGGTTGTGATCGAAGATCACTTCCTGGTAAAGCTCGCGCAGGTCCGCGTGAGCGATGCCACCGCCGTGTGCTGCGTTCATGCGTCGCTCCTCGTGCCGAACATCCGTTGCGCCTTGGCGATCGCCTCGACCAGCGCCGCGACGTCGCGCTCGCCGTTGTACAGCGCGAACGAAGCGCGCGCCGTGCCGGGAATGCCGAAGCGCGTCATGACCGGCATCGCGCAGTGGTGGCCGGCGCGGATCGCGACCCCCTCGCTGTCGAGGATCGTGCCGAGGTCGTGCGGGTGGATCCCGTCGACGACGAAGGAGACGATGCCCGCCTTGTCGGCGGCCGTGCCGATCAGCTGCACGCCCGGCACGGCACCGAGCGCCTCGGTGGCGTGTGCGAGCAGTGCCGCCTCGTGCGCGGCGATCCGCTCGAGCCCGATCCCGCGAACGTAGTCGATCGCGGCCGCCAGGCCGACGGCGCCTGCGATGTTCGGCGTGCCCGCTTCGAAGCGCTGCGGCGGATCGGCCCAGGTGCTGCCCTCGAAGGCGACGGTGCGGATCATGTCGCCGCCGCCCTGCCAGGGCGGCATCGCCGCGAGCAGCTCGCGCCGCCCGTACAGCGCGCCGGTGCCGGTCGGCCCGTAGAGCTTGTGGCCCGAGAACGCGTAGAAGTCGCAGCCCAGCGCCTGCACGTCGACCGGCTGGTGCGCGACCGCCTGCGCGCCGTCGACGAGCACGATCGCACCGACCGCGTGCGCACGCTCGACCATTTCGCGCACCGGATTGACCGTGCCCAGCGCGTTCGACACATGGACCAGCGCGACGAGCCGCGTGCGCTCGCCGAGCAGCGCTTCGTAGGCGCCCGGCTCGAGCTCGCCGGCATCGGTGATCGGCACGACCTTCAGCACGGCGCCGGTCTGCTCGCAGACGAGCTGCCAGGGCACGATGTTCGAGTGGTGCTCCATCGTCGTGAGCACGATCTCGTCGCCGGGCTTCAGCTGGGTGCGCGCCCAGCTCTGCGCGACGAGGTTGATCGCCTCGGTCGTGCCGCGGGTGAAGACGATCTCGTCGGCGTGCGCGGCATTCAGCAGCCCGCGCACGCGTTCGCGCGCGAGCTCGTAGAGGTCGGTCGCATGCTGCGACAGCCAGTGCACGCCGCGATGGATGTTCGCGTTCGCCTCGCGATAGAACGCGCGCTCGGCTTCGATGACCTGCTCGGGCTTCTGCGTGGTCGCGCCATTGTCGAGGTAGACGAGGCGCCGGCCGCGCACCGGCCGCGCGAGGATCGGGAAATCGGCGGCGCGGGCCTCGAGCCCGCCGGCCGTCGCTTGCTGCTGGATGACGGCACTCATTGCGGTGTCCTCGTAGCCATCGGCGCGCTCATCGAAGCGCCTCCATCGATTCGGCACCCGGCAGACGCGCGCGGATCGCTGCGCCGGCGCGCCGGCGCAGCGGCAACAGCTCGATGCGCAGCAGCGCCTCGACGGCGAATGCGTAGGTCAGCAGGTTGCGCGCCTCGGTTTCGCCGATGCCGCGCGTGCGCAGGTAGAACAGCGTGGCCTCGTCGAGCTGGCCGACCGTCGCACCGTGCGCGCACTTGACGTCGTCGGCGTAGATTTCGAGCTCGGGGCGTGCGTCGGTCTCGGCGCGCGGCGACAGCAGCAGGCTGTCGGTACGCTGCACGGCGTCGGTCCGGATCGCACCCGGGCCGACCAGGATCCGGCCGGTGAACACGCCGCGAGCGGCGTCGTCGAGGATCCCGCGGTAGTACTCGCGGCTGGTGCCGCGCGGCTGCGCGTGGTCGATCCGCGTGTGGTGGTCGACGTGGCGCTTGCCGTCGACGTGGTACAGCCCGTTGAACAGCGTCTCGCAGGCCTCGCCGTCGAAGCGCGTGGTGATGTCGTTGCGCGCGAGGCGCGCGCCGAACGACATCGAATGGGAGGCGAAGCTCGAGCCGCGCCCCTGGACCGCGTCGATGGCGGCGAGATGGATCGCCTCCGGATGTTCCTGCTGCAGTTTCAGGTGCGTGATCCGTGCGTCGGCGTGCACTTCGATGCGGGTCACGACGTTCGTCAGCGTCGCCGCGCCGCCGTCGGCCGCGCCGGCGGCCGTCGCGGACGCCGCTTGCGTGCCGGTGTCCGGCTGCGCCCCGATGCCCGGATAGTGCTCGACGATCGTGGCCTGCGCACCGGCGCCGGCCACGACGAAGTTGCGCGGGTGGCTGGCCGCACCGCCGCTCGCGGCGATGAACACCAGGTTGATCGACTCGTCGACGGCGACCCCGGGCGCCAGCCGGACGACCGCGCCGTCGGCGGCGAAGGCCGCGTTCAGCGCCTGCGGCGCCTGCTCGGCGGCGGCATCGCCGAACGAGGCTTCGAGCCAGTCGGGCGCCCGATCGAGCAGCTCGGACAGCGCCGCGACTTCGGCGCCCGCCGGCAACGCACCGACGCGCGACAGCGACGGCTCGAACCGGCCGTCGACGAAGACCAGCCAGTGACCGTTCTCGTCGTCGGCCCGCAGGCCGGCGACCGTTGCGCGAATCGCGTCGTCGACGCTGCGCTGCCCCCAGGCCGGCGGGGCGAAATCGGCATCGCCGAGGAACAACAGCGAGGTATGGCGCCAGTCCTCGAGCTTGCTCGACGGCCAGCCGAGCTCGGCGAAGCGCTCGATCGCCTCGCGACGCCGCTCGGCGAGCCAGGGCAGGCCGGCGCCGGGCAGGCGCGGGGCCTGC
>JAAZBL010000450.1 GCA_012513825.1 Limnobacter sp. | reverse complement strand
TTCGGCGAATCATAGGGAGTCGGCGACGGCGCTGTCAACGAGGTCGATCAGTCGGCCTTTGCGCCCGCACGCCCCTGCTCGACAGAGGTAGCGCTCGCACGGGCGCTGCGATTCGACAGCAGCTCGGACGTGAGCGCCCGCACCCGCAGCGCGACGAGGCGCGCCGCGCTCGACAGCGGGTGGTGCGTCGAGAGCTTCAGCGATATCGAGCGCCTGATGCCCGGATTGCGCAGACGCCATGCACCGACGGGGCCGGCACTCGCCGGCCCGCCCAGCGCGATCTCGGGCGCAAGCGTGAACGCTTCGCCGCTTGCGGCAACGTTCATCATCGTCGCCAGGTTGTTCACTTCGAGTTCGACCTGGATCTTGAAGCCGTATTGCCGGGCCTGCCGATCCAGGAAGGTCCGCAGCCCGTTCGGCATCGGCGGCAGCACCAGCGGCAGTCCGGCCAGTTGCCGGAACTGCACGACCTGGCCCTTGACCCGCGGATCGTTCGGTCGACCGATCAGCAGCGTGTCGACGAAGCCCAGCACGTCCTCGCCCGTGCGCGGCGCTTCTCCGTAGCGGTTCATCACCACCATGTCCAGGTGCCCGGACGCCAGCCGCTCCTCGAGCGTGCCGGTGAAGTCTTCCGTGAAGCGCAGCCGAACGCGGGGCGCCTTCTCGCGCAGGTCGCGGAGAAGCCGCGGAAGCAGCCGCGACGCAACCGAGGGAACGACGCCGAGGTCGACGGTGCCGGACGGAACGCCGGAGACGTTCTCGACCGCCGCCGCCAGTTGCCGGGCTTGCGCAAGCAGCAGGCGGACCTCGGGCTCGACGCGCCTGCCGAAGTCCGTCAGCGCGACGCCGCGACCGGTGCGCTCGAAGAGCCGGTCGCCCCATTGAGCCTCGAGCCGGGCGATCTGGCGACTCACGTGAGGCTGCGTCGTGTCCGCGGCAGCCGCCGCCTTGGACAGCGAACCGAGCTCGGCAACGAGGGCGAAAAGCTCGAGTCTCTTCAACTGCACGGTCGTCCTCCGTTGGGCCGCGGCCGGGGCTGCTGGCCTGCAGCATCGGGCATATCTGATATGCCGATTACGCAGGGTAACGCGGCCACGCGAGCGAGTAGACTTGCGACGGATTTCTTCGGTGCATACAACGAGGGAGACGGTCATGAAGTCCTGGCAAAGCGTGAAGCGCCTGGCGGCGAGCGCGGTCCTCGCCTGCTTTTCGGTCGCTGCAGCGATTCCCGCCCAGGCGGCGGAGTACCCCGAGAAGCCGATCAGGATCATCGTTCCGTTCTCGGCCGGGGGCGCCACCGACATGCTGGCGCGCACGGTCGGGCAGAAGCTGCAGGAAAGCTGGGGACAGCCGGTGGTCGTCGACAACCGGCCGGGCGCCGGTGGGAACATCGGCGCGGAAGCCGGTGCGCGTGCCGCGCCGGACGGCTACACGCTGCTGCTGGTCGCGGCCGGCTTCATGGCCGTCAACCCGCACGTCTATTCGAACCTGACCTACGACTCGATCGAGGACTTTGCGCCGATCACGCAACTGGTCAGCGCGCCGCTGTTGCTGGTCACCCATCCTTCGGTGCCGGTCAAGAATTTCCAGGAGTACGTCGCGCTCGTCAAATCGCAGCCCGGCAAGTTCCTCGTGGGCAACGGTGGCCCCGGAACCGCACAGCATCTGGGCGGCGAGTACCTGGACATGACCGCCGACATGAAGTCCCTGCACGTGCCGTACAAGGGCAGCGCGCCGGCCACGGCCGACCTGCTGGGCGGTCAGGTGCAGGCGATGCTCGACAACATGGTCACGCTGATCCCGCACGTGAAGGCCGGGAAGCTCAGGGCGATCGCGGTGACTTCGAAGGAAAGGGTTTCGAACCTGCCCGACGTCCCGACCGTCTCCGAGTCGGGGCTGCCCGGGTTCGAGACCGGAACCTGGTACGGGATCGTGGCGCCGGCGGGAACGCCGAAGCCCATCGTGGACAAGCTGCACCGGGAAATCGTCCGGATCCTGGAGCTGCCCGATGTTCGGGAGAAGTTCCTTCAGCAGGGCCTGCAGCCGGTCGGCAACACGCCCGAGCAGTTCGCCGAGTACATCGCCGCCGAGCGGAAGAAAGCCGGCGAGATCGTCAAGGCGGCCAACATCAAGGTGAACTGACGCGGTATGGCCGGGAACGACAAGCCCGCCGCGTCGGGCGGCACCGGCGACGACCTGCGGATCGTCGACATCACCGCGCACGCGGTGTCGTACCCGCTGCCCGAGGACGCAAACGTCGTCCTCGGGATCGGTCGGGCAGTAAAGCGCGATGCGGTCATCGTCAAGGTCACGACGGCCGGCGGGCTCGTCGGCTATGGGGAATCCCACCACGGGCGCTCCCATACGGCGATCGCGCGGTTGGTGAACACGACGCTGCGCCAGCTCGTGCTGGACATGGACGCTTCGGACGTGGTCGGCGTCTGGGCACGCATCTACAAGATGCAGCTCGGAAGCCACGGCATGGGCGCAGCCGCGAGCATGGCCATGAGCGGGATCGACATGGCGCTGTGGGACATCCGCGGAAAGGCGACGGGCTGGCCGCTCTACCGGCTCCTGGGCGGCGCCCGCAAGCCGATTCCGGCCTACGCGGGGGGCGTGGCCCTGGGCTACCAGGCACCGCAAGCGCTGGTGGACGAGGTGCGCCCGCTGCTCGAAAGCGGCTACCAGGCCGTCAAGCTGCGCGTGGGCGACGAAGTGTCCGCCGACCTCGCACGGGTGGCCGCCGTCCGCGAGGCTTTCGGCGATCGACTCACGATCCTGACGGACGCGAACTGCGGCTACACGCTTGCCGACGCGCGTTCCGCGATGCCCGGACTGGATGCCTGCAACGTGGCGTGGCTCGAAGAGCCGTTTCCTGCGCACGACCACCGCAGCTACAGGACGGCGATGTCGTTCGGTCGCGTGCCGCTCGCCGCCGGGGAGAACCATTACACGCGCTTCGAATTCCACCGGGTCATCGAGGACGGAAGCATCGGCATCCTCCAGCCGGATCTGTCCAAGACGGGCGGGATCACCGAAGGCTTGCGGATCGCGGCGATGGGCTCGGCGTACAAGCTTCCGGTCTGCCCGCACAGTGCGATGTCCGGAATCAACATGGCGGCCACGATCCACTTCCTCGCTGCCATCGACAACGCCGGCTATTTCGAGGCCGACGTCGCGAAGGTGAACCTGCTGCGAGACGAGCTCGTCTCGACGCCCTACCGGATCGGCGAGGACGGCTGCGTGCTGCCGTTGGACGAGCCGGGCATCGGTGTCGCGGTCGACGAGGATTTCTTCGATGCCTATCCGGCAATCGAGGGGCCGGCCTACGTCTGAGATCGACATGAGCGAACCTGCCGTTTCCGTGGCGATGGAGGACCGCATCGCCGTCGTCACGCTCGACCGTCCGGACAGGCTCAATGCCGTGAACGGCGCGCTGCGGTCGCAACTGACGGAATCGCTGCGCCGCTTCGATCGCGACGATTCGGTTGGCGCGATCGTCCTGACCGGGGCCGGCGATCGCGCATTCTGCGCGGGCCAGGACCTCGATGAAGCCGCCGCGCTGGAAATCGGGCAGATCGAAGCGTGGCTGACCGCCCAGCATGCGATGTACCAGGCGGTCCGCGACCTCGACAAGCCCTGCGTGGCGGCCATCAACGGCGTCGCGGCCGGTGCAGGATTCCAGATCGCGCTGTGCGCCGACTGGCGCGTGATTTCGCCCGATACCCGTATCGGCCAGCCCGAGATCAAGGCCGGACTGGCCAGCATCGTCGGCTCCTACCTGATGACGCTGCACGTGGGCCTGACGCACAACATCGGGCTGTCGCTGACGGGCCGGCTGATCGACGGGCGACGAGCATACGAGATCGGGCTGGTCTCCGAACTTGCGGACGGCCAGGACGTGCTCGCGCTCGCGCTCGAACGAGCCCGGGAGATGGCGGAGCTGCCGGCAACGCCGGTGCGCGTGTCGAAGCAGCAGTTTCGCGCGCTCACGCAGGCGGGCTTCGATGCTGCGCTGCGCGCAGCCATCAAGGCGCAGACCGAGTGCTATGCGCAGGGCGACCCGCAGCGGGTGATGCAAGCATTCCTGGAGCGGCGCAAGCGTTGACCTGCAACAAGACGGGAGGCCTCGCGTCCGCGCTGAGCCCGAGTTCGATCGCCATCGTCGGTGCGTCCAACGACAGGAACAAGGTCGGCGGCAGGCCCGTCGACTACCTGCGACGTTTCGGCTACCGCGGGAAGATCTACCCGGTGAATCCGGGCCGGGAAACCGTGCAAGGCCTGCGCTGCTATCCGAGCATCGCGGCCCTGCCCGAGGCGCCGCAGATGGCGATCATCGCCGTGGCAGGGGAGGCGGTCGCCGAGTCGGTGCGCGACTGCGCAACGAAGGGCGTGGGCACGGCCGTCATCCTCAGCTCGGGCTTCGCGGAAACGGGCGCACGAGGGCTGGAACTGCAGGACGAACTGGTTCAGGTGGCGGCGCGCGCAGGCATGCGCCTGGTCGGTCCGAATTCCCAGGGACTCGCGAACTTCTGCACGGGCGCCGTGGCGAACTTCAGCACGATGTTCACCCAGGTGCCCCCCGAGGACGGACCGGTTGCCATCGTCAGCCAGAGCGGGGCCACGAGCGCCGCGCTCTATTCGTTTCTCCGGGAACGGGGTGTCGGGGTCAGGTACGTGCTCGCCACCGGCAACGAGGCCGATCTGTCGGTCCCCGAACTGACGTTGAGCGTCGTCCAGGACCCGGAGGTCCGGCTGGTGGTCCTGTACATGGAAAGCATCCGGAACCCCGGGCTGCTTGCCGAGGCGGCGGCCATCGCGCGTGCCCGCGGCGTGCCGATGCTCGCGCTGAAGGCCGGGCGCAGCCCGGGTGGCACTGCGGCGGCGCGCTCGCATACCGGCGCACTCGTGAACGACGACGCGGTCGTCGATGCATTCCTCGAGCGCCATGCGATCTGGCGGGCACCCGACGTGGCCAGCATCGTGCTCGCAACCGAGCTCTACCTCGCGCCCAGGGCTGCGCCGGGGCGGCGCCTGGTCGTCATCAGCAACAGCGGCTCCTCCTGCGTGATGTCGGCCGACGTGGCCGACGAACTCGGTTTGGAGCTCGCGACGCTGTCGCCGCAAGCGCGGGCGAAGATCGGCGAGAGCCTGGCCTCGTTCGCCACGAGCGCCAATCCGATCGATCTCACGACGGCCTTGCTCGGCAACAGCGGCTGCATCGGCGAGGTGCTCGAAGCGGTCGAGGAGGACCCGCAGGTCGAGGTGGTCCTGGTCAGCCTCCCCGTCGCAGGAGAAGGCTACGACCTCGAGCGAATCGCTGCCGACGTCGCGGCCTTCGAGGCGCGCGCCGGGAAGACGGTCATCGTCACCGCGACGCTGCCTTCCATCCTCGAGCCGTTCCGGGCGCGAGGCCTCGTGAGCTTCACGACCGAACGGCAGGCGCTGATCGCGCTGGACCAGGTGACGCGTCACCTTCGGCTGATGCGCGACCCGTCGCCTGCGGCAGCCGTCGGGCCGGCGGAGCCGCTGCGCCTGCCCGCCGGGCCTGAGCGCTTTCTCGACGAGTCGTGCAGTCTCGCCTTCCTTGCCTCGCAGCAGGTGCCGGTGGTCGAGCACGAACTGTGCATGGACGCGGAGCAGGCGGTGGCGGCCTGGCGACGTTTCGATTCACCGGTCGCGGTCAAGGCCTGCTCGGAAGAGCTCCTGCACAAGTCCGAGCACGGCCTCGTCTTTCTCGACTGCAGGACCGAAGGCGAGGTTCGCAAAGCCTGGGAAGCCTGCGTGCGCGGGATGGAGAAGCTCGAAATCCCGGCCCGCGGCGTGATCGTCGCGCGGATGGCCCGCGGGCGCCGCGAGTTCGCGATCGGCGCGCGCTTCGACAAGGACTTCGGTCCGGTGATCATGATCGGCGACGGAGGGAAGTACATCGAGGCGCTGCCCGATTTCTGTCTGCTGGTCCCGCCGTTCACGCTCCGGGACGCGCGCAGGGCGCTGCAGCGCTTGCGCGTGGCGCCGCTGTTCGCAGGCGTCCGGGGCGAGCCGCCGATGGACCTGAACGCACTGTGCGAGCTGGGCGTGCGGGTCGGCGAGCTGATGCGACGAGCCGAGGGGTCCGTCGCCTCCATCGACCTGAACCCGGTGCTGCTCGGGTCGGAGGGCGAGGGGGCGCTGGTCGTCGATGCGCTGATCGAACGCGGCCCCTTCCCGTACTCCGACAGCCTCCCAGGGCCCTAGATCGCCTTCTGCTCGCGCAGTTGCGCGATCTGCGCCGGGTCCAGGCCGAGCACCTCGCGCAGCACCTCGTCGGTGTGCTGCCCGAGGACCGGCGGCGCCATCGGCGGCGGCGGCTCGACGCCGGTGAAGCGGATCGGGCTTGCGCAGAACTTCACCTTGCCGGCCTGCGGGTGCTCGGCCTCGAGGGTCAGCCCGCGGTGCAGGACCTGCGGATCGGCGAACACCTCCGGATAGGTGTTGATCGGCCCCGCCGGGATGCCGGCGCGTTCGAGCTCGGCGAGCAACTCGTCGGACTGCCATTCGCGGGTCAGCGCACCGAAGGTTTCGGCCAGTTCGCGCCGGTGCGCGAGCCGGTCGGCGTTGCTCGCGAAACGCGGATCGTCGGCCAGTTCCGGATGGCGCAGCACGCGGCAGAAGTCGCGGTACTGGGCTTCGCTGCCGCAGATCACGACGATGCTTCGATCTGCGCACGGAAAGGCTTGCGACGGGATGCCGCCATTGCCTTCGGTGCCCCGGCGCTGCGGGACGACGCCGGTCGCAAGGTAGGTCGACACGTAGTGAGACTGCGCGGCGATCGTGCAGTCGAGCAGCGCGATGTCGATGTGCTGGCCCTCGCCCGAGAAGGTGTCGCGTTCGTAGAGCGCGGCGAGGATGCCGGCCGTCGCGAACTGGCCGGCCATGAAGTCGGCCAGGCTCGGGCCGGTCTTCATCGGGCCGCCGCCCGGCACGCCGTCGGGCAGGCCGGTCACGCTCATCATCCCGCTCATCGCCTGGAACACCGTGTCGTAGCCGGGGAGCTTCGCGTACGGGCCGGTCTGGCCGAAGCCGGTGACCGAGCAATAGATCAGGCGCGGATTCACCTCGCGCAGCGACGCGTAGTCGAGGCCGTAGCGCTTCAGGTCATCGACCTTGAAGTTCTCGATCAGTACGTCCGAATGCCTGACGAGCTTCCTGACCAGTTCCTGGCCCGCAGCGCAGGCGATGTCGATCGTGATCGAGCGCTTGTTCCGGTTGGCGCTCAGGTACATCGGGGCTTCGCGGGTGTCGGCGCCGTTGCGATCCTTGAGGAACGGCGGCCCCCAGCGGCGCGCCTCGTCACCACGGCCCGGGCGTTCGATCTTGATGACTTCGGCGCCGAGATCGCCCAGCGACTGGGCGGCCAGCGGCGCGGCGAGGATCCTGCTCAGGTCCAGGACCTTGATTCCGGTCAGCGGCAAGCGCTTCATCGTGCGTGTGCTCCTGCAGGGCTGCCCCAGGCCGCGTCGGCCGCGATGGAGAAGTGGTGCTCGGCGCCGCCGAGTTCGGCGCGCAGCAGCCGCGCGCGGTAGGTCCATCGATGCAGCGGGTGTTCGAGCGTGAGGCCCATGGCGCCCATGAACTGGTGCAGGTCGTGGCAGACCTTTGCGGTGGCCTGCTGCGCATGTCCGATCGCGACGGCCACGTCGATCGGGCTGGCCGTGTCGGCCGCCTTCAGCGTCAGCCAGCGAGCCCCTTCGATCAGCGTTGCGCATTCGGCGAGCCGGTGCTGGATCGCCTGGAAGGACCCGAGCGGCCGGCCGAACTGGCGTCGCTCCTTCACGTAGTCGACGACGGCGTCGAGCCCGGCGCCCAGGCAGCCGACGAGCTCGGACGCGATGCCGATCCGCCAGTGCGTGCGCAGCGCGCTGGCGTCGGGGCGATCGAGCACCTGCCATTCGAGCGCGTCCGGCTCGCGCAGGACGCCCATCGGATAGGCGAAGCTGCTGACGATCTCGACCGCGTCGCCGTCGCGCAGCTCGGCGAATTCGACGATCTCGCCGCGCACGGCGATGACGGCGCGGGCCATCGGCAGGAAGCGTGCCGGACGGCGCCGGTCGTCCCACAGCAGCGCGAGCGGACGCGGCACCTGAAGAGGCAGTTGCGGCGCGACCAGGCTTGCGGCCACGACTTCCACGCACTCGGGCAGTCGTGACAGCTCGATGATCATCGACGCGGCGGCCAGGCTGCCCAGCTCGTCGACGGACATGCAGTCGAGAAAGCCCGACGCCTCGAGCTCCTGTGCGAGATCGCTGCCGTAGCGGAAACGTGCGGCAGGGCCGGACAGTCCGATCGCCCGATGCGCCGCCAGCCGTTCGACCGCCGACATGAACGCGCGAAGATCCTCGGAAGCCTCGAAGTTCATGCGCGCGCCTCCCTGGGCAGTCCGAGGTGATTGAAGGCGACCAGGTTCAGCTGGATCTCGGCCGCGCCCGAGGCGATGCCGGCCGCGATCGCGCGCTCGTGGTGCGCCAGGTGCAGCGGGAACGCGGTGCCGCTGTAGCTGTCGCCGAGGAAGTCGTTGCCGAAGTCGGCCACTGCGTGGTCGGCGGCGATGACCGCCACGCGCGCCAGGTTCGAGCCCGCGTCGGGCGGCAGTCCGCGGGCGCGCTGGTCGACGACGCGATAGACGAGGATGCGCGCGGCCTCGCAGGCGGCGAGCGCCTGGCCCGCGCGGAAGCGGACGATCGGATCGTCGAAGCGACCGTCCTGCTGCAGCGAACGAACCATCCGGTCGAGCACGCGGCGCGAGAACGCATAGCGGGCGATCCCGACCCGCTCGTGCGACAACGCCCAGCCGATGATCGACCAGGCCTGGCCCTCCTCGCCGAGCCGGCAGTCGGCCGGCACGTCGACGTCGTCGAAGAAGACTTCGTGGATGTCGCCGTCGCCGATCAACGACGGGATCGGCCGCACCGTGATGCCCGGCGTGTCCATCGGTACCAGGAAGATGGCGATCCCGCTTCGGCCGCTGTCGCCGGTGCGGGCGAGCAGGAAGCAGTGCTTGGCCAGGCCCGCGTACGAAGTCCAGACCTTCGAGCCGTTGATCAGGTAGCGATCGCCGCGCGGCTCGGCGCGCGTTCGCAGCGCGGCCAGGTCGGAGCCGGCCGACGGCTCCGAGAACCCCTGGCACCAGATCGCCTGGCCGGCGGCCATTTCGGGCAGGTAGTGATGCTTCTGGGCTTCGCTGCCGAAGCGGATGATCGTCTGGCCGATGAAGTTGACGTTCATGTACTGCGGGCCGCGCGGTTCGCCGGCTGCCCACAGCTCCTCGCCGATGATGAAGTGCTCCCAGGCCGGCCGGTCGTCGCCGCCCCATTGGCGGGGCCAGTGCGGCACCAGCAGCCCGGCCTCGGCCAGCTTTGGACAGAAGCGCAGCGAGAACTCGGTCTGCTCCTTCGAGCCGGGCCCGTGACGGCACAGCGCATCCCAGTCGTCGGGCAGTTCGCGGCGCAGCAGCGACCGGACCCTTTCGCGCAGCGCGTCCTGCTCGGCGGACCAACGAAAATCCATGTTGCGTTCTCCCTGCGGTTCAGCCGATGTCCCGATTGACCCGATGCAGGTAGCTCAGGTAGCCGAGCGGCACGATGCTGCCGCCGTTGACCGGGATCACGGCGCCCGTCGTCCACGAGGCCTCGTCGGACACCAGGAAGGCGCACAGCGGGCCGATGTCGTCGGGTCGTCCGATCCGCTGCATCGGCACGGTTTCGGCCTGGCGCCGTATCCGGCTTTCGGTATTCAGCGTCTTCGCCAGTTCCTCGGTCATGACGACGCCGGGCGCCACGGCGTTGACGCGGATCTTCAGGTGCCCCCATTCAGCAGCCATCGTGCGGGTCAGGTTCTCGACGCCGGCCTTCGCCGCGCCGTAGTGGCCGGTGCCCGGATTCGGGTACGAGGCGCTGCGCGACGAAATGTTGACGATCGAGCCGCCACCGTCGCGCATCGCACGCGCCGCCGCCTGCGCCGCGAAGAAGGTCCACTTGAGGTTCAGGTCGACGACGCGATCCCACTGGTCCTCGCGGATCGACAGCAGCGGGCCGACGTCGTCGGGGTCGGCGCTGCCGGCATTGTTGACCCAGCCGTCGATGCGACCGAAGCGCGCCAGCGTTTCGGCGACGATGCGGTCGATGTCCTTGGCGCGCGTGATGTCGGCCGCCAGCGCCAGCACCTCGGCGCCGCTCTCGCGCAGCTGCGCGGCCGCAGCGTCCAGCGTCTCCGACGAGCGCCCGGTGATCACGACCGCGGCGCCGCAACGCGCCATCGCGTCCGCGATCGCGCGGCCGATCCCGCGCCCGCCGCCGGTGACGACGACGGCCTTGCCCTGCAGCGAGAACATCGGCCGGCTCAAGGTTCGAAACCGATCGTCTTCGCGGCGCGCGCCCACATCGCCTGCTCGGCGGCGGTCTGTTCGGCATGGACGTTGACGCCGCCGCCGGTCGGCACGACGCCGGCCTGCGCCAGGCGTTCGCGCACGTCGGCGTCGCGCAGCACCTCGTTGAACGCGGCGTTGAGCTTCTCGACGATCGGCGCCGGCGTGCCGGCCGCGACCCAGATCCCGTAGGAGAACTCGAAGGTCAGGTCCTTGATCCCGACCTCGGCCAGCGTCGGCACGTCGGGCAGCGACGGCGAGCGCTCGTGGCCGCCGTGCACGATCGGCCGGATCTTGCCTTCCTTCATCATCGGCATGTAGAACAGCGGCACGTCGATCGCCATCTGGATCTCGTTGGACAGCAGCGCCGTCATCACCTGCGACGAGCCCTTGTAAGCGACCGCGACGGCGTCGAATCCGGCCTCGCGCTTGAACATCTCGGTCGACAGCAGGATGCTCGCCGCCGTGTGCGAGAAGTTGAGCCGGCCCGGGTTGTCGCGCGCGTAGGCGACGAATTCCGCGAAGTTCTTCGCCGGCACCGCTTCGCCGACCATGAAGGTCATGCCGCCGCGCGCGATGCTGACGACCGAATCGAGTTCCTCGAGGATCCTGAACTTCAGGTCCTTGCGCAGTACCGGCGTCAGGCTGCCGCCGCCCAGCCAGAGCATCGTGTAGCCGTCGGGCGAGCTGTTCGCCACGTACTGCGCGCCGACGAGGCCGCCGCCGCCGGGCTTGTTCTCGACGATCACCGGCTGGCCGAGCAGCGGCGTCAGCTTGTCGGCGAACACCCGGGCGATCACGTCGGAGCCGCCCGCACCGAACGGAACGACCAGCTTGACCGGCCGGCTCGGAAAGGCGTCCGCCTGGGCGCCGGCCGCCATCGGCAGCGTCGCGCCGGCCAAGGCGAGCGAAGCGGCCGCGATCTTCGAAAGCAGCCTGCGACGGCGGGCCGGTGCCGCGGGCCCGCTGAAGGATCGATCGGTCATGTCTGTCTCCATTGCGTTCGGTCCGGTGGGTCGATGATCGCAATTCGTTGTCCCGATATATGGGACACTATCGATCGGGGCGATTCGATCGATCCGCTGCGACAAACGGGGTTATACCGCAACAGAGGCGATAACGAAAGATCCGGAGCGCTGCCGCAGTCGTCCTTTTGTCCCATAATATGGGCGATCATGAGGGAGATCGAATCGACCATGGAATCGGAAGCCAGGCCGAATACGGCGGCGGCTCGTGCATCGAACCCCGACGGCACGCAGGCGATCCGGCGCGCCGCTGCGCTGCTCAAGGCGATCGCCGCCTCCGGCCGCGACGGCGCGTCGCTGGCGCAGCTGGCGCCTCGTGTCCAGCTCCCCCGGTCGACCGCCCACCGGATCCTCAAGTGCCTCGTCGACGAGGGCCTGGTCGAGGCCGAGGCGCCGCCGTCGCGGCGCTACCGGATGGGACCCCTGGTCCACGAACTGGGGCTGATACCGATGCGCAGCTCGGTCGAGGCCGCCCGCTGGCGCCATACGGTCGAGGAGGTCGCCCGGCGCACCGGCGCCACGGCCTACCTGATGCGCCGCAGCGGGATCGAGGCGGTCTGCCTGGTCAAGGTCGACGGCAGTTCGGTCGTCCGCTTCGTGCCGGTCGAGGTCGGGCAGCGCCGGCTGCTCGGGGTCGGCGGCGGCGCCACGGCGCTGCTCGCCGCGCTCGATCCTCAGCAGATCGACGAAGTGATCGACGAGATCGCGTCGCTCGGCGCTCCGTCACGAATCGACGCCGCCAGCCTGCGCGAATCGGTCGCGCGCACGAAGCGCACCGGCTTCGCGATCAGCGAGGCCATGGTCGTTGCCGATGGATTCGGCCTGGGCGCCGCGATCCCGTCGGAAGGCGCGCCGCCGCACCTGGCGATCAGCATCGCCGCCCACCGATCGATCGTGAACGACGAGAAGGTCGCCGAATGGAAGCGGATCCTCGCCGAGGAGATCCGCGCGGGGAGCCGGGCGCCGGCTCGTTCGATCGCCACCGGATAGGGCGACGGTCCGGGGCCCGGACCCTGCTCAGGGTCGCTGTTCGGGCCGCAGGATCTGCCCGAGGAAGGCGCGCGTGCGCTCGTCCTTCGGACGATCGAAGAACTCGCCCGGCGGCGCCTGCTCGACGATCCGTCCGTCGGCCATGAACACGACGCGGTCGGCGACGCTGCGCGCGAAGCCCATCTCGTGCGTCACGCACAGCATCGTCATCCCGTCGTCGGCCAGCGCGATCATCGTGTCGAGCACTTCCTTGACCATTTCGGGATCGAGCGCCGAGGTCGGCTCGTCGAAAAGCATGACCTTCGGGTTCATGCACAGCGCGCGGGCGATCGCGACGCGCTGCTGCTGGCCGCCTGACAGGTGAGCCGGATACTTGCCGGCCTGCTCGGGAATCCGTACCCGGGTCAGGTACTGCATCGCGATCGCCTCGGCTTCGGGCCGCTCGAGTCCGCGCGAGCGCATCGGTGCCAACGTGCAGTTCTGCAGCACCGTCAGGTGAGGAAACAGGTTGAACTGCTGAAACACCATGCCGACTTCGCGGCGAACGGCCTCTATGTTGCGTCCGCCCGCCGTCACGTCGATGCCGTCGACGATGATGCGCCCGCTCTGAACGGTCTCGAGCCGATTGATGCAGCGGATCAGCGTCGACTTCCCCGAGCCCGAAGGCCCGCAGATCACGATGCGCTCGCCCGGCTGCACCGCCAGGTCGATGCCGTTCAATACCTGGAAGCTGCCGAACCATTTATCGACGTTTTCCATCCGGATGATCGGTTCGCCGCCTGCCTTGTGCGAGGCGCGCGGCGAATCCGTGCCCGGCGCTTGCACGCCCGATGCGGCGGCGCCCGGCG
>JAAZBL010000449.1 GCA_012513825.1 Limnobacter sp. | reverse complement strand
CATGCGCCGCACGTGGCCGCGCGCGTGGGTGGCGACGAATTCGTCGTGATCATTCACGGGCTGGAGCTGGCGGCGGCCCACGAGCTCTGCGAGGTGCTGCGCAAGACCCTCTCTGAGCGACCCTATCACCATCAGGACAAGGCGTTCAGCGTCGCGGCGAGTATCGGCTTGATCCAGCTCGATCCGCACATGACCCCGCGCGACGCCCTGACCGCGTCCGACCGGGCCTGCGCAGAGGCCAAGCGCTCGGGCGGTTCGGTCGTCGTCGCACTGGATTCGACCAGCGCGCAGCTCACGAGCTATCTCGACGAAATCAAGCTCGTTGCAGACATGCGCGAGCGCCTGCCGGTGGAGAACTTCTTCACGCAGCTTCAGCCGATCGTGTCGCTGCGCAACCCCTACTCCAGCCTTTGCTACGAAGTCCTCGTCCGGATGCGCGACCCCTCGGGCGCCGTCGTACCTCCCGGCCGGTTCATCGCTGCGGCCGAGCGCAACGGCCTGATGAGCCAGATCGATCGCTGGGTCCTTCGAAGCACGCTCGAGTGGCTGGACGCCAATCCCGACCACCGCGACGCGCTCGGTTTCTGCACGGTCAATCTCAGCGGCGCATCGCTGAACGACGAGAAGTTCCTTCAGGACACGATGGCGCTGATTCGCAATCACTCTCAGGCGACGGCTCGCGTCTGCTTCGAGATCACCGAGAGCGTGGCGCTGTACGACCTGAACACTACGCGTCGCTTCGTGGACAAGGTCAAGAGCTTCGGGGCGCGGGTCGCGCTCGACGACTTCGGTGCGGGCTATACGTCGTTCAACTACCTGAAGGAGCTGCCAGGCGACCTGGTGAAGATCGATGGCAGCTTCATTCGCGACATCAACATGAACTCGGCCAACTTCGCGATCACTCGCGCCGTCGTCGATCTCGCGCACGAGATCGGGATGGCCTGCGTCGCGGAGTGGGCAGAAAACGCCGCGATCGTGCGCTCGTTGATCGACCTGAACGTCGATTACGCGCAGGGATTCGGCCTGTGTCGTCCGGTAGACCCGGATCTGCTGCTGAACACCAACCACGGCGTTGCCCTGGTGCAGGACGACATGGTCGTCGAGCTGCTTCGCGAGCAAAGGGTTCCCCTGCTCCAACGCGGAGATAGCGGCGCCATGCGCCGCTCCATTCTGACCGTCTAGGTCTTCTGTAGCGCGGCCGGGTCCGCGGTCGCCTGGGAGATCAATGCCGACCCCGAGGTTATGATTTCGGGTTCCTGGCAACAACCCCGGCGTCGACGGACGTCACCTCGAATGAGTTCCATCAGTCGCCCATCGGACGAATCCGGCCGGCCTCGCTTTGTCGATCGGGTAGCGCGCGCCTACATCAACGAAGGACTTGCCTTGCTGGGTGAAGGCATCGCAGCGAGCGCGATCGAAGCGGCCGCCACGGAAGCCGCCGGCATGTCGGTGGGTCCGCTCGCCCTGCTCGACGAATGGTCGCTCGAAGAAGCCGATCGACTGCTGCACGAGGCCGAGCACGGCGAAACACACGGCCACGATGGCCATGGCCACCACGGCCATGGCCACCACGACCATGGCCACCACGGTCACGAGCATCACGGTCACGAGCATCACGACCACGGGCACCACGGCCACGAGCACCACGGCCACGGGCACCACGACCACGACCACGACCACGAGCACCACGGCCACGCGCATCGTGAGCACGGGTCCGAGCGTCACGCGCACGCCGACCAGGATCACCGCCACGACCACGGTCCGCGACCCGGCGGCATGACCGAGGAGGCGGTCTACGTCCTCGAAAAGATGGCCCACGGCTTCGGCCGGATGGGTCGGAAGGCCGGCCGCGGCTTCTACGACTACGACGACGAAGACGGCGAGGCGCCCGAGCTGTGGCCCGGCCTGAAGGCTTTCGAGCGCCGCCGCGTTTCGGTCGCCGCGGAAGACTTGCGCGACCGCCTGCTCCTCGTGCAGGTGATCGAGGCCCTGCGCTGCCTGCAGGAAGGAGTCGTCGATTCGACTAAGGCGGCCGACGAGAGCGCCGTTCGCGACTTCGGCTTTCCGCGATCGCCCGGTGGACCGTTCGCGCTCGCGAAGCAGCTCGGCCCGGCGGCACTCGCCAGGCGGGCCCGGGAGCTGGCGGCGCGCTACGGCGATCGATTCGAGCCGCCGCCCGTCGTGCTCGAACACGCGGAACGCGGGCAGAGCTTCGAAGGAGTGCTGCGATGAGCACGGTGACATCGCGCGTTCGCCGCGAAAAGTACCTGCACGGCTGGCGCGAACCGGTATCGAGCCGCCCGGCTGCGACGATCCTGCTGCTGCGCGACACGCCGCGTGGCCCCGAAGTGCTGATGACTCGCCGGTCGCCGTCGGCGAGCTTCGCTCCGGGCGCTTATGTGTTCCCGGGCGGCGTCGTCGATCCGATGGATTCCTCGCCCGCGGCACGCGCGGTCAGCATCTGGCGTCCCGACCAGCCGGAAGACCTGCTTGCCTACGCCGCTGCGGCCGTTCGCGAATCCTTCGAGGAACTGGGCATCCTGCTGGCGCAGCCCCAGGCGCCAGACGTAGACCTGGCCGCGGCGATCGGCCGGCTGCCCAGGCATCCGGACGAGCGCTTCTACGAGCGGCTTTCGGACGCAGGCCTGCGCCTGGCGCTCGACAAGCTGCACTGGCTCAGCCGGTGGGTCACCGATCGGGACATGCCCAAGCGTTTCGATACCCGCTTCTTCGCCGCCCGGATGCCCGAAGGACAGCAGCCGACCGCCGACGAGACCGAGCAGTTCGAACCGACCTGGGTGCTGCCTGCCGAGGCCCTCGAGCGGCACGAAAGCGGCAGCTTCGAGATGATCTTTCCGACGATCCGGACGCTGCGCGCATTGGCGCGCTTCGGAGACGTCGATTCGCTGCTGAAGCATTGCGGAGAGAATCCCGGAGCCTGGGTCTCCACGCCGCGAGGGGCCCGCGTTCAGGGCCGGATCCAGCGCTTCGACGAGAACGACCTGCCCTTCGGCGAGCTCGAGCTCGTCTCGCCCGACGGCCAGATCGTCCACGACGTCGACTGGCAGCACGAGCGCCCGGTTCGCCTGCTGCGCCACGTGCAGCGCCTGACCGCGCCGAACCCGGGGCGAATGACCGGCCCAGGAACGAATACCTGGATCATCGGCGAACCGGGCGAATACCTGGTCATCGATCCGGGCCCCGACGACGAAGGGCACATCAGGCGGATCGCCGAGATCGTCGGCGACGGCCTCCAGACGATCGTCTGCACGCACGCGCATCCCGACCATGCGCCCGGCGCCGCGCCTCTGAAGGCGCTGACCGGCGCCCCGATCCTCGGCCGTCCGACCGGTCCGCTGTTCGACCCGCAGTGGGCGTTCACGCCCGATCGCACGCTCGAAGACGGCGAACGACTGAAGGTCGGGGACTCGACGCTGCGCATCCTGCATACCCCCGGCCATGTCTCGAACCACATCTGCCTGCTGCTCGAGGAGGACGGCCTGCTGTTCTCCGGCGATCACATCCTGAACGGATCGACGACGGTCATCAGTCCGCCCGACGGCGACATGCGCGACTATGTCGCCCAGCTTCACCGGCTGGCCGACGAGCCTTTCGACTACATCCTGCCCGCGCACGGTCACGTCATTGCATCGGGGAAGAAGGAGGTCGCGCGCCTGATCGCCCACCGGATGGCCCGCGAAGAAAAGGTGCTCGACGCGCTGCGTGCCGCAGGCACGCCGGCGACGCTGGACGCGTTGGTCGTCGTCGCCTACGACGACGTCGACCCGGTCATCCACCCGGTTGCAAAGCGCTCGCTGACGGCGCACCTGCTGAAGTTGCGCGACGACGGCGTCGCCGTGCAGGACGGCGAGCGCTGGCGCCTCCTCTGATCCGGTTCGTCCCGGGGCGCAGGCCGATCGGCGCCCCGGAGTGCGGCCTCACCGGCCGCCCGACGGTTCCGAGAACCAGAGATGAAGATGGTTGTCGTGGCCCGACGCCGTCCTGGTACCGGGGATCGCGGTGTCGTTGAACAGGATCTTGTACACGGGCAGGACCCGGTTCGACTGCATCAGCTCGACGAGTTCCCGAGTCAGCGTTCGCGAGTACGTGGAATCGCTGCGCGTGACCGCCGCCTCGCGGCCGTCGTTGCGCACCGGCCGGACGTCGACCTCGAGGCCGGTCCGGTGCTGCTGGTGTCCCGGCGTCGGCCCCCCTCCACGCAGGCTCAGGTGTCCGATGCCGATGCGAGGTCCGTTCGGATGCCTGCGTTGCCAGGCAGCGCCGATCGCCTTGACGGCGGCGATCGTCTCGGGCCGGCCGAACTGGTGCGGCCGGCCGCTGCCGTCCGAGTCGAGATCCCGGTCGTAGCTGTAGAAACCGGGTCCGGCGAGCGGCAACTCCACCGAGACGCGCGGATCGAAAAGACCCCCCGCCGGCGGGCTGCTGGCGCTACCCGTCGGCGGACGCGCGGCCCCGGCCCGGATCAAGGCAGCTTCGGTCAGCGGGCCGACGATCCCGTCTGCGGCGAGCCCGCTTCGGGTCTGGAAACTCCGGATCGCGCTGCGGGTGAGCGTGCCGACGATGCCGTCGAGCGCGAGCTGCACTCCGAGTATCCGGTTCAGCGAGGATTGGATCCAGATCGCGTAGGTCCGGCTGGACCGGTCGACGGCCGACTCGAATTCGAAGCTCGGCGCCAGTTCGAACCGGGTCCTGCGTCCCTCGTCGAAGAAGCCGGGCGGCCTCTTGCCGATGCGGCGAATCGTGCCGGCCCGAAAGCGAAACGGCAACAGTTCGAATACTGCCTGTTCCATGATGCTTCTCCCCAGACGGAACCGATATCGTTCCGGTACGCATCAGGCGTGCCAGGGAGGACGAGGCCGTCGCAACCTCGGTCAGGCAGGGGGTCGGCCGAAGCGGGGCCGCATCGGCACATAGTTGCGGGGTGAAGCGAGCTTCGCTGCGGTGCGAAGCGGCGGCTCCATTGCGAAGCCGCCTTCGGCACCGGCCTCAGGGCCGGCGCCGCAACCCTGTCCCGCGCCGGGACAGGGTGCGTCGGGTCGGGCCTGGTCCCGCTTATGCGGTGGCGTCGTCGGCCGCAGCGGCCTTCATCGAGAGGCGCAGGCGCCCCTTGTCGTCGGCCTCGATCACCTTGACCCGCACGATCTGCCCTTCCTTCACGTAGTCGGAGACCAGGTTCACGCGTTCGTTGGCGATCTGCGAGACGTGAAGCAGGCCGTCGCGACCCGGCAGAACCTGGACGATCGCGCCGAAGTCGAGGATCTTGAGCACCGTGCCATCGTAGATCGAGCCGATCTCGACCTCGGCGGTCAGGTCCTCGATCATCTTCTGCGCGCGCTTGGCGGCGGCACCGTCGACCGCCGCGATCGTGATCGAACCGTCGTCCTGGATGTCGATCTGCGTGCCGGTGGTCTCGGTGATCTGGCGGATCGTCGCCCCGCCCTTGCCGATCACGTCGCGGATCCGCTCGGGGTTGATCTTCATCTTGTACATGCGCGGCGCGAAATCGGAAAGTTCCTCGCGCGCCCCGCCCATCGCCTCGCGCATCAGGTCGAGGATGTGCATGCGGCCGTCGCGCGCCTGCGCGAGCGCGACCTGCATGATCTCCCGGGTGATGCCCTGGATCTTCATGTCCATCTGCAGCGCAGTGATCCCGGTCGTGGTGCCCGCGACCTTGAAGTCCATGTCGCCGAGATGATCCTCGTCGCCGAGGATGTCGGTGAGGACGGCGAAGCGGTTGCCTTCCTTGATCAGGCCCATCGCCACACCCGCCACGTGCGCCTTGACCGGCACGCCGGCGTCCATCAGCGCCAGGCAGCCGCCGCAGACCGAAGCCATCGACGACGAGCCGTTCGACTCGGTGATCTCGGAGACGACGCGCAGCGAATAGGCGAACTCCTCGGCACTCGGCAGCAGCGGACGCAGCGCGCGCTTGGCGAGGTTGCCGTGGCCGACCTCGCGACGCTTGGGCGTGCCCATGCGGCCGGTTTCGCCGGTGGCGTAAGGCGGCATGTTGTAGTTGAACATGAAGCGCTCACGGTATTCGCCGTTGATCGCATCGATGATCTGCTCGTCGCGCGAGGTGCCCAGCGTGGCCACGACCATCGCCTGCGTCTCGCCGCGCGTGAACAGCGCCGAACCGTGAGCGCGCGGCAGCGCGCCGGTGCGGATGGAGATCGGGCGCACGGTGCGCGTGTCGCGTCCGTCGATGCGAGGCTGGCCGGAGAGGATCTGATCGCGAACGATCTTTGCCTGCAGGTCGAACAGGATATTGCCCAGCTCGTTCGCGTCGGGTGCGGGCTGGCCGGCAGCCGCAGCTTCCTCGTTGATGTTTTCGATCGCGGCCTGTTCGACGGCCGCGATCTGGGCCATCCGGTCGCGCTTGCTTCGCACCGCGTAGGCCTGCTGCATGCCGGGGCCGGCCAGTTCGGCGACACGGGCGATCAGCGTATCGTTCTTCGTCGGTGCCTGCCATTCCCACTCGGGCTTGCCGCCGATCTCGACCAGTTCGTTGATCGCGTCGATCGCGACCTGCATCTGTTCGTGGCCGAAAGTGACCGCCCCGAGCATGACGTCTTCGGGGAGTTCCTGCGCCTCGGACTCGACCATCAGCACGGCCGCGTCGGTGCCGGCAACCACCAGGTCGAGCTTCGAGCTCGCCATCTGCGTGGCGCTCGGGTTCAGCACGTACTCGCCATTGACGTAGCCGACGCGCGCGGCACCGATCGGGCCGGCGAAGGGCACGCCGGAGATCGCCAGCGCCGCCGAGGCGCCGATCATCGCCGGAATGTCGCTGTCGACTTCCGGGTTGCTCGACAGCACCTGCAGCACGACCTGGACTTCGTTGTAGAAGCCCTCGGGGAACAGCGGGCGGATCGGGCGGTCGACGAGCCGGCAGACGAGGATCTCGCGCTCGGTCGGGCGGCCCTCACGCTTGAAGAAGCCGCCGGGAATCCGGCCTGCCGCATAGAACTTCTCGGTGTAGTCGAGGGTCAGCGGGAAGAAGTCCTGGCCTGGCTTGGCGTTCTTCGCAACCACGACGGTGGCGAGGACGACCGTGTCGTTGACGGTGACGAGCACCGCACCGCTGGCCTGGCGGGCGATCTCGCCGGTTTCCAGCGTGACCGTATTGGCGCCCCACTGGAAAGTTTTCTTGGCTATCTCAAACACTTGAATTCCTTGTAGACAAAAAAACCCGCAAGCTTTGCTTGCGGGTTTCCCTGCGTTCCGATCAACCGCGCAGCCCGAGTCGTGCGATCAGGGCCTTGTAGCTCTCGGGGTTCTTGCCCTTCAGGTAGTCGAGCAGCTTGCGTCGCCGGCTGACCATGCGCAGCAGGCCGCGACGGGAGTGGTGATCCTTGGCGTGCGCCTTGAAGTGCTCGGTGAGCTCGAGGATGCGCGCGGTAAGCAGGGCGATCTGGACCTCGGGCGAACCGGTGTCGGAAGCGCTGCGCTGGTAGTCGGCGACGATCTTCGCCTTGTCGATGTTGGCGACGGACATTGATGTTCCCTTGATTGATGCTCTGGACTTGCGGCGCAGCCGGGTTGCGGCGCCGTGCTGGGGGTAAAACCGGCGGATTATAACAGCTCACCGCCCGGAATTCGCGGCCGGTGCGGGTCTCGGCCAGGAGTCCGGGCGGCAGAGCGCCGCCCGGACTCCTAGGGACGAACCATCGAGCAGCTGTGCGGCAAGGCCGTCTCGTCGAGCGCGAACTGCCGCTCGGTCACGAAGCCGAATCCGCTGCCTTCGAGGTCGTGGACCGGTGCGCCGGGACCGGCTGCCGGTCCGGCCCTTTGCATGACCGACACGTGCAGCGGGGTCAGGATCTGGTGATCGCCGGCACGCATCGCAGCCGCGTAGGGCGCGCCGTCGTGCCTGCGTCCTTCGAGCGCGCGCGCGACCGCCGCCGCTTCGGTGCTGCCGGCCTCCTCGATCGACGCCGCAAGCATCTCGACCATCACGACATGACGCATGTTGAAGTAGTCGTCGCGCACGTCGGCGAGCTGGTCGCGAAACGCCGCATAGATCGGCGCGGCGGCCGCGACCCCGGCGTTCGGGTGCCACTCCGCCACCGCGCGCACCCGCCCGACGCCGGCCTCGCCGATCGCCGCCGGCGCACCCAGGCCGTTGCCGTAGAAGGTATAGAAGTCGGCCGCCAGCCCGACCTCGCGCGCCGCGCGAACCAGGAAGGTCAGGTCGTTCCCCCAATTGCCGGTCAATACGGTGTCGGCACCGGCGGCCTGGATCTTCGCCGCATAGGGGACGAAATCCTTGATGCGTCCGAGCGGGTGCAGCTCGTCGCCGACGATCTCGATGTCGGGACGGCGGGCCGCGATCGCCTCGCGTGCCATCCTTGCGACTTCGCGTCCGAAGCTGTAGTCCTGGTTGAGCAGGTAGACGCGGCGAATGTCGCGATTCTGCGACAGCGCGTCGACCAGCGCGTTCATCCGCATGCCGACGTGCGCGTCGAAGCGGAAGTGCCAGAAGCTGCAGCGCTCGTTGGTCAGCACCGGATCGATCGCCGAGTAGTTCAGGAACAGGATCCGGTTGTCCGGCTCGCGTTCGTTGTGGCGCGAGATCGCCTCGGACAGCGCCCCGGCCACCGTCGAACTGTTGCCCTGCAGGACGAACGGCATGCGCAGGTCGGCCGCGCGGCGCAGCATGATCAGCGCCTCGTCGGCCTGCCCCTTGCTGTCGAGCCGTTCGAGTTGCAGCGGGCGCGCGACGCCCGCGACCCGCACGCCGCCGCGCGCGTTGACCCGGTCGACGGCGAACAGGATGTTGCGCCAGACGGCGTCGCCGGCGTTGGCGAAAGGACCGGAGAAGCCCTCGATCAGTCCGAGCCGGATCGGTTCGCCGGCGGGCGGAACCGCCTGGCCGTCGTCGACGGTGCCAGCGACCGCTCCGCCCGCGAGCGCAAGCAGGCTCGCGCCGGCGAAAGCGATCGCGGCGCACCCACGGACCAGCCGACCGACGCCGCGCGCGATGACACGGCGCCCGCTCCTGCGGTCGATCAAACGCCGCCTCTTTGCATCAAACGCCGCCTCTTTGCGGATCGACCCGCAGCACGTTCGATTGCAGGCGGTTCAGCGCGCTCAGGTAGGCCTTGGCCGACGCCACGACGATGTCGGGGTCGGCGCCGACGCCATTCACGACGCGCCCGCCCTTCGCGAGCCGCACGGTGACCTCGCCCTGCGACTCGGTGCCGGTCGTGATCGCGTTGACCGAATACAGCATCAGCTCGGCGCCGCTCGCAACCTTGGCCTCGATCGCCTTGAAGGTCGCGTCGACCGGGCCGTTGCCCTCGGACTGGCTGCTCGTTTCGGATCCGTCGACGGTGAACGTGATCCGCGCATGCGGCCGCTCGCCGGTCTCGGACGACTGTGCCATCGACACGAGCTGGTAATGCTCGTCGACCTCCTGATGCGCGGTCTGTTCGGAAACCAGCGCGTGGATGTCCTCGTCGAAGATCTCGGCCTTGCGGTCGGCCAGGTCCTTGAAGCGCTGGAACGCCTGGTTCACGTCCTGCTCGCTGTCGAGCGTGATGCCGAGCTCCTGGAGCCGCTGCTTGAACGCATTGCGCCCGGACAGCTTGCCGAGCACGATCTTGTTCGCCATCCAGCCGACGTCTTCGGCGCGCATGATCTCGTAGGTGTCGCGGTTCTTCAGCACGCCGTCCTGGTGAATGCCCGAGGCGTGCGCGAACGCGTTGGCGCCGACGACCGCCTTGTTCGGCTGCACCGGAAAGCCGGTGATGCTGGAGACGAGCTTCGAGGCCGGCACGATCTGCGTGGTATCGACGCCGACGTCGAGGTCGAAGTAGTCGCGACGCGTCTTGACCGCCATGACCACTTCTTCGAGCGAAGTGTTGCCGGCGCGTTCGCCCAGGCCGTTGATCGTGCACTCGACCTGGCGCGCACCGCCGATCGTGACGCCGGCCAGCGAGTTCGCGACCGCCATGCCGAGATCGTTGTGACAGTGCACGGACCAGACGGCCTTGTCCGAGTTCGGTACCCGTTCGCGCAGCGTGCGCACCAGGTTGCCGAACAGCTCGGGCACGCCGTAGCCGACGGTGTCGGCGATGTTGATCGTGGTCGCGCCTTCGGCGATCACCGCCTCGAGGATCCGGCACAGGAAGTCGAGGTCCGAGCGGCTGCCGTCTTCGGGCGAGAACTCGACGTTGTCGGTGTGATTCCGCGCGTATCGCACCGCGAGCCGGGCCTGCTCGAAGACCTGTTCGGGGGTCATCCGCAGCTTCTGCTCCATGTGCAGCGCCGAGGTCGCGATGAAGGTATGGATGCGCGAGGACTTCGCGCCCTTCAAGGCTTCGGCCGCACGGGCGATGTCGCGGTCGTTGGCGCGCGACAGCGAACAGACGGTCGACTCGGTCACCGCGTCGGCGATCGCCTTGACCGCCTCGAAATCGCCGTTCGACGAGGCCGCGAAGCCGGCCTCGATCACGTCGACACGCAGCTTCTCGAGCTGCTTGGCGATGCGAAGCTTCTCTTCCTTCGTCATCGTGGCGCCGGGGCTTTGCTCGCCGTCGCGCAGGGTGGTGTCGAAGATGATCAGTTTGTCGGCCATCGGGAACGCTCCTGTTTGCCGCCCGCCTTGCGCGCGGGAGACATCGCCACCGAGTATCGCATCCGGCTATGTCAGTGCCCGCTGCACGACAGCCGTGTCGGTGAACTGCTCGAAGCCCGCGATTTTACCGTCACGCAATGTCCAGACATGCGCGAACGGAGCCGAGAACTGCTTTCCGGTCGCCTTGAAGGTGCCCGAATAACGGCCGAGCGACACGACGGTGTCGCCCTCGGCGACATGGCGTTCGGCTGCCACCTCGAACGGCGCCCATTCGCTGCCGAGCGGCACGAACACGTTGTCGAGCACCTGCTGCGGGCCGTGATAGATGCCGCCGTGCGGAAAACCTTCGGCCTCGCGCCAGACCAGGTCCTCGGCAAAGGCCTGGAGCACGGTCGGCACGTCGCCGCGCGCGAACGATTCGTAGAGCCCGCGAACGATTTCGGTATTGCTCGCCATGATCCCTCCCTTGGACGAAAACGCGTCGCCGGAGAGGAGCGGCCAGCGCCGTCCGGAACGGCCGACGGCTGCCGTCGATCCCGCGAAGCGCTCCGGATCGATGTTGCGCGCGGCCCTACTGGAATGCAACTTCGGCGAAGCTTCGGAGCTTGCGGCTGTGCAGCCGCTCGCCGGGCTGCTCGCGCAGCAGTTCGAGGGCGCGGATACCGATGCGCAGATGCTGGTCGACGCGCCCGCGGTAGAAATGATCGGCCATGCCGGGCAGCTTGATCTCGCCGTGGAGCGGCTTGTCGCTGACGCACAGCAGCGTGCCGTAGGGCACACGGAAGCGGAAGCCGTTGGCGGCGATCGTGGCCGATTCCATGTCGAGCGCGATCGCACGGCTCTGGCTGAAGCGCCGCTCCGGCGTCGTCGGCACGCCCCGGGTCGGCAGCAGCTCCCAGTTGCGATTGTCGGTGCTCGCCACGGTGCCGGTGCGCATCAGCCGCTTGAGCTCGTAGCCGCCGAGCTGCGTGACTTCGGCGACCGCCGCTTCGAGCGCGACCTGGATTTCGGCCAGCGCCGGAATCGGCACCCACAGCGGCAGCTCCTCGTCGAGCACGTGGTCCTCGCGCACATAGGCATGGGCGAGCACGTAATCGCCGAGCTGCTGGGAATTGCGCAGGCCCGCGCAATGCCCGAGCATCAGCCAGGCATGCGGGCGCAGCACGGCGATGTGGTCGGTGATCGTGCGGGCGCTGGACGGCCCGACGCCGATGTTGACCATCGTGATCCCGGCGCGGTCGCCGCGCACCAGGTGGTAGGCCGGCATCTGCGGCAGGCGCGGCGGCACGACGCCGGCGCCGTCGAGCGGCCCGGCCGGCCGGCCTGCGCAGCGCGTGACGAGGTTGCCCGGCTCGACGAAGGCTTCGTAATCGTGGCCTGCCGGCTCGGCCATCATCTGCCGCCCCATCCGGACGAACTCGTCGATGTAGAACTGGTAGTTCGTGAACAGCACGAAGTTCTGGAACCAGTCGGGGCTGGTGCCGGTGTAGTGCCGCAAGCGGTGCAGCGAATAGTCGACACGCGGCGCGGTGAACAGCGCCAGCGGATGCGGCGCGCCGCCGGCCGGCTCGTAGGTGCCGTTGGCGATGCCGTCGTCCATCGCGCTGAGGTCGGGCAGGTCGAAGACCTCGTGCATCAGCGCGCGGCGGCCGGCGTCGAGCTGCCCCTCGATGTGGTCGCCTTCGGCGAGCGCGAAGTGGATCGGAATCGCCTGGCGCGAGGTGCCGATTTCGAGCGGCACGCGATGGTTTCTGACCAGCAGCCGGAACTGCTCGAGGTAGTAGTTCCCGAACAGGTCCGGACGCGTCAGCGTCGTCTCGTAGCTGCCGCGGCCGGCGACGAAGCCGTAGCTGAGCCGCGAGTCGGGGCGCGTGCCGGTATCGGTGTGCACGCGAACGAACGGATAGCAGGCCCGGACGTGCGCGCCGACGTCCTCGCCCGCGACGAATCGCCGCAGCGACTCGCGCAGCCATTCGACGCTGGAGTCGTAGACGAGCCGCACTCGCTCGAGCGCCGCCTCGGGATCGTCGAAGGCCGCGGGCGCGAAATAGGGCAACTCGTGGCTCACGTCCGCAGCCGCTCTACGTACGGGGCAGCGTGACGCCGGTCTGCCCCTGGTACTTGCCGCCCCGGTCCTTGTACGAGGTCTCGCAGACCTCGTCGGATTCGAGGAACAGCATTTGCGCGCAGCCTTCGCGGGCATAGATCTTGGCCGGCAAGGGCGTGGTGTTCGAAAACTCGAGCGTCACGTGGCCTTCCCACTCCGGCTCGAGCGGCGTGACGTTGACGATGATCCCGCAGCGGGCATAAGTCGACTTGCCCAGGCAGATCGTCAGCACGCTGCGCGGGATCCTGAAGAACTCGACGGTGCGCGCGAGCGCAAACGAGTTCGGCGGGATGATGCACACCGGGCCCTTGAAGTCGACGAATGACTTCTCGTCGAAGGCCTTCGGATCGACGATCGTCGAGTTGATGTTCGTGAAGATCTTGAACTCGTCGGCGCAGCGAACGTCGTAGCCGTAGCTGGAGGTGCCGTAGGAGACGATCCGCCGTCCGTCGACGGAACGCACCTGCCCGGGTTCGAAGGGCTCGATCATCCCCTCGCCTGCCATCCGGCGGATCCACTTGTCGGACTTGATCGTCATATACGGACTTGAAGGAGGTCGGCAAAAGCCCCTGATTCTACCGGCTCGCGACGCAGTTCCCGGGCGCCGCGAAGTTGTGCCACTCTCCGAGCCGGGCGCGTTTCTGCGCCTCGGGGAACAAGAGTCGACAGATGCGCAACTGTGCGGGGGCAGTCATGCAATCGAACGCTTCGAATCGACGCGTCGTTCTTTCCAGGGCGCTTGCGTCGCTCGCGCTGTCGGCCGGACTGGCCGCCTGCGGCGGCAGCGGCGGCGACGGCACGCCTCCGGTGGCCGAACCCTTGCCGGCGGCCCCCGGCGACTGGACGCGCTTCGATCCGGTCGCCACCGAGATCGACGGCAAGATGCTGTCACCGACCTGTTCCGGTTACCCCGGAACCGACCCGACGTTCCATTTTTGGGCCAGGCGCGGCGCCGCGGCCAGGCTGGTCGTGTTCTTCGAGGGCGGCGGCGGCTGCTGGGACGACGCCACCTGCGCGTTCCCGCTCCACTCGGCCATGCCCGCGAACGCCGTCGGACTGTACAAGGCCGAAATCCTTCCGTCCGACGATCCGCGGGCGCTGAGCGGCATCTTCGATGCGAGCGATCCGCGCAACCCGCTGCGCGACTGGAGTTACGTCTACGTGCCCTACTGCACCGGCGACGTGCACGGCGGCTCGAAGACGATGGACTACGTCGACCCGTTCACAGGGGAGCCGTACAGGATCGAACACCGCGGCGCCGACAATTTCGCGGTGGTGCTGCGCTGGATCCGCGACAATTTCCCGAGTGTCGAGCAGATGCTCGTCACCGGCTCGAGCGCCGGCGGCTATGGCGCGGCGATCCATTACCCGGCGCTGCGCGAGACCTTTCCGAGGGCCAGGGCGGCGATGCTCGCCGACGCCGCGCAAGGCGTCGTGCCGCCCGGCTTCGAAGAGCTGCGTCGCGACCACTGGAACTTCCAGCTGTCGCCGCGCGTCTTCGGCAGCGACGCCTCGGATGTCCCGACGAGCGAGCTGACCGGCCGGCTGGCCAGCCACTTCCCCGGCGACCGCCTCGGCCAGTACACGACGAGCCTCGACCTCAGCCAGATGCTGTTCTACGACGCGATGCTCCACGGCCCGGCCGGCCAACAGGGCACCGCCTGCATCGAATGGTCGGAAACGATGCGAAGGGAGCTGCGCGATCGCCAGCGCGAGGCGAACAACTTCCGCTCCTACCTGGCCGCCGGCACGACGCACACTCTCTTGCGCGACGAGCTGTTCTTTACCGAGAGCAGCGCCGGCGCACCGTTCAGCGACTGGCTCGCGGCGATGCTCTCGCCTGGCGGCGAGGGCTGGACGAACCTGGAGTGCACGGACTGCGAAACGCTCGCGATGCCCTGCCCGTTCTGAAGCCCCGAGGGGCGCTTCGGGCTGCGCCGCCGACGTCGAGTTGGCCCGCACCGCTCCGACATGCATGCAGCGGCCAGCATTGCGGTGCTCGAAGGTGGCATGATATGGGCCGCAACGACGCAAGCGGCGCTGCGTCGGTGGGGTTTGCCGTTTCGTAGAAGGAACAAGGGGAGACAGCGATGAGTCAGACAGTGACCATGAGGGTCAATGGCAAGCAGGTCTCGGCGAGCATCGACGCCCGGACACTGCTGGTGCAGTTCATCCGCGAGCACTTGCAGCTCACCGGCACGCACGTCGGCTGCGACACGGCCCAGTGCGGCGCCTGTACGGTCCACATGAACGGCCGTGCGGTCAAGTCCTGCTCGATGCTGGCCGTGCAGGCCGAAGGCGCCGAGATCACGACGATCGAAGGGCTCGCCCCCGGCGACGAGCTGCACCCGATGCAGCAGGCCTTCCACGAGTGCCACGCGCTGCAGTGCGGCTTCTGCACGCCGGGCATGGTGATGTCGGCCGTGCAGCTGCTGCAGGACAATCCGAAGCCCACCGAGGAAGAGATCCGGGCAGGCCTCGAAGGAAACATCTGCCGCTGCACCGGCTACCACAACATCGTGCGCGCGATCGAGAAGGTCGCCGCGCAGGGCTGACGCTTCGGGGGACGACCATGACCGACATGTCGAATTCGCCGATCGGCAAATCGCTGCTGCGACGCGAGGACAAGCGCTTCCTGACCGGCAACGGCCAGTACACCGACGACGTCTTGATGCCGGGCCAGACCTATGGCGTTTTCGTGCGCTCGCCGCACGCGCATGCCCGGATCAACGCGATCGACACGAGCCGGGCGCTGGCCGCTCCGGGCGTCGTCGCGATCTTCACCGGCGCCGACCTGGCCGAAGCCAAGGTCGGCGGCCTGCCCTGCGGCTGGCTGATCCACAGCAAGGACGGCAGCCCGATGAAGGAGCCGCCGCACCCGGTGCTCGCGCAGGGCAAGGCGCGCCACGTCGGCGACCAGGTTGCGCTGGTCGTCGCCGAGAGCCTGCTGCAGGCGAAGGACGCGGCCGAAATGGTCGACGTCGACTACGAACCGCTTCCGGCAGTCGTCGACACCGCCACGGCCGACACGGCCGGCACGCCCGTCCACGACGAGGTACCGGACAACGTCTGCTACGACTGGGGGCACGGCGACAAGGCCGCGGTCGACGCCGCCTTCGAGAAGGCCGCGCACGTCACGCGGATCGAGCTGGTCAACAACCGGCTGATCCCGAACGCGATCGAGCCGCGCGCCGCGAACGCCGTCTACCAGCGCCACGACGACAGCTACACGCTGTACGTGGCCAACCAGAACCCGCACGTCGAAAGGCTGCTGATGAGCGCCTTCGTGCTCGGCCTGCCCGAATCCAAGGTGCGCGTGATCGCGCCCGACGTGGGCGGCGGCTTCGGCTCGAAGATCTTCCTCTACCCGGAAGAAACGGCGCTGGTCTGGGCCTCGAAGCGCGTCGGCCGTCCGATCAAGTGGACCGCCGAGCGCAGCGAGTCGTTCCTGACCGACGCGCACGGCCGCGACCACGTGACCACGGCCGAGATGGCGATGGACGCGAACGGCGGCTTCCTGGCGATGCGCGTGAAGACGACGGCCAACCTCGGGGCCTATCTGTCGACCTTCGCATCGTCGGTGCCCACGATCCTCTACGCGACGCTGCTGGCCGGCCAGTACCGCACGCCGGCGATCTACGCCGAGGTCAAGGCCGTGTTCACGAACACCGCGCCGGTCGATGCCTATCGAGGCGCCGGCCGTCCCGAGGCCACCTACGTCGTCGAGCGGCTGGTCGAGCAGTGCGCGCGCGACATGAAGCTCGACCCGGCCGAGATCCGGCGCCGCAACTTCATCACCGAGTTCCCGTACGCGACCCCGGTCGGGCTGACCTACGACACCGGCGACTACGCGGCTTCGCTCGACAAGGCGCAGAAGCTCGCCGACGTGGCCGGGTTCCCGGCGCGCAAGCAGGAGGCGGCGCAACGCGGCAAGCTGCGCGGCCTCGGCTACTCGTGCTACATCGAAGCCTGCGGGCTGGCGCCGTCGAACATCGCCGGCGCGCTCGGCGCTCGCGCAGGTCTGTTCGAGGCTGGCGAGGTTCGCGTGCACCCGACCGGCACGGTCACCGTGTTCACCGGATCGCACAGCCACGGCCAGGGGCACGAGACAACGTTCGCGCAGGTCGTCGCCGGCAAGCTCGGGATTCCGGTCGAGAACGTCGAGATCGTCCACGGCGATACCGGCCGCGTGCCCTTCGGCATGGGGACTTACGGCAGCCGCTCGCTCGCGGTCGGCGGCACGGCGATCGTCAAGGCCATCGACAAGGTCATCGCCAAGGGCAAGAAGATCGCCGCGCACCTGCTCGAGGCTGCGGACACGGACATCGAGTTCGACAACGGCGAGTTCAAGGTCGCCGGCACCGACCGCAAGGTGCCCTTCGCCCAGATCGCGCTGACGGCCTACGTGCCGCACAACTACCCGCTCGACAAGCTGGAGCCGGGCCTGAACGAGAACGCGTTCTACGACCCGAGCAACTTCACCTATCCGGCCGGCGCGCACATCTGCGAGGTCGAGGTCGACCCGGATACCGGGCGCAGCAAGGTCGTACAGTTCGTCGCCGTCGACGACTTCGGCAACGTCGTCAATCCGATGATCGTCGAGGGGCAGGTGCACGGAGGCCTGGCACAGGGACTCGGCCAGGCGATGCTCGAGGCCTGCGCCTACGACGCCGAGTCGGGACAGCTGCTGACCGGCTCGTACATGGACTACACGATGCCGCGCGCCGACGACCTGCCCAGGTTCACCGTCGACACGACGGTCACGCCATGCACGCACAACCCGCTCGGTGTCAAGGGTTGCGGCGAGGCGGGCGCGATCGGTTCGCCGCCGGCCTTCATCAACGCACTGACCGATGCACTCGGCGTGGACAGCATCGCGATGCCCGCCACGCCCGAGCGGGTCTGGCGCGCCGCCACCAGGCTCGCCTGACGACCCGGACGAGGAGACGAGAACATGTACGAATTCCAGTATCAGCGTCCGCAACAACTGTCGCAGGCGGTCGCCGCGGCCGCCGCCGACGAAGCCCGCTACCTTGGCGGAGGCCAGAGCCTCGTGCAGTCGATGCGGCTGCGCCTGGCTTCGGCGAGCACGCTGGTCGACCTGTCGGCCATCCCGGAGCTGCGCGGAATCGAGCGCAGCGGCGATTCGCTGAAGATCGGTGCGATGACCCGGCACTCCGAGGTCGCGCGCTCGGCCGAAGTCCGCGCGGCGATACCGGCACTGGCCGACCTGGCCGGCGAGATCGGCGACCAGATGGTGCGCAACATGGGCACGATCGGCGGGTCGATCGCCAATGCCGATCCGGCCGCCGACTATCCGGCCGCCGTGCTCGGGCTCGGGGCCACCGTGCAGACCGACCGCAGGTCGATCGCCGCCGACGACTTCTTCGTCGACCTGTTCACGACGGCGCTCGAACCCGGCGAGCTGGTGGTGTCGGTCGGCTTCCCGGTCCCGCAGCGCGCCGCCTACGTCAAGTTCAAGCAGCCGGCCTCGCGCTTCGCACTGGTCGGCGTGATGGTCAGCCAGGGCCCCTCGGGCGTGCGCGTCGCGGTGACCGGCGTGCGCTCGCACGTGTTCCGCGTGCCGGAGATGGAGCAGGCGCTCAATGGCAGCTTCGCACCCGACGCGATCGCCGACATCCGGATCGACCCGGCCGGTTGCAACGGCGACCTGCACGGTTCGGCCGAGTACCGGGCGGCGATGGTCACCGTGATGGCCCGTCGCGCGGTCGAAAAGGCCCTGGCAGGCTGATCCGGTGGCTTCCGACCCGGTACCGTCGCCGGCCAGCGTCGACGAGGTCCTCGCGCTGCTGGCCGGCCACGACTACCTGGCCAGCCGCCGCCTGGCCACGGCGGTCTTCCTGGCCCTGAAGCTCGGCCGGCCGCTGCTGCTCGAGGGCGAGGCCGGCGTAGGCAAGACCGAGCTGGCCAAGGTGCTTGCGCGCGCGCTCGACACCCCGCTGATCCGGCTGCAATGCTACGAAGGCCTGGACATCGCGTCGGCGGCCTACGAGTGGAACGTCGCGCGGCAGATGCTCGAGATCCGGATCGCCGAGGCCCTGCACCAGGCCGACCGCGACCGGCTGGTCGCCGGGCTGTATTCGCGCGAGATGCTGATCGAGCGGCCGCTGCTGCAGGCATTGACGCAGCCGAGATCGCCGGTGCTGCTGATCGACGAGCTCGATCGCGCCGACGAGCCGTTCGAGGCCTTCCTGCTCGAAGTGCTGGCCGAAGCGCAGCTTTCGGTCCCCGAACTGGGGACCATCCGCGCCGAGCACCCGCCGATCGTGATCCTGACCTCGAACCGCACGCGCGAGATCCACGACGCGCTGAAGCGCCGCTGCCTGTACGCGTGGGTCGACTACCCCGACGCAGCCCGCGAACTCGACATCGTTGCCCGCAAGGCGCCCGGGGCCGGCGATCGGCTGGCGAGCCAGGTCGTGGCCTTCGTGCAGAAGGCCCGCCAGCTCGAGTTGTTCAAGGCCCCCGGCGTGGCCGAGACGATCGACTGGGTCAACGCGCTGGTCGCTATCGACGCGATGTCGCTGGATCCGCAGTCGGTCTCCGACACGCTGGGCGTGTTGCTGAAATACCAGGACGACATCGCCCGCTTCGAGGACGGCGGCGCCGCCGCCGCGATCCTGGCCGAACTGCACGCCGAGGGCATTCTCGAGCGCCAGCCGGCCTGATTCGCGTGCGGCCTGCTTCGCGGATGAACCAGGATTGCGCGCGAGCGAGCGTCCGGGTCTGCCAATCGCTCGCACGACGCTAGGAGCTCGCAGCATGCGCAGCGCGCAGGGCGCGGGAGCAAGGCCGTGAGCGGACGCTTCGCCGACAACATCGTGCATTTCGCCCGGGTGCTGCGCGCCGCCGGGCTGCCGGTCGGCCCGGATCGGATCCAGGCGGCGATCGCCGCCATCGAGCTGACCGGAATCGAACGGCGTGCCGACGTCCATGCGGCGCTGTCGGCGGTGATGCTCTCGCGCCACGAACAGCAGCCGGTCTTCGATGCGGCCTTCGCCGCGTTCTGGCGCGACCCGAAACTGCTGGAGCGGCTGATGCTGCAGATGCTGCCGCGCGTCACCGGCAAGCCCGGAACCCCGGCATCGCGCCAGCAGCCGCGCCGGGTCGACGAAGCGCTGGCCCCGCCTCCGGGCGAGCAGCCGCCTCGCCCGCCGTCCGAAGAAGACCAGCGAAGCATCGAGGCGTTGCTCAGCCATTCCGATCGCGAGCGGCTGCAGCACGCCGACTTCGAAGGCATGTCGGCCGCCGAATTCGCGATCGTGCGGCGGCTGGCCGAGAGCGTACCGTTGCCGGTGCGCCCGGTGCGCGTGCGTCGGCTGACACCGTCGGCGCGCGGTCGAATCGATCTGCGGCGGGCGCTGCGGCGCGCAGCGCGCGCGCCCGACACGATCGAACTGCCGCGCTCGGCCGCGCGCCGGCAGCCGCCTCCGCTGGTGATCCTGATCGACATCTCGGGTTCGATGGACCGCTACGCGCGCGTGTTCCTCCATTACGCCTACGGGCTGACACAGCGCCTTCATCGCGTGCACACGCTGGTCTTCGGCACCCGGCTCACCGACATCACGCGCTGCCTGCGTCACCGCGACCCCGACGTCGCGATCGAGCGCGCCGACGAACTGGTGCGCGACTGGCACGGCGGCACGCGGATCGCGTCGAACCTCGCCACCTTCAACCGGCGCTGGGCGCGCAGGCTGCTGACCGGCAACGCCGCGTTGCTGCTGGTCACCGACGGCCTGGATCGCGACGAACACGGTGCGTTGTCCGACGAGGCGGCGCGGCTCGCGCGATTCGCGCACGAACTCGTCTGGCTCAATCCGCTGCTACGCTACGAGGGTTTCCAGCCCCGGGCGGCCGGCGTGCGTGCCCTGCTTCCGCACGTCGACCGGATGCTGCCGATGCACAACCTCGCCAGTCTCGCCGACCTGGCGCGGGCGCTGTCCAGGCCGCCGCAGGCTGCCGGCCAACGAGAACGAAGAACGGGACTTCCGACATGAACCTGCAAGGCGAAAGACTGATTCCTGCCTCCCCCGAAGCGACCTGGGCGGCGCTGAACGATCCTGAGACGTTGAAGGACTGCATCAAGGGCTGCGAATCGCTCGAGCAGACCGGCGACAACGAATTCCTCGCGACGATGGCGCTGCGCATCGGTCCGGTGAACGCGCGCTTCAAGGGGCGCCTGCAGCTGCAGAACGTCGAGCCGATCAGTTCGTACACGATCGCCTTCGACGGCCAGGGCGGTGTCGCCGGCTTCGGCAAGGGCACGGCCGATGTCAGCCTGAAGCCCGAAGGGGACGGCACGCTGCTCGGATATTCGGCAAAAGCGCAGGTCGGGGGTAAGCTGGCACAGGTGGGGTCGCGGCTGATCGACGCGGCAGCCAGCAAGATCGCGGAAGATTTCTTCGCTGCCTTCGAAGCGCGGCTGGCAGCGCCGGCGCAGGAAGCCTCGCCCGGGGCACAGGAAGCCTCGCCCGACGAGGCGCAGGAGACCGGGCCGGGACAGGCAAGACAGCCGGTATCGCCGACGCATCGCGAGCCGGATGCGCAGGACACCGGAACGATTCCCGGCGCCGCCGAGGCGGCCAGCGACCTGGGCGTCGAGTCGGGCACCGGCATCCGGGACCTGAGCCGACCCGGCCGCGCCGGCGACCCGGCCGAGGCCCGCGGTGCCCGCGCCAGCCGCGCGGGCAGCCGCCCATGGCTGCTCTGGGTCGTGCTCGCCGCACTGATCCTGCTGTTGATCGTGTTCGTTGCAAGATGAAGGAGGGGGCATGGACAGCCTCGATCGCGAAGTCCTCGAACAGGCAAGAACCTGGCTGAAGGCCGGCCGCGGAGTCTGGCTGGTCACGGTCGTCGAAACCTGGGGTTCGGCGCCGCGTCCGCCCGGGGCGCTGCTGGTCATGCGCGACGACGGGCTGGTCGTCGGCTCGGTGTCCGGAGGCTGCGTCGAAGACGACCTGATCGCACGGGTGCGCCACGGCGAACGCGTCGACCGGCCGTCGATGGTCGTCTATGGCGTGAGCAAGGAAGAAGCCGCCCGCTTCGGGCTGCCCTGCGGCGGCACCTTGCGCCTGCTGCAGGAGCCGCTCCAGGACGCCGGCTGGATCGACGAAGTGCTCGAGCGCACGGCGCGTCACGAACTGGTCGTGCGCGAGCTCGACCTCGAGTCCGGCGAGTCGGTGACCCGGACCGGGCAGCGCGGCGAAGCCTTCGCCTTCGACGGGCGCATCGCGCGCCATGTGTTCGGGCCGCGCTACCGGATGCTGATGATCGGTGCCGGTCAGTTGTCGCGTGTGCTGGCCGAAATGGCCAAGCCGCTCGATTTCCAGGTCTTCGTCTGCGATCCGCGCGAGGAGTATTACTCGACGCTCGAGCTGCCGCAGGTGACCTGGCTGCCGGGCATGCCCGACGACGTGGTCACCGAGTTCAAGCCCGACGCCAACACGGCGATCGTCGCGTTGACGCACGACCCGAAGCTCGACGACATGGCGCTGATCGAGGCGCTCAAGTCGCCGGCCTTCTACGTCGGTGCGCTCGGGTCGCGCCGCAACAACGACAAGCGGCGCGAACGGCTCGCGCTGTTCGACCTGAGCTCCGACGAGATCGCACGGCTGCACGGGCCGATCGGGCTGCACATCGGCAGCCATACCCCGGCCGAGATCGCCGTCTCCATCCTGGCCGAGATCGTCTCGGTCAAGAACGGCGTCGAACCCACGCAGAAGAAGGCGCCGCAGACGGCCGACGCAGCCGAGGTGCAGGCGGTCTGAGCGTGCGGGTACCCTGCCTGCGACGCATGCAGGCGCGTCACCGCACGGGCACGGCGGCCGCGGCCAGCGAAAGCACGACGCGGCCGCCGGCCGTGTACGCCGCTTCGACTTCGACGCCGTAGACGCTGGAGAGCCGCTCCGGGACCACCATGTCGGCGACCGGCCCGAAGTCCGTCCGTCCGCCCGGCAGGTAGACCAGCGCGCGGTTGCCTGCCCGCAGCGCGTGGTTCGGATCGTGCGTCGCATAGACGATGCCGAGCCCTTCGCCGGACAGTCCGCACAGCGTGTCGAGCACGCGTCCCTGGTTGCCGAAATCGAGGCTCGCGGTCGGCTCGTCGAGCACCAGCGTGGCGGCCTGCTGGGCGAGCGCGCGGGCAATCGCAGCAAGCTGCCGCTCGCCGCCCGACATCCGCGACAGCGTGCGCTCGCGAAAGCGCTCGATCCCGAGCCGCGCGATCACCTGGGCGACCGCCTCGCGATCGGCGCTGCCGGGCGAGGCTCCTGCGGCGAGGCGACCGAGGCGGCCTAGCATCACATACTGTTCGACGGTGAAATCGAAGGCGGCGCCAGGCTGCTGCGGTACCCAGGCGACCTGCATGGCCAGTTCGCGCGCGCTCAGGCCCGACAGTTCGCGCCCGCTCCATTCGACGCGGCCGTGCAATGGCGGCAGCACACCGAGCAGGGTCCTGAACAGCGTGCTCTTGCCCGATCCGTTGGGTCCCAGCACGACGATGATCTCGCCGCGATGCAGGACGAGGTCGATCGGCGAGGTCAGGCCGCGCCCCGCGTAACCGAAGACCAGTTCGCGCGTGCGCAACAGCTCCTGCGTTCGCAAGCGTTCGCGCGTTTGCGACGGTCCGCTCAAACCGGAACCTCGCGCCGCCTGAGCATCAGCGCGAACAGCACGGGCGCGCCGACCAGTGCCGTCAGCACACCGGGCGGAACCTCCGACTGCGCGATGCTGCGCCCCAGCGTGTCGATCAGCAGCATCAGCAACGCGCCCATCAGCATCGAGACCGGGAGCACGCGGGAGAACGAAGCGCCCACCAGCATCCTCGCTGCATGCGGCACGACGAGCCCGACCCAGCCGATGATGCCGGCCGCCGCGACGCTGGCGCTGGTCGCCAGCGTCGCCCCGGCGATCAACGCCGCACGCATGACCGGCAGGCGCAGGCCGATCGCATGGATCTCGTCGTCGGACAGGGCAAGCGCGTCGGCGCGCCAGCGCATCAGCGCGAGCGGCACGATGCCGACGACGCCGAAGCCCAGCAGCAAGGCCAGGTCGGTCGGCGTGATCGACGCGAAGCTGCCGAGCAGCCAGAACGTGATCGCCGGTAGTTGAGAGTACGGATCGGCGACCGTCTTCACGAGAGCGATCAGCGCGCCGAGCATGCTGCCGATCGCGATGCCGGCCAGCACCAGGCTGAGCGTGCGGTCATGCAGCGGCAGCACGGTTCCGACGGCATGGACGACGACGACGGCAGCCAGCCCGCCGGCAAATGCCGCCGCCTGGATCGTGACGATGTTCCAGCCCAGGAAGATGCCGAGCACCGCACCCAGCGCGGCGCCGGCCGACACGCCGAGCAGGTCGGGCGCGGCCAGCGGATTGCGGAACACCGACTGCAGCGCCACGCCCGATGCCGCCAATGCCGCGCCCACGGCTACCGACGCGCAGACGCGCGGCAATCGAATCTGCCACAGCACCGTCCGAGGCAGATCACCCGCGTCGCGTGGGCCATCGGCCAGCGGCGACACCAGCATCTGCAGCACCTGCGGCAGGGTCAGCGGATACTGGCCTACGCCGAGGGCGGAGAGCATCGCCACCGCCAGAAGGACGACGAGCGAAACCGTCAATGCGCCCCACGACAGCCGGATCGCACGGACGCCCATCAGCGCGGCAGCCGGGTCTGCGCGAGCAGCGAATCGATCTGCGCCTGCGTCGGGCGGCGGTGATACAGCCATTCGAAAGTCGCGACGAGCCGCTCGGCAAGCGGATAGCGGATCCGCGCCGGATGCAGCACGGCAGCGAGCCAGACGACGCCGACGAAGCGATTGAGCGCCGGCGGGGCATCGAACCAGCCGAAGGGCAGCCGCGGCGCGAGAACGGCACGACCCGCACGAACCGCAGGCAGGCTCGACCACACCGGGTGGCGCGTCAGCTGCGAGAAGAACGCTGCATCGCTCGCGACGATCCAGTCGGGCTGCCAGTCGACGACCTGCTCGAGCGAGATCAGGCTGAGGTTCGGCGCCCCGGTCTGGGCGACGTTGACGGCGCCGACGACATCGAACACTTCGGCGTTCAGGCCGCCGGCCGCCGCGGTGGCGAGCCCGGTCGGTCCGCGGGCGAACAGCACGCGGGGCCGATCGCCTGCCGCCAGGCCGGCGCGCAGCTCTGCCATCTCGTCGAGAATCGATTGCACGCCCGTGGCCAGTACCTCGGCTCGCCGTTCGGCGCCGAGCGCCGCACCGAGCCGTTGCAGCGTCCGCGTCGTGTGCTCGAAGCGCCCGTCGAAAAGCAGGTACGGCACCCCGGTCTGCGCCTGCACCTGGTCGGCCAGCGATGCATAGGTCGGCGCGATCGAGCCGACGTCGACGACCAGGTCGGTGCCGAGCGCCAGCACGCCTTCGAGCTTGGCCGTCGAACCGCGGCCGGTCAGCCGCCCGAGTTCCGGCAGATCGGCCACTTCAGGCAGGAGCAAGGCCGCTTCGTCGGCGCGCAGCGCGCGCGGCCAGCCGACCAGCTGGTCGGGCGCCAGACAGTAGACGAAGACCGCGGCCGGTGCGCCGGCCGGAAACACGCGGCGCGGTATTCGGGAAAGGTCGATCCGGCGTTCGGCGTCGTCCGAGATCCGTCGGGTCGAGGCCAGCGCATCGCGGGCACACGGTCCGGCAAGCAGCGCTGTCGCGACGAGCCCGGCGCGGACAAAACCGCGTCGAGACCGGGTCGAATAGCCGCTCGTCCGCATCTGTTGCACTCGGCGATCCGGGCTCGATCGCGGCGAAGCGCTCAGCGAGCGCCGAGGATCGCCATCGAGGCGACGAAAATCGTCGCGAAAAAGCTCCGAAAGGTCGCGGACTCGACCCTGAACATGAGCCTCCCTCCATTGCATCGACCCGAGCGGCTGCGACCGGCGAGACCGGCGCACCGACGGTATGTATGCTATCTGTCAGCGCAGTCGCAGGGAATCACGCCCACCTCATGCACAGATCATCGGGCATCATCGCCGTCGAATTGCAGTACGCGCTGGCATCGGTCGCCGGCGCGCATCTGCACAATCCGTTCTTCGACGTACTGGGCGCCCTGCGCGCCGAAGGTTCGATCGCGGCTGCCGCGCGCCGGCTCGACTGGTCCTATCGCCATCTGTGGGGCTACCTGAAGGATCAGGAACTGCGCCTCGGCAGGCCGTTGATCCACTGGGACAAGGGACGGGCCGCTCGCCTGACCGATTTCGCGGAGAAGCTGCTCTGGGCCGAGGCCCGCATCCGTGCTCGCCTGGCGCCCCAGGTCGAGAACCTGGCCACCGAGATCGGCCGCGAGTTGTCGATCGCCTTCAACGACGACGTCCGGATCACGACCTGCGTCGCCAGCCACGATCTCTCCTTGCCGCTGCTGAAGCGGCTGTGCCAGACCGAAGCCGAAGTCCTTCTGGACCTGCATTACGAAGGCAGCATCGACGCGCTTCGCCGGATGCGCGCCGGCCACTGTGCGTTCGCCGGCATCCATCTGCCGCTGTCGCGGCCGGATCTCGCGCAGCGCGGCTCCAGGGTCCACCAAGCCTTCGGCCCGCTGCTGCGGCTCGGCAAGGAGAAACTGATCCGCGTCGCTCATCGTACGCAAGGCCTGTTCGTCGCCCGCGGCAACCCGCTGGACGTGCGGGGCGTCGAAGACCTGCCTCGCCTGCACTTCGTGAACCGGGCGCGCGGTACCGGCACGCGCGCGCTGATCGAGGAACTGCTGGCCTCGCGGCAGATCGACCCGGCCAGCATTCCCGGCTTCGAGCGCACCGAGAGCAATCACCTGTCGGTAGCCACCGCCGTGGCGGCCGGGGAAGCCGACGCCGGCATCGGCATCCAGGCCGCCGCGGCCGGCAAGGGCATCGACTTCATCCCGCTGCTGGTCGAAGACTACTTTCTCGTCTGCGAGCGCGAGACGCTGAACACGCCCTGCGCCGAAGCGATCGTCGAGCTGCTGGCTTCTCAGTACTGGCGCCAGCAGGTCGGGCTGCTCGCCGGGTATTCCGCGCACGACTCCGGGGAAATCATCTCGCTGCGCCGCACGCTGCCCTGGTATCGCTGAGCCGGAGGCAAAAAAAACCGGACGGCGGTCGGCCCGGAGGCCTTCTTTCGTCCGGCGAGGCGGAGACAACCGATCGGTCGTCGGCGGGGGGGGGTTCGTTCCGACGATCGGGTGAACTGCCTTGGGACCGATGCTAAGTCGATCGCGCCGAACGAAGGTGATCGAAACGGGCAAAGCGCCGGCAAAGGACCGGCATTCGCCTCCGCCAGCCGCCCGCCCGGACCTCGAAAGCGGCGCCTGTTCCGAGCCACGCTCCTTTGCGATCCGAATCCGGGACCCGGGTCAGGTGTCCTGGACCACGATCTCCGGGAAGTCCGCCTTCGCGTCGCGCGCCTTCTCGGCGATCTGCACTGCCACGCTTCGCGCGATCCTGCGGTAGATCTGCGCCACGTCGCCGTCGGGGTCCGAAACCATCGTCGGTCGCCCGGAGTCGGCCTGCTCGCGGATCCGGATGTCGAGCGGCAGGCCGCCCAGATAAGTCACTCCATACTCCTTGGCCATCCGTTCGCCGCCGCCCTGGCCGAAGATGTGTTCGGCCTGCCCGCAGTTCGAGCAGATGTGGATCGCCATGTTTTCGACGATGCCGAGAATCGGAATGCCGACCTTTTCGAACATCTTCAGGCCCTTGCGTGCGTCGAGCAGCGCGATGTCCTGCGGCGTGGTCACGATCACGGCGCCGGTGACCGGGATCTTCTGCGCGAGCGTCAGGTGGATGTCGCCGGTGCCCGGCGGCATGTCGATGACCAGGTAGTCGAGGTCGCGCCAGTTCGTCTCGCGCAGCAGCTGCTCGAGGGCCTGCGTGACCATCGGACCGCGCCATACCATCGGCGTGTCCGGGTCGATCAGGAAACCGATCGAGCTCGCCTGAAGCCCATGGCCGTACATCGGTTCGAGCTTCTTGCCGTCGCGCGATTCGGGTCGTCCACTGATGCCCAGCATCGTCGGCTGCGAAGGGCCGTAGATGTCGGCATCGAGCATGCCGACGTTGGCGCCCTCCGCCGCCAGCGCCAGCGCCAGGTTGACGGCTGTGGTGCTCTTGCCGACACCCCCCTTGCCCGACGCGACGGCAATGATGTTCTTGACGTTGGGCAGCGTGCGCACGCCGCGTTGAACCGAGTGCGGGACGATCTTCTGGTAGACGTTGGCGGTCACGGCACCGACACCCGGCAGCTCCCGGATGCCGGCGATCACGGCCTTGCGGATCGGGTCGAGCTGGCTTTTCGCCGGATAGCCGAGTTCGACGTCGACGCTGACGTCGCGCCCGTCGATCCGGATGTTCTTCACCGAGTTGCCTGAAACCAGGTCCTTGCCGGTGTTCGGATCGATGATGCGCGACAGGGCCGAGCGAAGCTCGGCTTCGGTGAAGGACATTGAGGCGGCTCCTCTGGATACGCGGGACGACGGGGTCGGGCGTCGAAAGTTTAGCCCGTCCCCGTCGCTCGAGCCGGCGCGAGCGCCGAAACACGCGCGCCGGCGAGGGCTTTTCGCAGGCCGCGGCTGCCCGCCGCCCTGCCCGCTCAATCGGCGGCCGGCAATCGCAGCCAGCGCGGCAGCTCGATCCGGTCGAGCAGGTTCTTGACCAGCAGGCCCAGTTCGGTATCGCCTTCGATCGACAGGCGCCGATGAAAGAACAGCGTATCCGGGTCTTCCTGCCGCGCCAGCATCTGCAGGTAGGCCGTGGCCGGTGCCGTCAGCGTCAGCGCCGCCTCCTGTGCCGAGTCGCCGGCCCGGAAGCGGCCGCCTCGCAGGACGATGCTCGCGCTGGTTCCGGCATCGCGGACCCGGATCCGCACGAGCCGACCTTCGAGCATCGCCAGTTCGTCGAGCGCCAGCAGCCCGCGGCTCGTGGCCAGGTTCAGCGCAGTGGCCAGCGCCAGCGAATGCGGCCACTGCGGCAGACGCCGGCCGATCTCGGCGAACGGTCGCGGCAGCGTCGACTCGGGAATGACGATCATGGGCGCGCTCCGATGAATTCGATGCCGGCCCGGCCGTGCCAGAAGCCGTTACAGAAGCCGTCGGCGCTCCAGCGCGGGTCCGCCGCGGCGGCCTCGCCGCGACGCGCCGCGTCGAAAGCGGCGATCACGTCGAGGCTGTGCGCCGACTGCGGGCTGATCCGGACCAGCTCGACCCCGATCTCGCGCAGTGCCGGCATCTCGTCGAGCAGCAGGCAGTGCTGCGCCGACTGCGTCTGCACGCCGTTGATCGCGAGGAACGACTGCCGGTCGCGGGTGGCGAGCACGATGCCGTCCGGGTGGTCCAGGCAGCGGTACTGGCAATCGTCCTTGCTCAGCCCGTAGTGGCGCGCCGTGAAGCAGCGCGCCGACAGCGCCAGCGGCATCCGGCCGTAGACGAAGACTTCGGTCTGCATGCCGGCCGGCCGCGCGGCGTGCAATGCGGCGATCGCGGCCCCCGACATCTCGAGCGGCGGCACCCAGCGCAGCGCGCCGACGCTCGCGTACCAGTCGAGCGCCGCCTCGTTGTACAGGTTCAGGTGCGGGCCGGCGACGAACGGCGCCCTGCGCGCCAGCAGCGCAACCGCGCCCAGGTCGTTGGCCTCGACCAGGTAGTCGCCGTGTTCGAGCAGCTTGCGCAGGCGGCGCACGTCGGCTTCGCCCTCGAGCAGCGCCTGGCTCGACAGCACGACCTCCTTGCCGCAGGCCTTCAGGTCGTTCGCCAGTCCGGTCCAGTCGGCCGGACGCATCTGGTGCCGCCGCGAACAGACGACCTCGCCGATGTAGACGACGTCGACCGGCGACTCGGCCACCTCGGCGTAGAAATCGAGCACCTGCTCGCGTTGCCAGTAATAGAGCAGTGGTCCCAGCGCCAGTTTCGGGCCGGGATTCGTCGCGTTTCGTATCGTGTTCATTTCCACGGCTTGCTGTAGGCGCCGAGCGTGACCTGCTGTCCCTCGGCCAGTTTCGACAGATCGGCCTGCCACTGCGGCCGCACCTGGTAGCGCCCGTCGGCGGCCGCCGCATTGATGGCCGCGCGCATCGTCCGAGTCACCTGCGCGACGTAGGCCGGGCTGCGCTGTCGCCCTTCGATCTTGATCGCTGCAACGCCGATGCGCAGCAGATCGCCCAGGATCGGCAGCACGTTCAGGCTGGTCGGCTCCTCGAGCGCGTAGTCGACGACGCCCCGGACCTCGAAGCGCCCCTTGCACAGCGTCGGGTAGCCGGCCTTCTCCTGCGGACCGTAGCGGTCGATCAGGATGCCGTTCAGCCGCGCCGACAGCCCCGACGCGTCTTCGTCCCATCGCACGTAAGGCGCCGGCGAGCAGACGCCGTGCGTGTTCGGCGACTCGCCGGTCGCGTGCGAGGACAGCCAGCAGCGCCCTTCGTTCATCACGCACAGGCTGCCGAAACCGAACACCTCGATCTCGGTCTCGGTGTGCCGGATCAGCTGCTCGACCTGAGCGAGCGTCAGCACGCGCGGCAGCACGGCGCGCCGCACGCCGAACTCGCGCCGGCAGAACTCGATCGCTTCGTGGTTCGTCGCCGAACCCTGCACGGACAGGTGCAGGCGCAGATCGGGATGGCGGGTGCTGGCATAGGCGAGCAGGCCGATGTCGGCGACGATCAGCGCGTCGACCCCGAGATCGGCGGCCGCGTCGACGGCGACCTGCCATTCGGCAACGCGGCCCGTCTGCGGGTAGGTGTTGATGGCGACCAGCACTTCGGCGCCGTGCGAATGCGCATAGCGCAGGCCTTCGACGAGCCCCGCGCGATCGAAGTTCAGCCCCTTGAAGTTGCGCGCATTGGTCGCGTCGCGAAAACCGCAGTAGACGGCGTCGGCGCCGTTGTCGACGGCCGCCTTGAGCGCCGGCAGGCTGCCGGCCGGACAGATCAGATCGGGGATTCCTGCTGTCGCCATCGCTTGCTCCGCATCGGGATCGAACGCCGAGGCTAGTGCCGGGCGCGGCCGCGGACCTTGATCTGCGTGAAAGCCAGCGCCGGCGCGCCGATCGGCGCGGTCCGGTTTGCTAACATTCCGCGATGACCGCGCGCCACCTTTTCGTCACCACCGCCCTGCCCTACGCCAACGGGCCCTTCCATATCGGCCACATCATGGAGTACATCCAGGCCGACATCTGGGTGCGGTTCCAGCGAATGCGCGGAGCGCGCGTGCACTTCGTCGGAGCCGACGACGCACACGGCGCACCGATCATGATCGCGGCCGAAAAGGCCGGCAAGTCGCCTCGGGAGTTCGTCGCCGAGATCGCCGCCGGTCGGCGCCAGTATCTCGACGGTTTCCGGATCGCCTTCGACCACTGGCACAGCACCGACTCGCCGGAGAACACCGAGCTTTCGCAGTCGATCTACGTGGCGCTGCGCGAGCAGGGCCTGATCGACGTGCGGCCGGTCGACCAGTTCTTCGATCCGGTCAAGGGCATGTTCCTGCCCGATCGCTACATCAAGGGCGAGTGCCCGAAGTGCGGCGCCCAGGATCAGTACGGCGACGCCTGCGAGGTCTGCAGCACCGTCTATTCGCCGACCGACCTGAAGAATCCGTACTCGGCGCTGTCCGGCGCCGTGCCCGAGCTGCGCACTTCGGAGCATTACTTCTTCAGGTTGTCGGATCCGCGCTGCGCCGACTTCCTGCTGCGCTGGACCGGCGAGAACGACCGCCACGGCCAGCCCCGGCTGCAGCCCGAAGTTCTCGCGAAGGCCCGCGAGTGGCTCGGCGACGGCTCGGCGCCCGACGAACCGGGCGCCGCGGGCGAAGGCCGCCTCGCCGACTGGGACATCTCGCGCGATGCCCCCTACTTCGGGATCGAGATTCCCGGCGCACCGGGCAAGTACTTCTACGTCTGGCTCGACGCGCCGATCGGTTACCTGGCCTCGCTGAAGGCCTACTGCGCGAAAACGGGCATCGACTTCGACGCGCTGGTCGAAGACCCGACGCTCGAGCAGGTGCACTTCATCGGCAAGGACATCATCTATTTCCACGTGCTGTTCTGGCCGGCGATGCTGCACTTCGCCGGGCGCAAGACGCCGGAACGGATCAACGTCCACGGCTTCATCACGGTCAGCGGCGAGAAGATGAGCAAGAGCCGCGGCACCGGCATCTCGCCGCTGCGCTATCTCGAGCTCGGGATGAACCCGGAATGGCTGCGCTATTACATCGCAGCCAAGCTGAACAGCCACGTCGAGGACGTCGACTTCAATCCCGACGACTTCGTCGCGCGCGTCAACGCCGACCTCGTCGGCAAGCTCGTCAATATCGCGAGCCGCTGCGCCGGCTTCATCGTCAAGCGTTTCGATGCGCGGCTCGGGCCGATCGACGGCGAAGCGCACCAGGCCTTCGCCGCCGGCTGGGCCGGAGCCGACGCGGTCGCCGCCCTCTACGACGGACGCGACTACGGCAAGGCGATCCGCGAGATCATGGCCTACGCCGACCGGGTCAACGAATACATCGACTCGCGCAAGCCCTGGGAACTCGCGAAGAACCCGGAGAACGCCGGCGCGCTGCATCGGGTCTGCTCGACCGCGCTGCGCGCTTTCGCCGATCTGGTGCTGCTGCTGGCACCGGTGCTGCCGGCGACCGCCGAGCGGGCTGGCGCGATGCTCAGGATGCCGTCGACCGAATGGGCGGCAATCGGGCAGCCCCTGCCCGAAGGGCACGAAATCGAACCGTACAAGCACCTGATGACCCGCGTCGATCCGAAGCAGCTCGACGCGCTGTTCGAGCTGCCCGAATCCGCGACGGACGCTGACACCGCCTCGGCCGATGCGGGCGCCGGAGCCGGTGCCAAGGCAGGCAAGGGGAAAAAGGGCGGGATCGCTTCGGCGGGCTCGGCGCAGTCCGTCGGCGACGGGTTCATCGGCATCGACGAATTCAGCAGGGTCGATCTGCGCGTCGCCCGGATCCTCGCCTGCGAAACGGTCGAGGGCTCGGACAAGCTGCTGCGCCTGACGCTCGACGTCGGCGAGGAGCGCCCTCGCAACGTGTTCTCCGGAATCCGTTCGGCCTATGCACCGGAGCAGCTGGTCGGACGCTATGCGATCGTCGTCGCGAACCTGGCGCCGCGCAAGATGAAATTCGGGGTGTCCGAGGGCATGGTGCTGTCGGCCGGCTGGGACGATCCGGCCAGGGGCACCGGCCTGTTCCTGCTCGACGTCCATGAAGGGGCTGAACCCGGTATGAAGATCAGCTGACGTGAAGAGCGCTCTGCTTTCGGCAATCCGCTTTCGACCGAAGCTGGTCGACAGCCTGCGCAGCTATTCCGGCGACGACCTGCGCTCGGACGTCTCGGCCGGCATCACCGTCGGCGTGGTCGCGTTGCCGCTGGCGATGGCTTTCGGGATCGCCAGCGGAGTGAAGCCCGAACAGGGCATCTTCACGGCGATCCTCGGCGGTTTCCTGGTCGCCGCCCTCGGCGGCTCCAAGGTCCAGATCGGCGGACCGGCGGGCGCCTTCGTCGTGCTGCTGTACTCGATCGTCGAACGCTACGGCGTCGGCGGCCTGCTTCTGTCGACGATGATGGCCGGCGTGCTGCTGTTCGCGATGGGCGCGCTGCGGCTGGGCAACCTGATCCGCTTCATTCCGGTGTCGATCGTCATCGGCTTCACGAACGGCATCGCGGTGATCATCGCGCTGCAGCAGGTCAAGGATTTCCTCGGCCTCGACATTCCGAAGATGCCGGCCAACTTCTTCTCGCAGCTCGGCGCGATCGGCGGTGCGCTGGGCACCGTCAACTGGATGGCGCTCGCGCTGGGCGTCGTGTCGCTGGCCATCGTCGTGCTCTGGCCGAAGTCGTACCAGCAGAACGACGCGCGCTGGAAGGTCTGGATGGCGCACGTGCCGGGCACGATCATCGTGCTCGTGCTCGGGACGCTGGCCGTTTCGCTCGGCGGCGTCGAGGTCGAGACGATCGGCTCGCGCTTCGGCGGCATTCCGCAGTCGCTGCCGCCGCTGCAGTTGCCGGCGCTCGACTGGGAGACCGCACAGCGGCTCGCGATCCCGGCCTTGTCGATCGCGCTGCTCGGTGCGATCGAGTCCCTGCTGTGCGCGCGCGTCGCCGACGGCATGACCGAGGATCGGCACGATCCGAACCAGGAGCTGATGGCGCAGGGCATCGCGAACTTCGCCGTGCCCTTCTTCGGCGGCATCGCCGTGACCGGTACCGTCGCGCGCACGGTCACCAACGTCCGCTCCGGCGCACGCACGCCGATCGCCGGCATCGTGCACGCACTGACACTGCTGCTGATCGTTCTCGCGCTAGCGCCCCTGGCCTCCGACATCCCGCTGGCCACGCTGGCCGCGATCCTGCTGTCGGTGGCCTGGAACATGGGCGACTGGGGCGAGTTCGCGAGGCTGCGCCAGTTCTCGATCAACTACCGCGCAGTGCTGCTGAGCACCTTCCTGCTCACCGTGATCTTCGACGTTACGGTCGGCGTGCAGTTCGGCCTCGTGCTGGCCGCGCTGATGTTCATCTTCCGGATCTCGTCGCTGACGCGCGTCGAAGAGCTGATGCTGCCGGCCGAACACGCGCGTACCCCCGACGGCAAGCACATCGCCGCCTATCGCGTGTTCGGCTCGCTGTTCTTCGGATCGGTCACGAAGCTGGAGGAGCTGCTCGACCCCGAACGTGCGCAAGCGGACATCGTCGTCCTGGAACTGCACCAGGTGATCAACCTCGACACGACCGGGCTCGACGCACTACAGACGCTGCACCGGATGCTGGCCAAGCGCGGCGGCCGGCTCGTGATCGCCGAGCCGAACGAGCAGCCGCTTTCGCTGATGCGGCGCTCGGGCTTCCTCGAGGAGCTGGGACCGGACTCGGAATTCGACGACCTGCAGGTCGCGCTGGCGACGCTGTCGGCAGCGCCGAGCGACAGGACTGCCGAAGCCGAGGGCGCCCTCGCCTGAGATCCGAGCCCCGTCGCGGGGCTCGGCCCGCCGATCGCGGCTCGGCCGCCGTTCGTGGTTCAGTCGTCGCTCTTGACCAGAGGACACTGCGACTTCGCGAGCGGCATGAAGGCTTCCTCTCCCGGGATCGTGTCGACGAGCCTGTAGTAGTCCCAGGCGCCCTTCGACTCCTCGGGCGTCTTGACCTGGAACAGGTACATGTCGTGGACCAGGCGCCCATCGGGACGGATCTTTCCGCCCTTGATCACGGGGTCGTCGATCGACATCGCGCGAAGGGTCCGGTTCACCGCATCGGTGTCGTCGGTGCCGGCCTTCTCGACCGCCCGCAGGTAGTTGAGCACCGACGAATAGACCCCCGCAGCCAGGGCGTTGGGCATCACCTTCGCCCGTTCGAAGAAGCGCTCGGACCAGGCGCGCGATTCGGGCGTCATGTCCCAGTAGAAGCCCTCGGTCAGGTACAGCCCCTGCGCTTCCTGCAGGCCCAGACCGTGAACCGTGTTCAGGTACATGACGAACGGCGCGACGCGCTGGTCCTTGGTGGCACCGAACGCGACCGCCTGCTTGATCGCATTCTGCGTGTCGGCATTCGAGTTCGCCAGTGCGATGACCTGCGCCTTCGAACTCATCGCCGCCATCACGGGGCTGGCCATGTCGTTGCTCGACAGCGGATGCCTGACCGAACCCAGAACCTTTCCGCCGTTGGCCTCGATCACGTCGGTGGCATCCTTCTCCAGCGCCTTGCCGAATGCGTAGTCGACGGTGATGAAGTACCAGCTCTTGTAGCCGCCTTTCAGCATCGCCTTGGTCGTACCGACGGCGACCGAATAGGTGTCGTACAGCCAGTGGATGCTGGTCGGCGTGCATTTCTCGTTGGTGATGCTGGTGCCGGCGGCACTGACGGCGATGGCGAGCTTGTTCCTCGCCGCAGCCACGTCGATCGCGGCGAGCGCGACGTGCGTCAGCCCCAGGTCGGTGATCATGTCGACCTTGTCCTGGTCGAACCACTGCCGTACCGCCAGCGACGACGCGTCCGGTCGGTTCTGCGAATCCGCGGTCAGCAACTCGACCGGCTTGCCGAGTACCGTCTTGCCGAAGTCGTCGACCGCCATCTGTCCGGCTATGACCGATGACTTGCCGATATCGGCATTGACGCCGTTGAGGTCGGTCAGCACGCCGATGCGTACGACTCCGTCCGAGATCGATTCCTGCGCATGCACTGCCGGCGCGCTCGCAGCAGCCAGCGAAGCGGCGATCGTGAGCGCAAGTGTCGTTCGTTTCATTTCGTCTCCCTGGTGGAACGGCATTGAGTGATTCAGTCGCGGGGCACGCGTCGCTCGGGCATCGGACGATCGGACAGCAACACGTCCAGATCGAACGAGCTGCGCGCCCTGCCCGGCGGCACCTTTCCGTTCGAGCAGCCGTAGCTGTAGTCCTCGTAGAGCTTGATGTAGTCCTCGGGCGCCATGCCCGTTGCGCGAATGGTCGGGTGCCGAAGCATCGCTTCGCGCCAACGCGCCACGCGTGCCAGGCCGCCCTGTTCGAGCGGCCGGAAATTCCAGTAGTAGTCGTTCAGCACATAGCGCTCGAAGAACGGTGCGAACGTCATTTCCACGATGCCGAAATCCCCGAACACGGCGTCGTCATCGACTCCGAGTCGTTCGAGGATCGCCTCGAGCGCCCGCCAGTCCGCGGCGGCGTTGTCCTGTACTCGCCCGCGTCGACTCGCGTCCTGTTCCATCAACACCCGATACAGGTTCGGCGCGAAACGGTTGTTGCAGAACTCGATCAGCAGGCGTGCCTGCGAGCGCTCGTACGGCGTCGCAGGCATCGCGGGCGGCTTCGGATAGACCTCGTCGAGGTACTCGTTGATGACGGCCGACTCGCTGATCGTATGTCCGTCGTGTACCAGCACGGGGACCTTGCCCGCCGGATTGAGCTCGAGGAACCAGTCGGGTCGCGGCTTCGTCAGGTCGATCTCGACCAGCCGGTGTTCGATCCCCTTGAACGTGAGCAAGGCCCTCGTGCGTTGAGCGTAAGGGCAGGCCCACATGCTGTAGATCGTCGGCTGGCCGGCATCCATCGCGCTCATCGGGCCGCCCTCGGTTCGCCACGGCGCGTCGCCGCGTCGCGCTCGAGCCGTCGTTCGATCGCCTGGCGCAACATCCAGATCCGGTCGCCGCCCCAGAAGAGTTCCCCTTCGAGCATCAGCATCGGAACGCCGAAAACGCCCGCGGACTCCGCCTCCTCGACGATCCTGCGGTGTTCCTCGGCGCCTTCGCCGAGCACATAGCGCTCGTAGTCGTCGGCAGATCCACCGAGCCCGGCGATGTGCGCCTTCATCTCGTCCATCGAATCGAGGTCGATCTCGTGATTCCAGAACCGATCGAAGGTCGCGCGATGATAGGCGGGGAAGAACCCCGCCTTTTGCGCGTACAGCATCCCGATGCTGGCCAGCTGGCCGTCATAGATGCGGCGCGGCCCCTTCAGCGTCAGCCCCAGGCGATTCGCGAGGCGACGCGCATCCATGTACGCGTACTTGACCTTGCGCCAGTTGTGCGCATTGCGTTCCTCGACCGAATCGAGGTATTCGGCGATCCGCAGCGTGTACGGCCGCCAGACCAGCTCGACCGGATACTCGAGGGCCAGCGCCTGCACGGCCTTGTCGGCCACGTATGCGTACGGGCTCTTGTAGTCGGTATAGGCGACGATGCTCGGCCGTTCGCCTCGTTGGTTCACTTCGGACAAGTCTGACTCCTTCAGTCGAATCGCTGCGCACGAACGCGCACTCCCGCACGTTCGCGATCCCAGGTGTCGGCGGTCACGCCCTGTTCGCGCAGCAACTGCTTGCGGATCTTGGCGGTTTCGGTAAGCGGCAGTGCCGGCATCGTCCGGACGTATCGGGGGAGCATGAAATGAGGCACCCGATCGGACAGGAAATCGAGCAGTACCTCGGGCTCCAGCGATTGCCCCGGCTGCAGCGCGAGCACCACCATCACGTCGTCTTCGCCGAACCGGCTCGGCACGCCGATGGCCGCCGCCTCGCGAATGGCAGGATGGCGGAACAGCTCGGATTCGAGTTCATAGGCGGAAATGTTTTCACCGCGACGGCGGATCATGTCCTTGCGGCGATCGACGAAATAGAAATCGCCTTCCTCGTCGGTGACGAAGACGTCGCCGGTATGGAACCAGCCGTTGCGCCATGCCTGGACGGTCGCCTCCGGGTTGGCGTTGTAGCCGTGGTTCATCGCCCAGGGTTGCTCGGTTCGGATCACCAACTCGCCCGGCTCGCCCCGGAGCACTTCGCAATCGTTTTCGTCGACGAGACGAACCGTGACGCCGGGACGCGGCCGGCCGCAACAGTTCGGTTCTTCCGGGTTCAGCTCCGAGCGCAGGGGCGTACTGATCTCGGTCATGTTGAAGATCGTGCAGACGTCGACGCCGAAGCGTTCGCGGAACGGCTGCGACAAGCCGCCCAACGGCACAATGAAGACCATCCGCAATCCGTGAGCACGATCGTCGGCCTGCGGCGCCTGCTTGAGGAGGAAGCTCGCCATCGCTCCGAGCAGGAAGACGACCGTGACGCCGAGTTCGTCGACGGTCCGCCAGAAGACGTCGGTGCGAAACCCGCGCACGACGGCGATCGAGGCTCCACGGCAGGCCGCCATGTAGCAGATGAAGGCGCCTCCAATGTGGAACAGCGGCATGTGGATCAGGTGGCGATCATCGTCGCGAAGGTGGCACCAGGCATGGGGCCCGGTCGCCGCGTACGAATGCATGTACGAGGACAGCACGCCTTTCGAGGGGCCCGTCGTGCCGGACGTGTAGATGATCGACTGCGTATCCCAGGGCTCGATCGGCCGCTGCAGCGGCCGCAACGATGCACGGTCGGCCTTCAGCGATTCGGCCCCGAGCACCTGCAGCCGGTCGAGGCCCGCCGGGAGCGCCGAGGTGCCCAGGACGACGACGGTCGTCAGTTCGGAGCGCTCGATCGATACCAGCTCCGCCACGACGTCCGGATGAACGATCGCCAGGCGCGCACCGCTGTTGTGCACGACATGCTCGAGCAGCCTGCCCTTGTACGCGGGATTGACCGGGACGCAGATCGCCCCGAGATGATTGACGGCGAACAGGCAACACACGGCGTCGAGCGTGTTCGGGAGCAGCAGCAGAACCGGATCGCCCTGGGCGACTCCGAGCGCTTGCAGTCCGGTCGCCGTTTCCTCGACGCGGCGTAGCGTTTCGGCGAAAGTCCATCGGCGGCCATCGTCGGACACGGCGAAGATCGCGTCGGGGCGCTCCGCTGCGTGGCGCTCCAACGCATAACGAACGACACATCGTTCGCGCGGCGCCACCGACGCCAGCTCATTGCTCATCGCTTTCCTCCGGAGCTTGCCTGGGCGCGCCATGCCGGAACCCGTCGAGCATGGCGCCGATCGCGCCGAGAAGCGTGCTCCGGAATCGATCGAGGACTTCGTCGTCGCTCTTCGAATCCAGGATCCGCCTCACCGTCGGCGCCGCGGTGACGAAGTGCGCCACGGCGCCGGTATAGAAGAACGCGAAGACCTCCGCATCGAAGTCCGGCAGCTTGCCTTGCTGCTGGCCGCGCTTCATGAAACCGATCATCGCGTCCATCACGGGCTTCATGCTCAGGTTCTGTGCCTTGTCCACCCGCTCTCGGTTTTCCATGAGCTCGCGCATGATCAATTGCGAGTACTGCGGGTATTGCAGCGTCCAGTCGAAGTAGCCGTCGACCATGGCGACCACCCCTTTCCGATCGGCCGCATCGTGCTCCGGCGGCAGGTAGGGCTGCATGCTGGCGACGATGCGGTCCAGGACCTCGGCGTACAGGCGGGACTTGCTGCCGAAGTGATGCAGCAGCGCGGGCCCCGACACTCCGAGACCCTCGCAGATTTCGCGCAGGCTCGTTGCCGCGAAGCCGTTGGACGCGAATAGCGTCGAAGCCTCGTCGATGAGGCGTTCGCGGGTGCCGGAGACGCCGGCCGGGCGGCCGACCTTGCGAACCCGATTGCGGACGAGCCTAGTCATCCGCACCAATTTACTTAATACTTATTTAATTTGCAAGTCCTGCCGCGTCGCGCACGCAGTCTGGTCGGGCGCCGGTCCGCCCGGCTCGTCCGCCGGAATCGGCAGTCCCGGACATTGGCATTCGTACGGGTCGGTCGACGACACCAGTTCGCGCCATTCGAGATGGCTCAGGTTGCGGGTCAGTTTCGCGCAGACCAGCTCGGGCCAGGCCTCGGACCCCGGCCACAGTCGCACCGTCCCGTCGGCTCCCGTCGAAACGATGCTGCGCCCATCGGGCGTCGTCAGCACGCCGGTGACACGGCCCCGATGACCTTCGAACCGGGCGTCGAAGCGGCGCGTCTTCGAGCCGTCGCCGGCGATGTTCCATTGCCGAAGCGCGCCGTCCGCGCCGCCGGCGACGATCCGGTCATCGTCGGGGCTGAACGCGAGGCTCGTGATCCTGTCGATTCGGCGACCGAAACCCGCAGGCCTGGCAGGCTCGCCCGTGCGTGCGTTCCAAAGCCGCAGCGCGCCGAAATCCCGCGAGGCGGGGCCGCCGTTGGGTGGCTCGGCGCCAGCGACCGAACGGATGCCGCCCGATGCGATCGTCTCGCCGTCGTGGCTGAAGGCCACCGCTAGTACCGGGCCGTCGTGCGTCATCGGGCGCAATTCCATCGGCCGGCGCTCGGCCACGTCCCAGACCCGGACCGTCCCGTCGTCGCCCCCGGAGACGACGCGCGCGCCGTCTCCGTCGAAGGCGACCGCATTGACGCCGCCTTCGTGACCGGCCAGCGCCGGCTCGATCGCTTCGATCGACTCGGTCCCGCCGCCCTCGGCAGCGCCGCCGGTGCCGATCTGCCACAGCCTCACCGTGCCGTCCTGGCTCGCCGTGGCGACCTGCCTGCCCTGCGCGTCGATCGCGACGCTCCAGATCATGCTCCGGTGCAATGGCGCCGAGGCAGCGACCAGGCGTTCGCCCGGAATGTCCCAGACGCGCAGGATGCCGTCGTCGCCCCCGGCCACGACGCGATTGCCGTCCGCGCTCAGCGCGACGCTCCAGATCTTCGCAGGCGCCTTCAGCTCGATACGCAAGCGCGGGTCGCCCTGCGGGCCGACGTCCCAGACACGGACACTGCGATCCCAGCTTCCCGAGGCGATCCGGTTGCCGCTGCGGCTGATCGCGATGCTCGACACGAATGCCGGCGAAGTCGGCGGCGGCGACGCAGCGTCGGCGGTCGTCGCGAGTTCGCGACTCGCCGCAATCGCCGGGTTCCACAACGCGATGCCGCCGCGGTCGCTGCCCGAAGCGATCCGACCGTCGCCGGCGACGGCAAGCGACTGCAGCCCGCGCGAATAGGCTTCGAGCGGACCGCCGAGCGGTCCGGCCATCGCCGTGTCCCACCAGCGCAGCGCGCCGTCCCAGGCGCCCGAAGCCAGGCCGCGGCCGTCGGGGAAAAAGGCCAGGCAGCAAACGCCGCCTGAATGACCGGTCAGCGGCGTGTCCGCTCGATAGAACTGTCCATCGGGCGCGCGCGGCTCCTGCGGCGTCCAGAGCAAGATCGCCCGGTCTTCCCCGGCCGAGACGAGCAGCTCGCCATCGGGACGGAAGGCGACGGCGCGTACGGGACCGCTGTGCCTGGCCAGCGGCGCGCCGAGCTGTCCACGCGACGCGACGTCCCAGACAAGCAGCGTGCTGTCCTCGCTTGCCGACACCAGCCGTTCGCCGCCGGGATGGAAGGCGACCGCGGTGACTGGCGCATTGTGTTCGCCGAGCAGCGCGCCCAGATAGCTGCCGTCGCGGGCGTTCCAGACGCGCAGCGTCCGGTCCTCTCCGCCCGAGGCGATCAGCTCGCCCGAAGGGCTGAACGCGACGGTTTTGACGGCGCCGACATGACGCGCCATCCGCGCTTCGTTCGCGCGGATCGACCCGTCGTCGGCGACGTCCCACAGGCGCAGCGTCCCGTCGTTGCCGGCCGAGACAAGGCGTCGGCCATCGGGGCTGCGCGCAAGCGCCCAGATCCAGCCCGCATGGGCCGCTTCGGTGCGGCCCTCCTGCGGGCCGCCCGGCTGGCCGCTTTTGGCATCGAAAACCAGCAGCGAACCGCTGTCGCCGCCCGTCGCGACCAGCAGCCCGTGCCGGTCGAGGAAAACGAGTCCGCTGACCGTCTGGTCGGTCGGGATCAGCCGCAGCAGTTGCGGGCGCTGCAGCAGCTCCTTGAGCATCGCGCCGGCGACCGCGTCGGTGTCCACGCCGAGATTGCGGGCAGCCATCAGTTGCAGCAGCACGCGGTCGGGACGAACCGTGCGGGCGCCGTCGAGCATCGCCTGCGCCTCGCCGACGAGCCGCTCCTCGAGCGTGGCGATGCGCGCCTGGTCGACTTCGCGTTTCGTCCAGAGCGCGAATGCCGCGATCGCTACGAACAGCACGCTGAGAACCGACAGCACCAGGCTGAGCCGGCTTGCCCGCCTTCGCTCCGACTCGGCCCGCGCCTGCGCGGCCTGCGCACGATGCGTGGCCTCCTCGGCATGCCGCTTCGCCTCTTCCGCCTGCTTGCGACGCTCGCGTTCGACCCGGGCCTTGTCCTCGGCCTCCTGTTGCAGCCGCTTCGCCCGAACCTCGCTTGCCCGCGCGCGCCGCTCGTCGCGCGCGCTGCGCACGACCTCGACGATCCGGTCGTGGATCAGCTCGATTCGCCGCGCGTCTTCCTGCTGGTCGATCCGCAACAGCCGATAGTCGTCGGTCAGGCGCGCGAGCTCCTCGCGCGTGATCGAGCCTTCGTCGATCGCCGCGTCCTCGGGATAGCTGCCGCGGTAGCGGTCGCCCTGGATCAGTTGCGACTCGATGAATTCCGGCACGCGATCCGGCATCCCCTGGATCGCTTCGCGGTAGAAATCGGCGAGGATGTCCTCGCCGGCGCGCTCCACCAGTTCCGCATCGATCCGGCCGCCGGGCGCGCGAAGACGATTCAGTCGCGTGCAGCACAAGCTCAGCAGCACCGGCTCGACCGTCGGCGAGAAGCGGTCGGGCTCCGCACGCCTGTCGGCGGCATCCCGAGCCCGAAGGCTGACGAGATCGACGATTCCCGGCGCAATTCCCGGTTCGAGCACGTCGCGGCCGGCCTGCTCGATCGCCGCGATCGCCCTTTCGCGCGACATCGGCAGCAGCCGCAGCCGGTGGTCGAGCAGCGACGGCACCTTGTCCTTCCAGCCGTCGATCTCGGGCAGGAAGTCCTCGCGAAAGGACAGCAGGACGCGGTAGCGCTGGGTGCGCAGGTCGAAGCGACGGCGCAGCTCGCGGCTCGAGTCCTCGCTGGACAGGTCGGGCGGAATCCGGTTCTCGAGAAGGTCGGCCAGCGAATCGAAGATCGTGCCGATGCGTTCGTGACGGCCGCCGCGCGAGAACAGCTCCTCGAACTGGTCGAAGACCAGCACCGGAACCAGCGGGAAATTGTCCTTGCTCCAGACCTCGAAGTCGCAGCGGTGAAGGTAGCGCCAGAGATCCTCGTCGGGCTCGCGGCTCGGGAAGTCGGCTCCGGCGAGCGTCATTTCCTCTTCGAGCCGGCGCGCGGCCTGCTCGAGCGGCGAGCGTTCGGCGCCTTCGGAGAAGTCCAGCCGCAGGTGCACGGGCAGGAAGTGCTCGGCCCGCAGTTGAGGAAACACGCCGGCCAGCAGCAGCGAACTCTTGCCCAGCCCCGAGGCGCCGTAGAGCACGGTCAGCGGCGCCAGCCGGATCAGCCGCAGCAGTTCGTCGGCTTCGTCCTTTCGACCATGGAAGAAGCGCTGCGACGCTTCGTCGTACGGCGCGAGCCCCGGCCACGGGTTCTGTTCGTCGAGGCCGGCCGGCTGCGCGCGCTCGTCGCTCATGTCCGCGTCTCGGGCTTGCGCGCTTCGCGAAGCAGCTTCACCAGCGCCGAGTTCGTGCGCCCGTCGGGCACGCCGTCGGGCGCGTGGCCGAAATCGAGCCTGCGCCACGCACGCACCGGCTCGGCCTTGTAGCGCTCGGGAGCATAGTCGGGGTCGACGATCAGCGGATGGACGAAGCTGCGGTTCATCGCCTCGTTGCGCTCGTTGGCCGCACGCCACTCGCGAAAGAAGAATCCCTCGTCGCGTCGGTCGGCCGCCTCGGAGACCAGCGGCAGGAAGTAGCGACAACTGTCGATTCCGTCGAGGATGCGCTGGCCGAAGTCGTCGCCCGGTTCGATGTCCTGGCGGTCGAACCAGATCTCGCGCTCGTCGACGCCGATGTCGCGCAGGGACCGGACGAGCATCTCGGCGCGCGAGCGGTCAGTCTTGCGCGAATAGCTGACGAAGAAAACCGTGCCGGCGGCCGGCGCTTCGATCCGCGCCGGACCCGCTGTCGTCGCCGGCTGCTCGCTTCGCGTCCGTTCCTGCCAGCGCCGGTGCAGTTCGGCGACGAAGTCGGCGGGCGCAATCTCGGACAGGACTTCGGTGTCCCTGCTGTAGGCCTTCAGGAAGGTGACCAGCGGCGCCGTCGGGTCGACCGGTTCGATCAGCCACTCGCGCTTGCGCTTGCTGGCCGACAGCCTGCTCTTGTTCGTGATGCGCAGGAAGAGCCGGCTCAGCCAGTCCGGGAAATTGCAGCCGATCAGCAGCAGGTTGTGCTGCTGCAGTTCGCCGAAGAAGCGCGCCGGGACATGCCCACCGCCTGCGACCATGCTGTGCGCGTATTCGAGGACGTCTTCGTCGCTGATCGCGAACAGCGGCGCCGGGCACGACTTGCCGAACAGGTAGAGCAGGTGGGCTTCGCCGCTGCCGTCGCGCCAGTCGGCAGGCAGGTCGCGCACCGCACTGGCCGACAGCTCCGGCGAGTGGACGACCTCGCTGACCGCGCGACGCCTGCGCAGCGACCGGGCGAGCAGATCGTCCGGCGTCAGCGTCACGTACAGGCGAAAGTCGGAGATCTGCGCCAGTTGCTCCAGCGCCGGCGGCGTCGGCGGTTCGCCCCCGTCGGCGAGGCGGCGGATCGCGTCGTGCACGTCGCCGTAGAGGTCCTGCGGATTGCGCACCAGCGGTTCGCCGTCGACTTCGGCCTGCCCGAGCATCATCACGACCTCGTTGAGCTCGCGAAAGCGCGGCAGGCCCTGCGCAGGCAGCGGCTGCTCGTATATCCGGAGCAAATGCTCGGCGACGACCGCCTGCAGCGACCGGCTGCCCCGGTCACCGATCGACAGCAGCTGCGGGCCGACGACGGGAATGACCAGGCCGTCGCGGATCTGGTCGAGCAATCTTCGCCACGCGGGTTCCTTCATGATCGGTCGAGCTCCTTGTCGGTCGGCAGGTCGAAGACCCTGCGCAGTTCCGGGCTCATCGGCAGGTTCAGCTTCAGGCCGCCCGGGTCGATCTCGTCGACGAACCAGCGCCGGTACAGCTTTTCCGCTTCGCCGGACTTCATCAGGCCGATCAGCGTCCGGTCGACCAGCGCCTTGAACCGCGTATCGCCCCGCGGCAGCATCAGCCCGTAGCGCTCCTCGCTGAGCCCTTCGCCGACGATCGAGAACAGCGACGGATCGCGCGACCGGGCCACGAGCCCGGCGAGCAGCACGTCGTCGAGCAGGAACGCGCTCGCCTCGCCCGACTCGACCATCTGCAGCGCATCGTCGTGATCGACGACCGGAACGATCTGCAGGCGATCGGGTTCGATCCGGGTGCCGAACGCAGACGGCTTTCGCAGCAGCGCCTCGGCCGTCGTTCCGGCGGTGACCACGACCCGCCGACCCCTCAGGTCTTCGTAGCCCTTGACGCCGGAATCCCGGCGCACCAGCATCCGCACGCGTGCGACGAAGAAGGTCACGCTGAAGTCGACGCGTTCGCGACGCGCCTGCGTGTTCGTCGTCGACCCGCACTCGATGTCGATCGCGCCCTCTTCCATGAGCGCGATCCGGTTTTCCGACGTGACCGGGACGTAGGCGACCCGCAGATCGGGGCGTTCGAGTTCGAGCTTCAGCGTCTCGATCACCTCGGCGCACAGGTCGATCGTGAACCCGACCGGTTCGATCGCAGCCGCGGCCTGGCGGCTCCCCGGCGCCAGGCGACTCGGCGCGACGAAGGAAAACGGCAACGACTGTTCGCGATGCCCGACGTTCACGACGCCGCTGTCGTGGATCCTGCGCAGGGTGCCGGCGAGTTCGGCGCGAACGGAACCGGCGAGGGCCATCGCGCTCAGGCAGAGAACGGCGATCTCCCGCTTCATCGTTTCGACCCCGAAAGCCCGAAAGAGGGCCGACCGGGACAGGGGCTCGCGGCGCGATCCCTGCGGCCCCGGCTTCGGAAAATCAGTGTACTCGCGCCGCGAGCGCCGGCAATCCCCTCGATTCGGTACGCGCTGCCCGGCGCGCGACCGGACGAGGCGAGGCGAACTACTGGATGTTGATCGTGCGCAGGTCGGCCGATCGATCGACCTTCACGACCCTGTCGTCGGCGCCGAGCTCGACGTGGAACATCTCGGTCCTGCCGGGGCCGACCTGCACGCGCCAGGTCATCACCGTGCCCTGGAAGCCGGGCTGCGGACCGCTCTCGCCGGGGCGCCCGAGCAGTTCGCGCACCTGCTCGCGGCTCATCCCGGGACGCACCTTCGCGAGGTTCTCGGGCGCGAGCGCGTCGAACATGCCACGGTACCTGCCCTGTGCATCGATCGTGACCATCCAGGTCTGCGTGCCCTCGGGGCCGCGCGGGTACTCGTAGAGCACGCTGCCGTCGGCGCGTTCGCGAATCGTGTCCGGTCCGCCCATCAGCCGGCGCACGTCGTCGACGGTCGATTCGCCGACCCGCAGCTCCTTCTGCGCGATGAAGTCGCAGGCGCCGAGCGCGCCGAGCAGCGAGAGCAGGCCGGCCATCATCAGTCCTCTTCTGGTCATCGACATCGTCATGCCTGTGCGGAAACGCGTCGAACAGTATCGCATCGGCAGGGTTCGACTAAAATTGCGGGTTCGGAGAACGAATCGCCATGGCCCTGTACAAGTCGGACATCACAAAGTTCATCGAGGAACTGCGCGAGCGCAAGCCCGATCTCGAATACCGCCAGCGCGAGGGGCGCTCGCTGCTCTGGGATCGCCCGCAGGACCCAGAGTTCGCGCGCGAGGCAAAGGAGGCGAAGGTCCCCCAGACGCCTTACGTCTACTACCAGCACGTCGACTGAGCTTCGGCAGTCGGCGATCTCGGATTCCGGATGACGATCGACGCGCGCGAATCGCCCGCCCTCGCAGAGCCCGAACAGCTCGAACTGAAGATCGTCGCTCGCCTGTACGGCGAGCCGCTGGTCAAGCTTCCGAAGGACCTGTACATCCCGCCCGATGCGCTCGAGGTCTTCCTCGAGGCCTTCGAGGGGCCGCTCGACGTCCTGCTGTACCTGATCCGCAGGCAGAACTTCAACATCCTCGACATCCCGATGGCGGAGGTCACCCGACAGTACCTGGCCTACATCGAGCAGATCCGCAACCACAACCTCGAGCTGGCCGCCGAATACCTGCTGATGGCGGCCATGCTGATCGACATCAAGTCGCGGATGCTGCTGCCGGTGCGCAAGGCCGACAGCGGCGAGGAGGTCGAGGATCCGCGCGCCGAGCTGGCGCGCCGGCTGATCGAATACGAGCGCATCAAGCTCGGCGCGCAGCAGATCGACCGTCTGCCGCAGCTCGGACGCGACTTCGTGCCGGCGCGGGTCTGGATCGACCAGGCCGTACGCGTTCGGCTGCCGGAAGTCGCGGCGCCCGACCTGAAGGCCGCCTGGGCCGACATCCTGCGCCGCGCACGGCTGGTCCAGCACCACCGGATCACCCGCGAAGAGCTGTCGGTGCGCGAATACATGACCGTCGTGCTGCGCAAGCTTCAGAACCGGCGCTTCGCCGAGTTCGAAGAGCTGTTCGAGATCGAGCGCGGCGTGCCGGTCGTCGTCGTGACCTTCGTCGCGCTGCTCGAGCTCGCGCGCGAATCGCTGATCGAGATCACGCAGGCCGAGGCCTTCGCGCCGATCTACGTGCGGCTGAGCTACCTGCCGAGTTGACGCGGCAGATCCCGAGCCACCTGCCGAGTTGACGCTGCAGATCATCGAAAACGCCTCGCTGAAGGCGTTGAACAGCTTCGGCGTCGAAGCCCGCGCCCGGCGCCTGCTGACGCTGGACGACGCGGCCGACGTCGACCGGGCGCTCGAGGCGATCGCCGGCGAGCCGCGGGTTCTGGTGCTGGGCGGCGGCAGCAACCTGCTGCTGGCGAACGACTTCGACGGCACGGTGCTGCGCGTCGCGCTTCGGGGACGCCGGATCGTCGAGCAAGGCACGGCCGACAGGCCGACGCTGGTCGAGGCGGCGGCCGGCGAAAACTGGCATGCGTTCGTCGGCTGGACCCTGGACCAGGGGCTGGCCGGCCTCGAGAACCTGTCGCTGATTCCCGGCACCGTCGGCGCGAGCCCGATCCAGAACGTCGGCGCCTACGGCGTCGAGATGGTCGACCGCTTCGACTCGCTGCTCGCCATCCACCGGGGCAGCGGCGAACGCCGCCGCTTCGAGGCGCGCGACTGTCGCTTCGGTTACCGAGACAGCCTGTTCAAGCATCCCGACGGCCGCGACTGGCTGATCCTGTCCGTGCGTTTCCGGCTCGCCCGGGCGAGCGACCACGTACCGGTGCTCGACTACGGGGAACTGCGCGACGAACTCGCCGCTCGCGGATCCCCTGCCCCGCTGCAGGTCGCGCGCGCCGTCATCGCGATCCGGCGCCGCAAGCTGCCCGATCCTGCACTGCTGGGCAACGCCGGCAGCTTCTTCCGCAACCCGGTCGTCGACCGGGGAACGGCCGAGGCGCTCGCCGAGCGCCACCCGGGGTTGCCCCGCTACCCGGCGGATGCCCGTGCGCGCGCAATCGGCGACGCAGACGAGGTCAAGCTGTCGGCCGCATGGCTGATCGACCGGTGCGGCTGGAAGGGCTACCGCGACGGCGACGCCGGCGTGCATGCGCGGCACGCGCTGGTGCTGGTCAACCACGGCAGTGCGACCGGCGCGCAACTGCTCGCGCTGGCCGAACGGATCGCCCGCTCGGTGCGCGAACGCTTCGGCGTGCTCCTCGAGCCCGAACCGACGATCGTGCGATGAGTCGCGCACGGGCGACCCGGAAGCCGCCGGCCCGCGGCAGCTCAGCCGGGTTCGCGGCGGAAGTACCAGCGTGCGGCGTCGGATGCCTCGGCGTCGAAGCGGTAACCGTCGACATCGAAGCCCTTCAGGCCCTCGGGATCGTCGATCTCGTGGTCGATCGCATAGCGCGTCATCAGCCCGCGCGCCTTCTTCGCCGAGAAGCTGACGATCCTCCAGGCGTTCGCGCGACGCTCCTGGAACACCGGCTGCACGACCGGGTGGCGCAGCGCGCGCAGGTCGACGGCCTTGAAGTATTCGTCGGACGCGAGGTTGACCAGGACCTTGTGCCGGTGGCCGTCGAGCTCCCTGCCGAGCGCCGTTCCGAGACGTGCTCCCCAGAACGCGTACAGGTCGCGTCCGCGCGCGTTGCGCAGGCGCGTGCCCATTTCGAGCCGGTACGGCAACATCAGGTCGAGCGGTCGCAGAAGGCCGTAGAGGCCCGACAGGATGCGCACCGTGTCCTGCGCGCGGTTCAGTTGCTCGCGACTCAGCGTCTTCGCATCGAGACCGTCGTAGACATCGCCGTCGAAGGCCAGCACCGCCTGCTTCGCCGGCCCCGGGCGCAGCGGCAGCGACCAATCGGCAAAACGGGCGAAGTTCAGGGCCGCCAGCT
>JAAZBL010000448.1 GCA_012513825.1 Limnobacter sp. | reverse complement strand
TCGAGCCCGACTGGCGCACGCGGCTGCTCGGCGCGATCACCAACCCGAACGTGGCGCTGATCCTGATGATGATCGGCTTCTACGGGATCGTCTTCGAGTTCATGAACCCGGGGGCGCTGCTGCCGGGTACGCTGGGTGCTATCTCGCTGCTGCTCGGCCTGTTCGCGCTGGCGGCGCTGCCGATCAACATCGCCGGTGCGGCGCTGATGCTGCTCGGTCTGGCACTGCTGGTCGCCGAGGTCTTCACGATGTCGATCGTGCTCGGCATCGGCGGGTTGGTCGCGTTCGCGCTGGGCGCCACGATCCTGATCGATACCGGCGCGATGCCGGGCTTCGAGGTGTCGATGCCGCTGATCGCCGCCATCGCGGTCTTCGGCTTCGGGCTCTTGCTGGTGACCGCGCGCTCGGCGCTTCGCTCTAGGCGCGGCCGCGCGCGCACCGGCGGTTCGGGGATGATCGGCGCGCGGGCGCAGGTCCTCGAGTGGTCGGACCGCTCGGGCTACGTGCATGTGCACGGCGAGCGCTGGCGCGCAGTCGGCGACCGGCCGCTGGCGCCGGGCGCGAAGGTCAGGGTCATCGACATCGACGGCCTGACCGTGCAGGTGCGCCCGTTGGACGAAGCGTAGAACTGAACGAAAAAAGGAGCAGGGATGGGCACAATCGCCTTCTTCGGACCGATCCTCGTGATGCTGATCGCGCTGCTTGCGCTGGCGATCCGCATCCTGCGCGAATACGAACGCGGCGTCGTCTTCACGCTGGGCCGCTTCACCGGCGTCAAGGGACCCGGGCTGATCCTGCTGATTCCCTACATCCAGCAGATGGTGCGCGTCGACCAGCGCACGATCGTCTTCGACGTGCCCTCGCAGGACGTGATCTCGCGCGACAACGTGTCGGTCAAGGTCAACGCGGTGATCTATTTCCGTGTCGTCGACGCCGAACGCGCGGTGATCCAGGTCGAGAACTTTCGCCAGGCGACCAGCGAGCTGGCGCAGACCACGCTGCGCTCGGTGCTCGGCAAGCACGACCTCGACGAAATGCTGTCCGAGCGAGACAAGCTGAACAACGACATCCAGGAGATCCTCGACGCGCAGACCGACGCCTGGGGCATCAAGGTCGCCAACGTCGAGATCAAGCACATCGACATCGACGAAAGCATGATCCGCGTGATCGCGCGCCAGGCCGAGGCCGAGCGCGAGCGTCGCGCGAAGGTCATCAACGCCGAAGGTGAGCAGCAGGCGGCGCAGAAGCTGCTGGAAGCCGCCGAGGTGCTGTCGCGGGTGCCCGAGGCGATGCAGCTTCGCTACCTGGCGACGTTGTCGGTGATCGGTACGCAGAACAATTCGACGATCGTCTTCCCGTTTCCGACCGATCTCGGGCGCACGCTGTCGAACGTCGTCGAGGGGCTGCGTTCGGGCGGCGGCAACGAGCGCTGAAGCTTCGCTTCGTTTTCGCGATGCGGCGCCGGCCGACCCGTCGCGGCTGCCGGGCCGGGACGCGCGAGCGGGCCGGTCGCGTCGTTTAACATGATCGCTTTCCGACCAGGGAGACGACGCCAATGAAGCTCTACTATTCGCCCGGTGCCTGTTCGCTGTCACCGCACATCGCGTTGCGCGAAGCCGGCCTGCCGTTCGAAGCGGTGCTCGCCAGCACCAAGACGCACAAGCTGGCCGACGGGACCGACTACTACACGATCAACCCGAAGGGCTACGTGCCGCTGCTCGAATTCGACAACGG
>JAAZBL010000066.1 GCA_012513825.1 Limnobacter sp. | reverse complement strand
GCCTCGCGCGACAGCCGGTCGTTCAGCGTCATCAACTGTCGCACCTGCTCGGCCAGCGCGGCGCGATCCTTGCCTTCGCGTTCGTAGACCTCGTCGACGCGCCCGCGGAATTCGGCCAGCCGCTGCTGCAGCGGCTCGAGCAGTTGCCCGAGCTGCTCGCGATGCCGTTCCCCGACGCTGCGCGCCTTTTCGTCGAGCACCTCGCCGGCCAGCGCACGGAATTGCGCGGCCAGTTGCTCGCGCGCCTCGGCCAGCAGCTTCAGCTTTTCGGCCGCATGCCGGCGCTCGGCGTCGAGGGCCGTGCGCAGCGTCGCCGAACGTTCGGCGAGCAAGGTCGCGTCGGCCTGCGCAGCCTCGAGCTGATCGAGCGCCCGCTCGAGCGCACGGCTGCGTTCGTCCACCAGCGTGACCAGAGAAGCGCGGCGAGCGCGCGCAAGCAGCGACGCCCCGCCCCAGCCGGCCGCGAACGCGACGAGCAGCAGGATGGCGAGGATTGCCCCGCGCGACCCGTTCCAGATTTCGAGCAGTTCGATCGACATCGTTCGATTGTCGCCTATCCGGGGCTCACTGCGTGAGCCCGGCGGGCGACGACGTATCCGATGCGAACGCGCGCTGCGGTCCGCCGACCGGCCAGGAACCGGCTAGAAGAACCAGACGCGAAAGCGCAGCGCGCCCGAAACCCTCCAGTACACCGAAAGGAACGGGATCAGCGCCGACGTGGCCAGCGTGCCGAGGTATCCGGCACTGTCGCGGACCGGTTGCCGCAGCCGCCGGATCGCCAGCCTGAGCACGAGCGCCCAGGCGATCAGCAGGCTCACGACCGCCGACCCGGTGACTCCGGCAATCATGAACCCGGGTGCGCCGAGCGCGAGACCGACGATCAGGTAATGCTCCCACGGTGCCGTCTCGGCTGCCTGCTCCCGGAAGAAGCGCGGATGCTTCTTGTAGAGGAGCGCATCGAAGTAGGCATCGCGCTGCCGCCGCAGGCAGCCGGGAAAGTCCGCGCGCTGCACGACGGCCTCGTCGCAATGGCCGACCGGGCCGGCATCGCGCTGCAGACGCAACAGCAGATCCGGATCGTCGCCGCTCGGCCGCTCGAAGTTTTCGTCGAAGCCGCCGATCCGCTGCAGCGCGGATCGCCGTACGAACGCATTCGACGTCGGCAGGCCCAAAGGCGCCCGACCCGGCACGGCGCCGCTCGCATCGCGCAGTTGCCCGGCGACGGCGACCAGCTCGGACGTCAGCGCCGCTTCCCCGCGCGCCAGCCAGTCGGCCTGCGGAATCGAATGGTCGTCGACGAAGGCGACCAGGTCCCCATAGGCTTCGCGCCAACCGACGTTGCGCGCGACCGCCGCACCATGACCCCTGCGCGGCCTGAAATAGCGCAAGGCCGGCACACCGTCGGCCGGTTTCATCGCCTCGACGGCCAGCCGCGTTTCCTCGGCATGGCCATCGTCGACGACGACGATCTCGTACGCGGCGCGATCCTCGACCTGCTGCTCGAGCAAGGCGGCGATGCAGCAGCGCAAGGCCTCCGGGCGTGCCCGAGTCGGCACGACGACCGAAATGCGCGGCACGGGAAGAGGTCTGGCGAGTTCGCGTTCGCGGGTACGAGGCAGCGCCTCGACGGAGGCGCCGCTTGGGGAGACCAGGACATTCATGGCGACTTCCGGGAGACAGGTCGAAATTGCCGTCGGCTCCGAGAGCGGTGCTTGCTGCACGGGGATCCGCATCAGCAAGTTCCCTGCGCATCAGCAAGCTGCGTGCCACCGCATCGACCCGACCCGGCAACAAGCGGACAGGCACGCGGATTGCTCGACTGCCATGCCCCGGAATCCACGCCAACTGGCGCCCGGTATGCCTCCCCTCTATCGGAGCGTCGTGGATTCCGGTTTTTTTTTGCGGACGACGTGCGGCGCCTCTGCGATGGCGGCAAGGATCGCCTGTGCGAGATCGCGGACCCGCGGCCCGAAGCTCCGTTCGAGGGAGCGGCGCGGCATGCTGCGGGATGCGCCGCCGCAGTTCACCGACATCGACTCGCTCGGCGTCCCGAGACCTACCGGGGCGGCCACTGCACTGATGCCGGCCTCCCACTCCCCCTCGGATGCACACCAGCCGTGTTCGCGATAGTCGTCGAACGCCGCGCGAAGCCGTGGTTCGATGCCGTTCCACTCCGCGCCGTAGTGCGCTTCGAGACGCCGCAGCGCGCGCCGGCGATCGGCGTCGCCGAGTCCGGCGAGCCAGGCGCGGCCCATCGCGCTGTTGACGATCGGCAGGCGCGCGCCCCGCTCCAGGCGCATTACCAGCGGCCCTTCGGCCTGACAGATTTCGAGATAGACCATCTGGTGACGATCCGGGATGCCGAGCGCCACGCCGCATCCGGTCTCGTCGGCCAGAGCCTGCATCAGGGGCCGCGCCAGTTCGACGACGCCGGTCGTCGCAAGGTAGCCATAGCCGAGCATCAATACGCCCGGACCGAGCTCGTACTTCTCGGCGACCGGGTCGTGGCGCAGGTAGCCGAGCCGCAGCAGCGTGTCGGTGAGTCGCGAAACCGTGGCGCGCGGCAGCCCGGTCCGACGGGCCAGCTCGGCATTGCCCAGCCTTTCTCCGCCTGGCCCGAAAGCGCGCAGCAAGTCGAGCCCGCGAGCCAGCGCAACGACCAGGCCATCGTGGCGTCCGGGGCCCGTGCCCTGCTCACGAGCGCTTCGAAGGTCTCTGGCAATCCGCGGCATCGCTCCGATCCTGAGTTTCGCAGAACGGAATTAATATACTCGTAGAAGGGTTTTGCCAATCAGATAGCGCGGCAATTCGTCAATTGTGCTTGTTCTGCACTACGGAATATAATCCGCCGCGATGCGAGCGCCGCGACAGTCACAACCGCGAGCCGGCATCCGCTCACGGAGGTGACGATTTGGAACTTTTCTTCCAGCAGGTCCTCAACGGCCTGACGCTGGGCAGTGTCTACAGCCTGGTGGCGCTCGGCCTGACGCTGGTCTACGGCATCCTGCACGTCCCGAATTTCGCGCACGGCGCGCTGTACATGGCGGGCGCCTACGCCGCCTGGTGGCTGATGACCAGCTTCGGCGCCAACTACTGGGTCGCGATGGCGGGAGCGGCCGTCGTCGTCGCGGTCCTGTCGATGCTGACCGACCGGCTCGTCTTCTACCCGCTGCGCCACGCGCCGGAGCTGCACGACATGATCGCGGCGATCGGCGTCCTGCTGTTCCTCGAAGCGGGCGCGCAGGCGATCTGGGGCGCCGACTTCCACCGGATGCCCACCCCGTACACCGGGATCGTGCACATGTTCGGCGTGACCGCGCCGGTGCAGCGGCTGCTGATCATCGTCGGCGCCTTCGTGCTGATGCTCGTGTTGCACCTGTTCCTGACGCGCACCACGACCGGCTCCACGATCATCGCGATGGCCCAGAACCGCGAGGGCGCGTCGCTGGTCGGCATCGACGCGATGCGCGTCACCCTGCTCGTGTTCGCGATTTCCGGTGCGTTGGCCGCCGTGGCGGCCGTGCTTTATGCGCCGATCAACCTCGTCTATCCGGCGATGGGCCACCTGGTGATCATGAAGGCCTTCGTCATCATCATTCTCGGCGGCATGGGCAGCATTCCCGGAGCCATCGTCGGCGGCATGATCATCGGCTTCGCCGAAAGCTTCGGGGCCTATTACGTGTCGACCGATTACAAGGACATCATCGCGTTCGTGCTGCTGGTGGCGATCCTGTCGCTGCGCCCGCAAGGCCTGTTCACGAAAGGAGCGCACTGAGCATGGACATGCTGCTCGGACGAACCGGCTGGCTGCTGCTCCTGGCGGCCGCCATCGCCTTCCCGCTGGTGGCCAGCAACGACTATCACCTGACCGTGATGTCGATGGCCTTCATCTTCGCGATCGCCACGGTCGGCCTGAACCTGATCACCGGATACACCGGCCAGTTCAACCTCGCGCACTCGGGCTTCATGGCGATCGGCGCGTACACGGTCGGGATCCTGACCGTCGACCACGGCATGCCTTTCTGGGTCGCCTTCGCGCTTTCCGGCTTCGTCGCGGCCTTCATCGGCTACTTCGTCGGCATCGTGTCGCTGCGCCTCAAGGGCCACTACTTCTCGATCTTCACGCTGTGCGTCGGCGCGATCATCCATCTGCTGATCGAGAAATGGGAAGGCCTCACGCATGGGGCCGTCGGCATCATCGGGATTCCGGCGCCCGAGCCGATCGGGCCGATCGAGTTCGAGTCGCCGACCACGCAGTACTACCTGGTACTGACGGTGCTGGCGATCAGCACCTGGCTGATGCACCGGATCGTCGACTCGCTGCTCGGGCGCACGTTCATGGCGATTCGCAACAGCGACGAACTGGCCGAGGCGCTCGGCATCCCGCTGATGCGCAACAAGGTGCTCGCCTTCGTGCTGTCGGTCTTCTACGCCGGGCTGGCCGGCGGACTGTACGCCGGCCACGTGCGTTTCCTCGGCCCCGACCTCGCCAACGTCAACTACACGTTCGAGATGGTGATGGCGATGCTGGTGGGCGGAATCGGAACGCTGCTCGGCCCGCTGCTCGGCTCGCTGATCGTGCCCTGGCTCACGCAATACCTGCAGTTCCTGCAGGACTACCGGATGATCGTCTTCGGCCCGCTGCTGGTGCTGCTGATCATCTTCGTGCCCGACGGCATCGTCGGATCGTGGCAGAAACGCCGGGCGCGGCGCCGGGCCGAACGGCTCGCAGCCGCCGTCGTCCCCGCGGGCAGCAGGACCGTCGGTGCGACGAAAACGGGTGACGGCGAAGCGGGCGCCGGCAGGCCCGGGGCCATCGATCCCGGCCCGGTCGGCCGATGAACCGTCAGGAAGGCTGGACCATGCTCGAAATCCGTTCCCTCACCAAGCGATTCGGCGGACTGACCGCGGTCCGCGACGTCAGCGCGTCGTTTCGCCGCGGCGAGATCAGCGCGATCATCGGCCCCAACGGTGCCGGCAAGACGACCTTCTTCAATCTCATTGCCGGCACGCACAAGCCCACTTCGGGCAGGATCGTCTTCGAGGGGCAGGACATCACGCAGTTGCGCGCCGACCGCGTCGCGCGCCTCGGCATCGCTCGCACGTTCCAGAGCACGCATCTGTTCGACCGGGCCACGGTGCTCGACAACCTGATCGTCGGCCACCGGCTGCGCACGCAGTCGGGCCTGTGGGACGTCATCGTGAACTCCAGGCGCCTGCGCGAAGAAGAGCGCGAGTGCCGCCGCAAGGCCGAAGAAGCGCTCGACTTCGTCGGCCTGTCGCACATCGCCCAGAGGATCGCCGCCGACATCACGCAGGAGGAGCGAAAGCGCGTGGCCTTCGCTTTGGCGCTCGCCACCGAGCCGAAACTGCTGCTGCTCGACGAACCTGCCGGCGGCGTGAATCCCGAGGAAACGGTCGGGCTGGCACAGCTGATCCGGAAGATGGTCCGGCACGGCATCACGGTCTGCCTGATCGAGCACAAGATGGACATGATCATGAATCTCGCCGACCACATCATGGTGCTGAACTACGGCGAGAAGATCGCCGAAGGCACTCCGGCCGAGATCCGCGCCAATCCGCTGGTGATCGAGGCGTACCTGGGGAGCGAGCATGCTGCGGCTTGAAGGCGTCTCGCTGAACTACGGCAGTTTCCGTGCGCTCGACGGGATCAGCCTGCACGCCGAACCGGGCGAGCTGGTCGTGCTGCTGGGAGCCAACGGCGCCGGCAAGAGCTCGATCTTCCTGACGATCAGCGGCCTCACGCATGCATCGGCGGGCAGTATCCGCTTCGGCGACCGCGAGTTGAAAGGCATGCGGCCGTCGCAGATCGTCGCCAGCGGCGTCGTGCACTGCCCCGAGGGGCGCAAGCTGTTCCCCGGAATGACGGTGCGCAAGAACCTGCTGCTCGGCGGCTACGTGCATCGCAGGGACCGCAAGGGCGTCGAGCGGACACTCGACGAGGTCTACGAGCTGTTCCCGATCCTGCACGAGAAGCGCGACGACCCGGCCGGTTCGCTCAGCGGCGGCCAGCAGCAGATGGTCGCGATCGGCCGGGCGCTGATGGGCCGGCCGAAGGCGCTGCTGCTCGACGAGCCGTCTCTCGGCCTGGCGCCGCTGGTCGTCAAGCAGGTGTTCGACGTCATCGGCCGGATCAACAAGGCTGGCACCACGGTACTGCTCGCCGAACAGAACGCCTACGCGGCGCTGCAGATCGCCAACCGCGCCTACGTGATCGAAAGCGGCCACATCGTCCTCGAAGGCGATCGCGAATCGCTGCTGAACAACGAAGCGGTTCGCAAGGCCTACATCGGAGGGTGAGCCGGCGCAGCCGCGCCGGCCTCGTGATTCGTTCAGCGGGGCGAAGAGCCCCATAACAGGAGACCCGGATGCAGATGAACAGGAGAAGTTTCGGCAAGCTGGCATCGGCCGTTGCGATCGCGCTCGCGGCCACCGGCGCCGCCCAGGCGCAGGAAGTCGTCAAGATCGGCTATACCGGCCCGCTCAGCGGTGGCGCCGCGCTCTACGGCAAGAACGCGTTGAGCGGAATCGAGATGGCCGTGGCGGAACTGAACGCCGAGGGCTTCGAAGTCGGCGGCAAGAAATACAAGTTCGAAGTCGTTGCGCTCGACGACAAGTACGCGCCGAGCGAAGCGGCGATCAACGCGCGGCGACTCGTCCAGCAGCACAAGGCCCCGGTGGTCATGGTGCCTCACTCGGGCGGGATCTTTGCGCTGCAGGCGTTCAACGAACGCGACAAGTTTATCCTCGGCGCCTATTCCAGCGTTCCGTCGATCGTCGAGCGCGGCAACAAGCTCACGCTGATGATCCCGCCGGCATTCACCGGCTACATCGAGCCGTTCATCCGCTACGAAACGAAGCGCTTCGGCAACAAGGTCGCGATCGCCAATGCCGACCACGATTACGCGAAAGCCTGGACCAAGGCCTTCGTTCCGGCGCTCGAAAAAGCCGGCGGGACGATCGTCGCCGACAACCCGATGTCGTACAACAAGTCGACCGACTTCTACAGCGGCGTCAGCAGGGTTCTGAACGGCAAGCCCGACGTCCTGTTCATCGGCGGTGCTTCCGAGCCGACCGCGCTGGTCGTCAAGCAGGCGCGCGAACTGGGCTTCAAGGGCGGCTTCATGCTGATGGACCAGGCGAAGATGGACGAGATGGCCCGAGTGCTCGGCGGCTACGATCTGCTCGAAGGATCGATCGGTACGCTTCCGGTGGCGGCCGACGTGCGCGAAGGCACCAAGGCCTTCGTCGAGCGCTACCGCAAGTTGCACGGCGCCGACAAGGATCCGACCTCCGAAGTCTCTCTCAACTACACGGCGGTGCATCTGATTGCGCAGGCGATGAAGCTGGCCGGGACGGTCACCGACGTCGACAAGATCCGTGCACAGTCCGATGCCGCAGCCAAGGCGCTGGCGCCCGAGCGCAATCCGCACGAGATCAACGGTGTACGCGACAACGGCGCCTTCGAGGCCGCGGTCAACGTGGCGGTCGTCCAGGACGGCAAGGTCCAGCAGATAAGGCTCAGCGACCTCTGAGCCAGTCATCGATCGCGGGCCGGCCGACGCCGGCCCGTGATCGAGTCCGGCGCGGCCCGCCCAGGAGGCAGCCGGAGTATTGGAAGGATCGCGCCGGGCCTTTCGAATGCTTGGCCGCGGCAGCCATGAAGTCCGCGGATTCACAGACCCTCGTCTATGTCAGCGACGCCTCGCCGGGCATCAGCCGGTATCGGCGCAAAGAGGGTTTCGCTTATCGCGACGCGTCGGGAAACGCCGTTCGAGACAGCGCCACCCTGGCCCGGATCCGCGCGCTCGCGATCCCGCCCGCATACGACTCGGTCTGGATCTGTCCGATCGCCAATGGACACCTGCAAGCGACCGGGCGGGATGCGCGGGGGCGCAAGCAATATCAGTATCACCCGGCATGGCGCAAGGACCGCGACGACCGGAAGTACGAACGACTCGCCGCCTTCGGCCGCGCGCTGCCACGCATACGCGCGCGCATATCGCGCGATATTGCAGACGGGCGAAAGCGGACGCCGACGCGTGAAATCGTGCTGGCGACGATGGTGCGCCTGCTCGACCTCACCTGCATTCGCGTGGGCAGCAAGCGCTACCTGCGCAGCAACGGCAGCTACGGCCTGACGACGCTACGCAGCCGGCACGTGAAACTGGTAGATCGCGAATCGCTGCGATTGAGTTTTGCCGGCAAAGGCGGTATCCGGCACGAAGTCGCGCTCGACGATCCACGTGTCGCGCGGGTCGTGCGTCGGCTGCAACACCTGCCAGGCCAGGAGTTGTTCCAGTATCTGGACGACGATGGACAGCGTCGCGCAATCGGCTCTTCGGAGCTCAACGATTATCTGGAACGCATTGCAGGCGATCGCTTCACCGCCAAGGACTTCCGGACCTGGCATGCAACCGTCACCGCGCTCGAATGGACCTGCCGCGCTTTCGCTGCCGAGACCGGCTACTCGATCACGCGGATGCTCGAAGAAGTGGCGCGCCAACTGGGTAATACACCGGCCGTCTGCCGCAACGCCTACATCCATCCGAACGTGCTGGGGCTCGGCGCACGACTGACGGAAGACACGGCGGCATTCGAACGCCTGAGGGCCGGCTTCGTCGATAATCGCGCCGGCCCGCGCCGCTTGTATGCCGCCGAGCGGCGGCTTCTCGCATTCCTGGAACGCGACTTCGGGGAGCCGATATTCGCGCCCGAGCCGGAGCGTGGGGCGGCGAGCAGAAGGCGTTATTCGGGCATGTCGATTGCTCGACTCGGTTAGCCCCAAGGGCCGACCCGGAATCCGCTCGAACGCATCCTCTGCTCCCCTCCGGGATGCGTGCGGATCTCCGGGTCTATTTTTCAGCGCAAATCAAATCGCAAAACTGGAACGATCCTTTCCGGATTGTTCGGCATCCACAATCCAGCGCGGCGTGCGGCCGCGGCCGGACCAGGTCGCGCCGGTCTCGGGATCCCGGTATTTCGGAGGTACCGGCTTGCGCACTGTCTTGGTGCCCCGGCCCGACGCAGCTTTGGACGCGGCGCGCGGCGCCCTGCGTTTGCCCAAGGCCTCACCGATCTCGGCAAGCGAGATATCGTGCGCTTTCATCTGCTTGACGATTGCTGCGATGACCGGCTTCCTGTCCTTTTCGCGCAAGGCCTCTGCACGAGCCTGCAACTTCCGGATCTGCGATTCGATCGTCTTCAGCGATTGCGTTGCCATCGGATTCCTTGTGTGAGTGAGAGAGAGGGCGCGCGGATCGCGCGAGGCTTCGCAATGGATGGTTCGTCGAGTTTATCTGCGAAGCGCAGCGAATAATATTCTTCATTGACCCGACAATGCAAAGATTATCGTTTACGAAGCGGGATCGCCGATATCGCCGAGCAACGATCCGCGCAAAGCCAGTCACCCAATCGTCGGCCGGTCGGCCGGCATAATCCCTGAGGAGAAACCCATGACGTCACCCGACAAGCGAGTAGCCATCATCACCGGAGCGAGTGCCGGAATCGGCAAGGCGAGTGCGATCGCGCTGCTCGAAGCGGGCTGGCACGTCGCCTTTGCCGGCCGTCGCGCGGACATGCTCGACAAGGCGATCGCCGAAGCGGGCGAGCACCGCGATCGTGCGCTGGCCGTGCCGACCGACGTCGGCAAGCCCGAAGAAGTACGACGGCTGTTCGAAAAGACCGTCGCCGCTTTCGGCCGCGTCGACCTGCTATTCAACAACGCCGGCATCAATGCTCCCGGAATTCCGCTCGAGGACCTCGAGGTAGCGCAATGGAAATCGGTCGTCGACGTCAACCTGACCGGACCGTTCCTCTGCACGCAGGAAGCCTTCCGTGTAATGAAGTCGCAAACGCCGCGCGGTGGACGGATCATCAACAACGGTTCGATCTCGGCGCATGCGCCGCGCCCGAATTCGGCGCCCTACACGGCGACCAAGCATGCGATCACGGGTCTGACGAAAGCCACTTCGCTCGACGGTCGCAAATACGACATCGCCTGCGGCCAGATCGATATCGGCAATGCGGCGACCGAGATGGCTTCGCGGATGGCCCAGGGCGTGCCGCAGGCAGACGGTCGCATCGCTCCCGAACCGCTGATGGACGTGCGCCATGTGGCCGAGACGATCGTCTACATGGCCGGCATGCCGCTCGATGCGAACGTGCAGTTCGTGACGGTCATGGCGACGAAAATGCCGTTCGTCGGACGGGGCTGAAACGCCGCCGCGCTTTCGCCTGATCGCGGTTCGGAAATCTCTCGGATCGAACGCGATCAGGTCACGACGGCCGCGCGACGCGAAAATTGCGGCTGCTGCCACTCGCCGCTGCGCAGGATCGCGGCGAGGTGGTCCACGGCGTCGAAGACATCGACGTGGCGTGTGTACAGCGGCGTGAATCCGAAGCGCAGAACGTCGGGCGCTCGGAAATCGCCGACCACGCCGCGCGCGATCAAAGCCTGGACGATCGCATAGGCGCCGTCGGCGCGCGAATAGCTGATCTGGCTGCCGCGCTCGGCATCGGGCAGCGGCGTCAGCCGCGCCAGGCCGCTGCCTGCGCATTGCGCATCGACGCGTTCGGCGAACAGTGCACTGAGCGCCAGCGACTTTCGCCGGATCGCCTGCATGCCGCCGAATCGTTCGGCCGCCAATACCGTGTCGACACCGCATTCGAGCGCGGCCAGCGAAAGGATCGGCGGGGTCCCGCAAAGGTAGCGGGCGATTCCGCCGGCCGGGCGATAGCCGGCGTCGAATTCGAACGGCGCGGCGTGACCCATCCAGCCGGACAACGGCTGCTCGAAACGATCGGCATGACTCGGATGGACCCAGACGAAAGCCGGGGCGCCGGGCCCGCCATTCAGGTACTTGTAGCCGCAGCCGACCGCGAAGTCGGCGTTCGCCTCATGAAGGTCTACCGGGACCGCTCCAGCCGAATGCGCGAGGTCCCAGACGACCAGCGCGCCGGCATCGTGCGCGAGCCGTGTCAGCCGCGCCATGTCGTGCATGCGGCCGCTGCGGTAGTCGACGTGCGTCAGCAGCAGCACCGCCAGCCGCTCGTCGATCGAGCGCTCGATCTCGCCGGGGCCGGCCAGCACCAGATCGAAGCCGCGTTCGCGCGCCGCGCCGGCGGCGATGTACAGGTCGGTCGGGAAATTCGAATGCTCGGACAGGATCCGCCTGGCTGCCGGCGCGTCGCTGCGCGCGATCGTCAGAGCCGCGCCGAGCACCTTGTACAGGTTTACCGAAGTCGAATCGGCGGCGACCAGTTCGCTCGCGCCGGCACCGACGAGCCGCGCGATCTTGTCGCCGACCCGGCCCGGCAGGCCGATCCAGTCGGCGCTGTTCCAGCTTCCGATCAGGTCGCGCCCCCATTCCTGGCGCACGACCTGCGCCAGGCGCCCGGCGGTCGCCTTCGGCAGCGCACCGAGCGAATTGCCGTCGAGATAGATCGACTGCGGCGGCAGCTCGAAGAGCTCGCGTAGCGGAGCGAGTGGATCGCGACGGTCGAGCTCGATGCAGTCTTCGCGTGTCGTCGCCATCGCTGCCCCTTCGGTCGGCGACGCGGCCCTCAGCCGAAGCGCTGGCCGCCGTCGACGACCAGCGTCTGGCCGGTGACCCAGCTCGCCAGGTCGCTGGCAAGGAACAGGACCGCGTTGGCGACCTCTTCCGGGCGGCCCATGCGCCCGGACGGAATGCCGTCACGGATCCGCTCGTAGAGCTCGGGATTCCGGCGACGCGCCTCGTCCCAGACGCCGCCGGGAAACTCGATCGAGCCGGGCGCGACGCAATTGACGCGCACGCCCTTGGCGGCCAGCGCGGCAGCCTGCGTCATCGTGTACTGGATCAGCGCGGCCTTGATCGCGCCATAGGGCGGCGTACGCACGCTCGGTGCGAGCCCGGAGATCGACGAGACGTGGACGATCGAGCCGCGCGAGCGCTCGAGGTGCGGCAATGCGGCACGCGAGGCGCGCACCGTGGCCATCAGGTCGACGTCGATGCTGGCTGCCCAGCCCTCTTCGTCATCGCTGCGTCCGAATCCCGAGGCGTTGTTCACCAGCACGTCGATTCCGCCGAGCGTGTCGGCCGCCGCCTCGACGTAGTCGAGGACCGCGGGTCCGTCGGACAGGTCGCAGACCGATTCGTGGACCCGCGCACCGAGCTTGCGCAGTTCTTCGGCCGTCTGGCGCAGCTTGTCCGGGCCACGTGCGCAGATCGAGACATCGGCGCCGGCGGCGGCGAAGCCGAGCGCGATCGAGCGGCCGATGCCGCGACTGCCGCCGGCGATGACGACGCGGCGGCCGTTGAAAGAGATGTGCATGGCGTCTCCGGGCCCGGTGCCGGCGATCAGCCGCCTGGATCTGTCGGCACGTTCCGTGAAGCTGTCGGAGCGGCTTCGAGCGCGGCGATCCGGCGTTCGAGCGAATCGAGTTGTTGTGCGAAAAGTTCGAGTGCGCCGCGATCGACCAGCCGCCCGGATTCGACCGCCAGATAGCGCGCGGCGTTGCTTTCGAGCCGGCTGCCGGCATCGCGCAGCGCGGCGAAGGTGCCGCTCGCGAAGCGACCGATGCGTTCGGCGATCACGTCGCCGGTCAGGCGGCTGAGGTCTTCGACGGCGTCCCAGCGCAGATGGCGGGCGATTTCTCCGAGCGCCGCTGCGAGCATGACGTCGCCTTCGAGCCGCAGGTGCCGCGACAGGCCCCGCGCCCCGTCTCGCGCAAGGTCGAAGGCGGCATCGAGCGACGGGCGCAGCAGCATCGTGACGGCCGCGGTCGACGGATCGGCGCCCTCGGCCACCTTCAGGCGCCCGCCCTCGACGATCGTGGCGACGAGCCGCGGATCGGGGAGACCGGGCAAGGGCCGGCCTTCGACACCGATGACGACATGCCGGCCGACATGCGGCGCCAGCCGGGTGCGCGCCCACTCGTTCTGCTCGAGCAGGTGATCGATTCCGGCGATCAGCGCGCCGGCGAAGGCGCCGGCGCCGCTGCGTGCGAGCCGGCCTGCGAGCGGCGCCTGCGGGGACGCCGGCTCGGCTGGTTGCTGCGGCCCCGCTTCGTCCATCAGCCGAGCTGGCGGATACCGCCGAGCACCCAGCCGCCGCCGGAGATCGGCTTGACCAGCACCCATTCTTCGTCGAAGGGTTTGGCCTCTCCACCGACCTCTTCGCGCAGCATGCCGTGGAAGCGGACGCTGGCGACGTGATCGACCGGAGTGCTCTCGATGCCGAGCAGCTCGGCCTCGAGCGTGACGACGTCGGTACGGTTGGTTTCCGCACCGCGCGCGTCGATGTCGAGCTTCAGTTCGGCGAACATCTCCGGCGACGTGAACTCGCGCAGATCGTTCAGGTCGCCGGCATCGTGCGCAGCCTGCAGGCGGATGAACTGCACCTTGGCCGTGCGCAGGAACCCGTCGACGTCGAAGCCCTCGGGAACGCCGGCCCCAGCTGCGGGACCGCCAGCGGCCAGCGGCGCCGCAGCGCCGGCCGCTGCGCCCTGCCCGGCCGGCGAGGCGTAGCGATCGGCGACATCAGGTACCCGGCTCTCGCGCAGGCTCGTCGCGGAATTCGCGCCCGCCTGGCCGTAGCCGCCCTGCATCGCCGGCCGCGGCCCTCCGGGCTGCCTTCGAGCAGCGAGCAGCCTGAACACGACGAGCGCCGCAACGACCAGCAGAGCGATCAGCATGAAGGTGGCCAGTTCCTCGCCGAAGCCGAGCCAGTTGGCCAGCGCGGCCAGGCCGAGGCCGGCGGCCAGGCCTGCCAGCGGAGCCATCCAGCGACTGCCGGTGCGTGCCGGCGCCTGCGCGGCGCCGGAACGGGCGGCAGCGGCCGACTGCGCGCTCTGGCCCTGCGTCGGGGCAGCGGCGGGCGGCGTGGCCTGGCGCTGCTGCGTGATGTTCGACTGGCGGCCGAAGGTCCGTCCGCCACCCATGCGGCGCGCCTCGGCATCGACGACCCAGGCCATCGATGCCACGAGCACCAGCGCGATGCCGAGCAGTCGGTGAAGGGTGAATTTCATCAGTTCGGTCTCCGATCGGAAAAAAGGTCCAGGTCTTCGACGGACGAGGGGGCTGGACATTACAGGAGCGCGCCCGTTCGGCCTGCGGTTTACGGGCGAGTCCCGAAGGTGGGGACAACGCTCAGGGTTTCCAGCCCTCGTGCAAGGCAACGACCCCGGCGCTCAGATTGTAGTAGCGAACACGAACGAGACCGGCCGCTTCGAGCATCGATTTCAGCGTTTCCTGGTCCGGATGCATGCGTATCGACTCGGCCAGGTACCGGTAGCTCTCGGCATCGCCGGCCACGCGACGGCCGAGACGCGGCAGCACCGAGAACGAATACAGGTCGTAGAGCGGCGCCAGCGGCCGCCAGACCTTCGAGAACTCCAGCACGTAGAGCCTGCCTCCGGGCGCCAGCACGCGTGCCATCTCGGCCAGCGCGACGTCCTTCTGCGTCATGTTGCGCAGGCCGAATGCGACGGTCACGCGGTCGAAGTATCCGTCCGGAAACGGCAGCTTCTCGGCATCGCACTGGACGGCCGGCTGCAGGAAGCCGTCGTCGACCATCCGGTCGCGGCCGACCGTCAGCATCGACCAATTGATGTCGGTGAGCCAGACTTCGCCCTGCGGCCCGACACGCCGGGCGAAGGCGCGCGCCAGGTCGCCGGTGCCGCCGGCCACGTCGAGCACCTTCATGCCCGGGCGCACGGCCGCCTGGGCGACCGTGAACGTCTTCCACGCCCGATGCAGGCCGACCGACATCAGGTCGTTCATCAGGTCGTAACGCCCGGCGACCGAGTGGAAGACCCCGGCGACGCGCGCGGCCTTCTCGGCCTCGTCGACGGTCTGGTATCCGAAATGCGTGGTGCGCGGCTCGTTCATCGCTGGCTTGCAGTGCCGGATCGCGGGTCAGCGCGGTCGCGATACCGGGCGGGCGGCGATGCCGGCATCGGCGTGGCGGCTCTGTCCGGCTTCTTCGAGCCGCTTCAGGTAGGCCTCCCACATCTGCTGCTGGTTTTCGCCGAGCCGGTACAGGTAGTCCCACGAATAGATGCCAGTGGCGTGGCCATCGCTAAAGCGCGGCTGGATCGCGTACTTGCCTACCGGTTCGACCGATTCGATGCCGACGTCGGCCTTGCCCACCTGCAGGACCTCCTGGCCCGGGCCATGGCCGCGCACCTCGGCCGACGGCGAATAGACGCGCAGGAATTCGAAGGGCAGCCGGAACGAACGGCCTTCGCCGTAGTCGAGTTCGAGCACCCGCGAGACGCGGTGAACGACGATACGAACCGGGATCGGGGAGATGGATTCGGAGCCGGCCATGGCGCAACGAGAAATTCGGTCGCAGGCATGGTAGCCGAAATCGGCCCGGGCTCAGCGTGCATCCGCACCATCGACACGGTCGGCGGCGAAGCCGTAGCGCTCGTAGCCGGGGCCGCGACCGAGCAGGTTCGTCAGGCGCAGCCCCTGCTCCCGGTCGGCAGCGCGCATCGTAAGGCGGGCGCCGGGCGCCGCCAGTCCGGGCGCGACGAGCAAGGACGGCTGCATCGATTCGCCAGCCGGCGCAAGCAGCCAGGCGTCGTCGAAGCTCTTGGACGTGCCCTGGCGCAACCCGACCGGCCGCGCCTGGCCCGGCCACAGCTCGACCTCGAGCCGGTGCGCGCCGATCCTTGCGTACCCCGGCTCGGGCATCTGGGCGACGGCCTTGACGGTTCCGAGGCGAATCGGTTGCGGCTGCGCCTGCGTTGGCGATGGCGATTCCGCTTCCGAGGCCGCGGCGCCGGCGCCGGCGGGGGCGCGATCTTCGGCCGGCCCCGCGTGCGTGGCGCGAAGCGCGACCAGCGCGCCTGCCGACGCCGACGGCAGCACCTGCCGTCGCTCGACGAGGATGCGGTCGCCGGCCTGCGACAGCGTCTGCACCGCTTCGGCCCCGGCCAGCGGATCCCAGGCCGGCGCCGGCGAGCGTCCGCCGACGCGAGCGACCCGCGAGACCCTGAGGATCGTGTTCTGCTCCCATTGCCCGTATTCGTAGGGGCCGCCACGGCGCTCGCCCCCTTGCGCGTCGCGCCTGCGAGGCAGGCCGAAGGCCAGCAGCGAGCTGCCCGGCGCCGAAACCGCGCCGCCCGCCCCGCCGCGTTCGCCTGGATTCGCGCGAAGCTCGGCGTTTGCTGCCGGCGCCGCGGACATCGCGCCTGCGGAAGCCGTTTCCCCCGCTGCGGGCGGGGCCCAGCAGCGGTAGAGGTCGTCGATCAGCGCGATCAGCGATTCGCCGGAGACCTGCGCAGGCGCGCCGGCGGCCGCACTGGCGGCCGCTTCCGACCACTGCTGGCGGCGCTTCTCGAGCCCGCCCGGGATCCTGTGCGTATCGAGCCGCACGCTCGACACCGGGGTCAGCGCAAGCGTCGGCCCGTAGGGATTCTTCTTCGAGACGCCCGAGTCGATGCGAAGGCCGACCTGGCCGGCCAGGCGGCTCGCGAGCCGCTCGGCCAGCGCGGCCTCGGTTCGCGACCGGTGCGACAGGCCGGCCAGCCGCAGAAGAAGCGGGTAGACGAACAGCGCCCTCGCGGTGACCGGCCGCACCAGCGGCAGCACGTCGGGAATCTTCGCATCGAGCAGGCCGGCCGCACGCGCGTGCCGGGCCAGCAGGCACAGCTCGTCCCAGTCCTCCGGCAAGGGCTCGACATGGTGGGCGAGAAGCGCAGCGACGACACGCGACTGCACGTCGAGCGCGCGCAGCAGCGGGAGCGCGGCGCGCGATGCACCGTCGGACATCTCCGCGCCCATCGTCGTCGAGGCGGGCAGTTCGATCGTGGCGACCGTCGCACCGACCGTCTGCGGGCTCGCGTAGACCGGCGCGATCGGCAGCGTCGAGCTTCCGGTCGTGCCCGGCCCCGGCTCGACGCCCGCGACCCGTGCCTGGATCTCGCGCGAAATGCGAGATCCCGCGCGCTTGTACAGCGTGCGCATCGCGCGAAGCGTCGTCAGCGAGTCGCCGACGCTTCGCCAGGCTTCGGCACCGTAGGGAAGCGGCCGTCCGGCCACTTCGGCCAGGCAGCCGTCGACCGCGCGGATCAGTGCGACCCGCGTCGGCTCGAGGATGGCGATCGTGGCGTCGACCGGCAGGTCGGGGCGCCCCAGGCGCACCAACAGGCGTCCGATCGCCGACAGACGCTCGAGACTGTCTTCGGGCAGCGCTGCAAGCCAGCGCCGGCAGCCGATCGCATCGTTGATGCCGGCAAGTTCGTTGTCTGCGACGATGGTCATAGGTCGGGAGACGGTCGGAGGATGGCAAGGGGCCGCGCCATACATCGACAGCCGCCTGGTCCAGGGGGCAAGTGTGCCGCGCATGCGCCGGCTTGCCGGCACGGTCCCGCACCCCGGGCGACATCCGGCGCTGCGCGACCGACCAGCGGCCGCGCGAACCGGATGCCGCGCGTCGACTGCGGGGGAGCGCCGGACCGAGCGCCGGGGGCCGACGCCGGCCCCATGCGCTGCTCAGCCGAGCACGCGCAGCAGCGCCGCCCGATAGGCCGGAAGCAGTGCGCGAACCGTCCGCGCGCGGGCGGCGACAACGGCGTCGCGCCCGAATGCCGGCTGCCCCCAGACCGGCTCGGGAAAATGCCGGTCGTCTCGCCAGCGCGGAATCACATGCCAGTGCAGGTGCGGCGTGACGTTGCCGAAGCTGGCCAGGTTGACCTTGTCGGGGGCGAGCGTCTCGCGCTGCGCGGCTTCGACGCGCCAGACGACCGACATCAGGTGCTCGCGATCGGCCGGATCGAGTTCGGTCATCTCGACGACGTGCGCCGCCCAGACGACCCGCGTGAAGCCCGGATAGTCGGCTTCGTCCGGAAGGATCACGCGCAGGCGGGCGTCGCGCCAGACGAGTTCGCCGCCGTCGCCGGCGCAAAAGGCGCAGGCGCTCGCGGTTCGTTCGTTGGCGGCAGCGTCGACGGTCATCGGAGTCAGTCCTTCTGGAGGCGGAACTTTCGCTGGATTCGCGCGGCCGCGAAGATCAGCGAAAACGGAATCACCAGCCAGCTCAACAGGTAGACCGCACGCGCATAGGTCGCCGGGCTGATCCAGTCGAGCGCCGAGTCGAAACGGCTGCCGTCCAATCGCCCCCAGGCCAGGTACAGCGGACCGGTCGAAGGCCGCACCTTCTCGGCACGATCGCCGTGAAAGAAGGTATCCAGCGGCACGACCGGCAGGTGATACCGCAAGGCCATCCAGAGGGCTTCGTGACCGTTCCAGCCGATCGGTCGCTCGGTGCTGCCGGCGGCGTCTGTCCGCGGCGCAACGCCGATCCGGCACGATGCGACGACCGACGGCCCGAGCTCGATGCCGAGACTCGACAGCAGCGCGACCCGACGCGCCGCCGCCTGCGCCGGCGATGCGCGCGCCGCGCGCCCCGAGCCCGCAGCGCCGGTTTCGGTCGGCGTTTCGAGCGCGGCGGCACTGCCGTCCGACGCCTGGAGGTTCCGGCAGTCGCTCAGCACCGGCAGCGTGACGACGACGAGCATTGCCGCCGACAGCAGCAGCGGCAACCACCAGCGCAAGCCGAACCCGTAGATCAGCTGGAACGGCGCAACGACTGCCGCTCCGATCAACAGGCGGCTCGCGCGCCTGAAGACTTCGATCGGCGACAGCAGGGCGTAGACGCTGCCGAGCGCGGCGAGGCTCGCGGCCGCCCAGCCGATTCCGCTCCGATGCCAGACGAGCGCCGCGACCAGCACAGTCGCCACGATCAGCCACAGCGCGGCGCGGTGCTCGAAGGCCGGCCGGATCATCGACCAGCGCCAGGTGCGCCAGCCTGCGGCCGCGACGAAGGCATCGGCGTCCTTGTGCTGGCCGCCGTCGCGATAGTCCTGTTCGAGCTTCGTGTAGGCGGCCTGCGTGTAGGGCCAGGACCGATGGACGAAAGCGAGGTAGTTGGCCGACGACGTGCTGGCCCGCCTGCCGGCCGCGGGCGTCGATCCGCCGTCGTGCGCGGACCGCGACGCCGGATCGGACGCCGGATCGATTTCCCAGTGAGCGATGACCGCCTCGCGCATGTCGACCCGACGCGGCAGCGGCTCGATCAGGCGCGCCGAGTCGAAACGCGCGCCGCGCAGGACGAGACCGACCCGGTCGATCGCTCCGCGTTCGTGGAAAGCATCGCCTGCGACTTCGAGGACGTCGGCACTCGCGAACGACAGGTCGGCCGAATGCAGCGTATCGACGCTTCGGGGCAGCCGGAAGACGCCCGCGATCGTTGCATGCCTCGCTCGCAGCAGCAGGCCGTCGCCGCCGGCCTCCGGACCGGCGTCTTCGCCGCGCCGCAGGTCGTCGCGATAACGGCGCCATCGACCGGACAGCTTCGCGAGGAAACTGCGCCCGGCGGCGCCTTCGCTGCGCGCTCCGATGTCCGCGTCGGGGTCCGAGCTGTCGACGTAACGAAGCCCGGCGAGATCGACATCGCCATCGGTGCCGAAGCGCGTCAGGTCGAGCTCGCGGCACGCGACCGAACCGCGCTGTCCGTCCGGCACGCCGGGTTCGACCTGCAATCCCCGCAGCGCCCGTGTTTCGGAGATGTCGATGCCGCCGGCGACAGCGAGCCGGCCGAGCACCAGCCGACCGTCGATCGCGCTGCCCGCGACGCGCAGCGTGTCGACGCGTGCCGCTGCGCTCGCCGCCGATGCCGGGTCGCCTGACGACCCGCCAAGGTCGCGGCCGAAGCTCAGGTCGCCGGCGATCCTGCAATCGCTGATGACCGTATCGGCTGCAATCAGGCCGGGCAGCCGCAGGCCCGAGCCGAAGCGGACATTGCAGATCTCGAAGCCGCCACCGGTCGCGACCGCACCCGGCACGGCGAAATCGACGGCTTCGATCACGCAGTCGACGGCGCTCGCGCCGCCGTCCAGCCGCGAATCGCGCCACTCGACTCGCCCGATGACGCGGGCGCGATCCAGGCAAGCGACCCCACCGATAAACGCGTTGCGCAGCAGCAGCCCGCCGCGCAGGCAGGCCCGCATCGCAGCATCGTGCCTGCCCGATGGCCCGGGCCGATCCTCGGCGAGACGGAACTTGTTGGAGATCCGCGCGCCGTCGAGGCTCAACATCCGCGCTTCGACCAGAAGCAGGTCGAGATTGCCCGCACAGTCGATCCCGTCGAGCACGAGGTCGCCGTCGATCGCCGACGCGACCCGGGTCCGCGGCAGCGTCGCCGCTTGCAGGCGACCCGTGCGCGAGCGGCAGCGCAAGGCGGCGCGGACCGCGACCTCGACGCCACCCGGGCGCGCGGCAGCGCGCCACAGCCAGCGGTAGGCCCGCCGGAATTCCCGGCGTACGACATCGATTCCGGTCCCCGGCCGCAGCCGCTCGGTCAGTCGCGCGCCGGCAGCACCCAGCGCGAGATGCAACGCGAACCCGTACATCGCGTTCCCGTCCGCCGGTTCGTCGCCGAAGGACGCAGCCACCTCGCCGACGCGCAACTGGAAGTTGCCGTCCACGCACAGCTTGATCGCGCGCAGGCCGCCCCCGATGCGGGCCCCCTCGATCGAGACCCCGCCGATGCGCGCATGCGACATCTGCATGCCGAGCGGAGACTCGGCTGCGTCCGTCGAATCTTCAAGCAGCGGAGAGACGACCAGCGGCAGGCCTGCGCCCTCGTCCGGCCTGGCGAACAGCGAGGCGGCTTCGAGAAAATTGAAGTCGAGCTGCGTGCAGAAGGTGCCGTCGAGCACGAGGTTTCCGCCGATGCGCGCGCCGTACAGCGACACCTCGCCGCGCACGATCGTCGCCCGTACGGCGGCAGGCAGGCGATCGGCACCCGGCTGGCCGCAGACGTGCACGTGGCGTTCGACGCGTGCGCCGCGCAGATCCAGGTCGCCGAGGATCTGGCAATGGAACGCGAAGACGCTGCCTCCGACCGCGAGGTCTTCGCCGTCGAAGCCGCCGCCGATCATCGTGGGCAGCAATTCTCCGACGCCTGCATCGCGGGCAAGCGGGCGATAGCGATTCAGCAGCAGATCGCCGCCGATCGACAGCTTGCGACCCTCGAAGACGTACGCCGGTCGACGCAGCAGGTTTTCGCCCGGCAGATGCGCTCCGCTCAGGTCGAGGTCTCCGCCGATCCGCGCGTTGCTCAATTCGACGTTGCCGAAGGCGACGAATCGCGCCATGTCGACCGAGCCGTCGATCTGCGCGTGCCCGGCTGCGAATCGGCCCGACTTGCCGCCCGCGTCGTGGGGATGCAGTCGCGCCGCTTCGAGCACCAGTCGTCCGCCGACGCGCGCACGCTGCAACGAGAGCCCGCCTTCGGCAACGAGCGCCCCGAGGTCGAGCGAGCCCTGAACCCGCAATTCCTCGAGCTTCACCGCGTTGTCCGGATAGTCGACCTTGCCCGGTTGCGCCGAAACCAGCCCGATCCGGTTCGCAACCCGGAATCGCCTGAGCTCCAGCGAGCGCAGCGCCCGTGCGCCCGAACCGTCGACGCGGCCCTCGACCGTCCAGCCCTCGAGCACGACCGGCGAGACGAAGGTCGCACCGCTGAAGATCAGGTCGCCTTCGACGCGGACCGGCGCGACCAGTTCGATCCGCGTCTGCAATTCTTCGCCGGCCGAGGCCAGCACCAGGTTTCCGACGACGGTGATTCGCGCATCGCCGTAAGGCCCGCCCCAGTGGCGAACCGCGAGCAGGCGGAGCAGCCGCCTGCTCGAAGCCGACTGTCCGGCGGGCGACGCGGCGATCGCGGCGAATGCGCGCTGGTCGCCCCGGCTCGCGTCGAGGAAGCAGCGATCCTTCAGCAAGTCGGCGAGCACGCCCGGCCGGATCGAGACCTTCGCCGTCGAGTCCTTCCTGTCGACGCAATAGAACGCGACGCGTCCGGACCAGGATCGGACGAACAGCGGCGGAACCCCGTTCAGCGGCCGCCCGCCGTCGTCGTCGAGCATCCTGACGTCGGCGCTGCGCCATGCGCCGTCGTCGAATCGCGAAAAGACGACCTGGATCTGCGCACGGAACAGCGTGCGACCGTACAGCAGGATCAGGCCGGATGAGGCATTCGCGAGCGCAGCCGAACGGAAGATCCGCCGGTCTTCCAGGCTTGCCTGCCGACCCGTGCGATCGGTGTCGCCTGCTTCGGCGATGAGGTCGGCGACGGGGCATCGGGACCGGAGCGCGGCATAGGGGCTGCCGTCGGCTTCGGCGATGCGCCGGACCGCGGCCCGGGTCCGGGCCGACCAGTCGCAGCTGGCCAGGTCCGTGAGCGGCAGGAACGGGGAATGAAAGCGGTCGAAGCTGTCCGTTCCGTCGGGACTTGCCAGCAGGAAAGCGCAGAAGAACTCGATGTACGCGGCCGCGCGCTCGACGCCCAGCCGGGGATCGGACTCTGCCAGATCGATGCCGACCCGTTCGTTGAATTCGTCGATCGTGCTGGCCAGGCCGTCGAGCGGCGCAAGGTCGTCGGCGCCGTCCCAGAGGAAGAAGCACCAGCGCTCGAGCCCGACGAAATCGATGTTCGCCGCCAGTCCGACCTGGACCAGGCTGTAGCAGCGCGCCCGGCCCGGTCGTTCGGTGCCGTGTCCGGTTCCGGGAGCGCGTTCGGGCACCCGGTAGAAAGGCAGCGCCAACGCATCGATGAAGAGTTCGCCGGCATCGATCTCGAGCCCGAGTGCGACGCGCAGCCGATCGGCGACGAGCGGCCAGAACCGCTGCCGCGCTTCGTCGTCGAGCAACTGCCAATCGCCGGAAACGACATGCCAGTGCTGGAGCATCGACACGCCGTGCGCTAGACCAGAACCCGCTCGATCCCGCCTGCATTGGCGGCCGCCACGTAGTCGGCCATCCAGTTTTCGCCGTGCAGGTGGCGCGCCAGTTCGACGACGATGTAGTCGGCGTCGACGCCGGTCTCCTCGGTATAGCGGGACAAGCCCTGCAGGCAGGACGGACACGATGTCAGCACCTTGACCGGCCCGTCCGGCGAGGCGCCCTGCGCGCGCAGCGCCGCCACGCCCTTCTGCATCTCCTCGGCCTTGCGGAAGCGCACCTGCGTGCTGATGTCGGGTCGCGAAACGGCCAGCGTGCCCGACTCGCCGCAGCAGCGATCGTTGCGCTCGACGCGACCGTTCGCCTGCTCGTTGATCAGCGTGTTGACGACCTGCACCGGCTGGTAGCTCTTGATCGGACTGTGACAGGGGTCGTGGTACATGTAGCGCACGCCGGTCACGCCGTCGAGCGCGACGCCCTTCTCCATCAGGAACTCGTGGATGTCGACGATCCGGCTGCCGGGAAAGATCCGGTCGAACTCGTAGTCCTGCAGTTGATCGAAGCAGGTGCCGCAGCTGACGACGACCGTGCGGATGTCCAGGTAGTTCAGCGTGGTCGCGACCCGGTGGAACAGCACGCGGTTGTCGGTGATCATCTTCTCGGCCTTGTCGTACTGGCCGGCGCCGCGCTGCGGGTAGCCGCAGCACAAATAACCCGGCGGCAGCACGGTCTGCACGCCGGCATGCCAGAGCATCGCCTGCGTGGCCAGTCCGACCTGCGAGAACAGCCGCTCCGAGCCGCAGCCCGGGAAGTAGAACACCGCCTGCGAGTCGACCGAGGTCCGGTGCGGATCGCGAATGATCGGCACGTAGCGCTTGTCCTCGATGTCGAGCAGCGCACGGGCGGTCTTCTTCGGCAGGTTGCCGGGCATCTTGCGATTGACGAAGTGGATCACCTGCTCGCGCACCGGCGCCTTGCCTACGGTGGCCGGCGGCTTCGCGACCTGATCGCGCGCGAACTTCCTCAGCAGGTCGGCGGCCATCCGCTGCGCCTTGTAGCCGACGCCGATCATCGCCGCACGCGTCGCCTTGATCGTGTCCGGGTCGGTCGCGTTCAGGAAGAACATCGCGGCGCTGCTGCCCGGATTGAATTTCTTCCTGCCCAT
>JAAZBL010000447.1 GCA_012513825.1 Limnobacter sp. | reverse complement strand
GCTCCCCGCTCGATGAAGGCAGGTTCGGCGCTTGTCATCTCAGCCCTTCCGCATGACGAACACGACAAGCAGCATCGAAGCCACGAAACTGATCCAGACCGACGGCTCCTCTTCGAGCCCGAACCAGATCATCAGCCGGTCGCCCAGGCCGATGAACGCGAGGTTCAGGTAGGCGGCCATCAGCAGGCCGATGAACAGCCGGTCGCCGCGCGTCGTGGCGATCGGCAGGAAACCCTTGCGCAGCACGGTCGGCGAACGGATCTCCCAGATCGTCATCGCGACCAGCAGCAGCGCGATGCAGACGCAGAACACGGCCACCGGCGTGGTCCATGCCATCCAGTTGAACGGGCCCGGGTCGCTCATGGCTGTCGTCCGAAGACCTGCTAGACCCGGCCCATCGCGAAGCCCTTCGCGATGTAGTGACGCACGAACCAGATGACGATCGCGCCCGGCACGATCGTCAGCACGCCGGCCGCGGCGAGCACGCCCCAGTCCATGCCGGCGGCCGAGACCGTGCGCGTCATCACCGCGACGATCGGCTTGGCGTTGACGCTGGTCAGCGTGCGCGCCATCAGCAGCTCGACCCAGCTGAACATGAAGCAGAAGAACGCCGCGACACCGATGCCGGCCTTGATCAGCGGCACGAAGATCGTCAGGAAGAAGCGCGGAAACGAATAGCCGTCGATGTAGGCGGTCTCGTCGATCTCGCGCGGAACGCCGGACATGAAGCCTTCGAGGATCCACACCGCCAGCGGCACGTTGAACACCAGGTGCGCGAGCGCGACGGCGATGTGCGTATCCATCAGGCCGAGCGTCGTGTAGAGCTGGAAGAACGGCAGCAGGAAGATCGCCGGCGGCGTCATCCGGTTCGTGAGCAGCCAGAAGAACACGTGCTTGTCGCCGATGAACGAGTAGCGAGAGAACGCGTAGGCGGCCGGCAGCGCGACCAGCAGCGACATGACCACGTTGATGGTCACGTAGATCAGCGAATTGATGTAGCCCGAATACCAGGACGGATCGCCGAAGATCGTCAGGTAGTTCGCGAACGTGAACTCGCGTGGCCACAGCGAGAAGACGCCGAGGATTTCCTCGTTCGTCTTGAACGACATGTTGACCATCCAGTAGACCGGCAGGATCGCGAACAGCAGGTAGGCGACCAGGAACAGCGTGCGCTTGCGAAAGCGCGTGCCGGCGACCGCCGGCCTGGCGGCCGTGGCGAGCGGCAAGGGCTCGGCGATGACGCGCGTTTCAGCCATGCGCGGCCCGATGCGCTGCGTCGCCCTGGCCGACGCGCAGCATCCAGTTGTAGAGCACGAAGCACAGCAGCAGGATGATCAGGAAATAGATCAGCGAGAACGCGGCCGCCGGGCCCAGGTCGAACTGGCCGACCGCCTTCTGCGTCAGGTACTGGCTGAGGAAGGTCGTCGCGTTGCCGGGACCGCCGCCGGTCAGCACGAACGGTTCGGTGTAGATCATGAAGCTGTCCATGAAGCGCAGCAGCACGGCGATCATCAGCACGCCGCGCAGCTTCGGCAGCTGGATGTAGCGAAACACCGCGAACGGGCTCGCACCGTCGATGCGCGCGGCCTGGTAGTAGGCGTCGGGAATCGCGCGCAGGCCGGCGTAGCACAGCAGCGCGACCAGTGGCGTCCAGTGCCAGACGTCCATGACCAGCACCGTGAGCCAGGCGTCGAGCGGGTCGCCGGTGTAGTTGTAGTCGAAGCCGAGCGCCGCCAGCGAGGCGCCGAGCAGGCCGATGTCGGTGCGCCCGAAGATCTGCCAGATCGTTCCGACCACGTTCCACGGGATCAGCAGCGAGATCGCGACCAGCACGAGCACGGCCGACGCGCGCCAGCCGCTGGCGGGCATCGACAGCGCCAGCGCGATGCCGAGCGGCACCTGGATGAGCAGCACGGCCAGCGAGAACAGGATCTGGCGGATCAGCGCGTCGTGCAGTTCGCTGTCGCGCATCACGGCGACGAACCACTCGGTGCCGACGAACACGCGCCGCTGCGGCGAGATGATGTCCTGGACCGAGTAGTTCATGACCGTCATCAGCGGCAGCACGGCCGAGAAGGCCACGCAGACGACGACCGGCACCACCAGCAGCCACGCCCTCTGGTCGGTCGTCTTCATGGCGCGATCAGCTCCTCGTTGCGGTAATAGCAGGTGTGCGGGCCGATCATCTGCAGCCAGAGCCGCTCGCCGACGGCAGGGAGCGGATCGGCGACGTCGACGCGCGCACGGATCAGCGCATCGCCGCGACGTGTCGTCAGCAGCCCGTAGGTGCCGACGTCCTGCGTCTTCTCCACCTGCACCGGCAAGGCGCCCGGCGCTTCGGGTGCGGCCAGCCTCACGTACTCCGGACGCACGCCGAGCGTGAATTCGCCGGCGGACGCCAACCGTTGCGGATCGGGGCCGGCTCCGAGCCGGTGGCCGTCGACTTCGATGCTGCCGTCGTGCCAGCGCGCCGGCAGGAAGTTCATGCCCGGCGAGCCGATGAAGTAGCCGACGAAGCTGTGCTCGGGCCGCTCGAACAGTTGCGCGGCATTGCCGATCTGGACGACGCGTCCGCGTGTCATGACGATGACCTGCTCGGCGAAGGTCAGCGCCTCGACCTGGTCGTGCGTGACGTAGACGAGCGTGAGCTTCAGTTCCTGGTGGATCCGCTTGAGCTGGCGCCGCAACTGCCACTTGAGCTGCGGATCGATGACCGTCAGCGGTTCGTCGAACAGCACGGCGGAGACGTCCTCGCGCACGAGGCCGCGCCCGAGCGAGATCTTCTGCTTCGTGTCGGCGGCCAGGCCGGCGGCGCGCACGTCGAGAAGCTCGCTCATCTCGAGCATCTCGGCGATCTGGCCGACGCGCTGGCGGATGCGCTCGCGCGGCATGCCGCGATTGCGCAGCGGGAACGCGAGGTTGCCGGCCACCGTCATCGTGTCGTAGATGACCGGGAACTGGAACACCTGCGCGATGTTGCGCTGCTGCGGGCTCGCCTGGGTGACGTCGCGGCCGTCGAAGCGCACGGTGCCGTGCGACGGGGTGACGAGGCCCGAGACGATGTTGAGCATCGTCGTCTTGCCGCAGCCGGAGGGTCCGAGCAATGCGTAGGCGCCGCCGTCGACGAAGCTCAGCTTCAGCGGCAGCAGCGCGAAGTCGTCCTGCTCGCGCGGATCGGGCAGGTACGAGTGCGCGAGATCGAGGTCGATGCGGGCCACGGTGTCAGGCCTGCTCGCCGGTGGCCTGCGCCGGCGCTGCCAGCAAGTCGCCGTTGGCGTCGAAGACGTAGACCTGCGCCGGGTCCAGGTACAGCGTGATCGTCTCGCCGAGCCCGAACGCGTGCACGCCCGGCAGCTGCGCAACGAGCCCCCCGACCGCGGTGTCGACGTGCACGAAGGTATCGGAGCCGGAGATTTCGGCGAGCTCGACCCTGCCCGGGATCGCGACGTCGCCGGGGCGCTGCTCGACGCGCAGCGCGGCCGCCCGCACGCCGATCGTCAGCGAGCGGTCGGCCCGCGCGCCGAGCACGGCCTCGGTGCCAGCGAGCAGGTTCATCGGCGGATCGCTGAAGGCCCGCGCCACCCGGATCGAGCGCGGCCGATGGAAGACCTGCGCGGTGGGTCCGTACTGCAGCAGCTCTCCGGCGTCGAGCACCGCCGTGTGGCCGCCCAGCATCAGCGCCTCGGTCGGTTCGGTCGTCGCATAGACGACCGTGGATTCGCCCGTGGCGAACAGCTGCGACAGCTCGTCGCGAAGTTCCTCGCGCAGCTTGTAGTCGAGGTTGACCAGCGGCTCGTCGAGCAGCATCAGCGGCGAGCGCTTCGCCAGCGCGCGCGCCAGCGCCACGCGCTGCTGCTGGCCACCGGACAGCTCCGACGGGAGACGGTCGAGGAAGGCGTCGATGTGCAGCCGCGACGCGAGTTCGGCCACACGCGCGGCTACGTCTCGTTCGCCGCGCAGCCGCAGCGGCGACGCGATGTTCTCGGCCACCGTCATCGACGGATAGTTGATGAACTGCTGGTAGACCATCGCCACGTTGCGCTTGCGCACCGGGCGGCCGGTGACGTCCTCGCCGTCGGCCAGCACGCGTCCCTTGCTCGGCGCGTCGAGGCCGGCCATCAGGCGCATCAGGCTGGTCTTGCCGGCCTGCGTGGCGCCGAGCAGGATCGTGACGGCCCGGGGCACCAGACGCAGGTCGAACGGATACAGGTGCGTCTGCGCACCGACTCGCTTCTCGACGCGTTCGAGGACGAGTTCCAATCTGGGTAGTCTCCCCG
>JAAZBL010000446.1 GCA_012513825.1 Limnobacter sp. | reverse complement strand
TGCTCGGGCGCCAGGTGCTGATCGAGGGCAGCGAGTTCGAGTGGTCGGCCGGCAGCGCCGCGATCGCCAATCCGGATCCGTCGATGCCGGATCCCGCGCCGTCGAAGACCGCGCGGCTCGGCTTCGAGCTGCCGGCGGCAGCGCGCGCGGTGCGCGTCGAACTGATCGACGCAAGCGGCCAGGTCGTGCACGCATACGAAGCCGCCGATGTCGAAGCGGGCGTGCACACCTTCGACTGGGAAGGTACCGACGCCGAAGGCGCCATCGCGCGCGACGGCAAGTATCGGCTGCGTGCCTACGCCGCAGGCTACGACAGCGCCGAACTGAAGATCGAGTCGCTGGTTCCGGCGCGCGTCAGCGGCGTGACGCAGGCGCCGACCGGTGCGCGCGTGCAGCTCGGCGACCTGCCGGCCCGGCCGGCGTCGGCGATCCGCGCGATTCTCTGAACGACAGTCTCATCGACGCAGGACCGGACAACCGAAAGGAGCGCAGCATGTCTTTCCAGCAGGGCCTGAGCGGATTGAACGCCGCCTCCCGCAATCTCGACGTGATCGGCAACAACGTCGCCAATGCGAACACCGTGGGTGCGAAAGCCTCGCGTGCCGAGTTTGCCGACATCTATGCGACCTCGCTGTCCGGCGCCTCGAGCTTCGCGACCGGCATCGGCGTGACGGTCGCCAACATTGCGCAGCAGTTCACGCAGGGCGACATCAGCAATACCAACAGCGCGCTCGACCTCGCGGTCAACGGGCGCGGATTCTTTCGCATGTCGAACGGCGGCGAGCTGAGCTACACGCGCAACGGACAGTTCCAGCTCGACAAGGACGGCTTCATCGTCAATGCACAGGGCGGACGCCTGACCGGTTACCCGGCCGATGCCAACGGTCGGATCAACGCCGGCGTTCCGTCGGAGCTGCGCCTGCAGACCGGCGACGTTGCGCCGAGGCCGACCGGTAGCGGCCGCATCACCGTGAACCTCGATGCCCGCGCAGCGGTGCTGTCGGGGAGCTTCGATGCGACCGACGGGACCAGCTATCAGGGTGCGACGCCGATCCCGGTCTTCGATTCGCAGGGGGCCGAGCACTCGGTCGTCCTGTATTTCCGGAAGGTCGCGGACAACCAGTGGGACGTCCATGCGACGGCGAACGGTGTCGATCTCGGGGCAGGCAGCGCGGTCGGCAGCTACACCTTCGGGCCCGACGGACGCCTCACCGGCTCGCCGCCACCATTGTCGGTCGACGTGCCGGTCAGCAGTTCTGCCGGCGGCACGATGACGGTTCCGCTGGACCTGTCGGGAATGACGCAGTTCGGCTCTTCGTTCTCGGTATCGGAACTGACGCAGGATGGTTATGCGGCCGGTCGGCTGTCTGCATTCTCGGTCGCTTCCGACGGCACGATTCTCGCGCGCTACACGAACGGCCAGACGCTCGCGCAGGGGCGCGTCGCGCTGGTCAACTTCACGAATCCGCAGGGTCTGCAGCCGCTGGGCGGAAACCAGTGGGCCGAGACCACCGAATCGGGCGAGCCGATGGCCGGTGCGCCCGGCGCCGGCGTGCTCGGTGCGATCCAGTCCGGCGCGCTCGAGCAATCGAACGTCGACCTGACCGCCGAGCTGGTCAACATGATCACCGCGCAGCGCGTCTACCAGGCCAATGCCCAGACGATCCGCACGCAGGACCAGGTCATGCAGACGATCGTCAACCTGCGTTGACGCCTGCGCGCGGCGCGCCTGCAGGCAGCACCCGCGACGAACGAAGCCAACGAGCGAGCGACCGACGATGGACCGGATGATCTACCTCGCGATGAGCGGGGCCAAGGCGCTGATGCAGCGCCAGGACGCACTCAGCCACAACCTGGCCAACGCCGAGACGAACGGCTTCCGCGCCGACCTGATGGCGTATCGCGCAGTGCCGGCGCGCCAGGAAGGCACGGCCACGACGCGTGTCTGGGCGCTCGAATCCAGCGCCGGATTCGACGCGCAGAGCGGGCCGCTGCGCCAGACCGGCAATGCGCTCGACGTCGCGGTGCGCGGCGACGGCTGGATCGCAGTGCAGGCCGCCGACGGCGACGAGGCGTACACGAGAGACGGCGCGTTCGAGCTCGGCGCCGACGGCACGCTGCAGACGCGTCGAGGCCAGCCGGTGCTCGGCGACGGCGGCGGCCCGCTGTCCGTGCCGCCGAACGCCCGCATCGCGATCGGCGCCGACGGCACGGTCAGCGCGACGCTGGACAAGCAACCGCCGTTCGAGATCGGCCGCATCAAGCTCGTCAATCCGCCGCCGACGGAGTTGCGCAAGGGCAGCGACGGCCTGATGCGGGCCGCCGGCGGCGAGCCGCTGCCTGCCGACGAAACGGTGCGGCTGGCCGACGGCACGCTCGAAGGCAGCAACGTCAACGTCGTCGAGGCGATGGTCGGAATGATCGCGCTGGCGCGCCAGTTCGACCTGCAGATGCGAATGATGCAGACGGCCGAAGGCAACGAGCAGAGGGCCGCGCAACTGTTGTCGATCAACGGATGAGCGCCGGCGCTTCGCCCGAGGGCGTAGCGCGACGGCGCAGCAAAGGGGAAACGCCATGATTCGTTCGCTGTGGATCGCCAAGACCGGGCTCGACGCGCAGCAGATGCAGCTCGACACGATCTCGCACAACCTGGCCAACGTCGCCACGAACGGCTACAAGCGCTCGCATGCGGTGTTCGAGGACCTGCTGTACCAGAACGTGCGCCAGGCCGGAGGCCAGGAAACCCAGCAGAACCAGTTGCCCACCGGACTGCAACTCGGCACCGGCGTGCGGCCGGTCGCCACCGCCAGGCTGTTCACGCAAGGCAACCTGCAGCAGACCGGCAATACCTTCGACATGGCGGTCAACGGCAACGGATTCTTCAGCATCCAGCTCCCCGACGGCAACGTCGCCTACACGCGCGACGGTTCGTTCCGGGTCGATTCGACCGGCCAGCTCGTGACGTCGAACGGGATGCCGATGTCGCCGCCGATCGTGATTCCGCCGAACGCGACCAGCGTGACGGTCGGTGCCGACGGCATCGTCTCGGTACAGCAGGCCGGCCAGCCGAATCCGGTGCAGGTCGGGCAGGTGCAGCTCGCGACCTTCGTCAACCCGGCCGGCCTCGACCCGCTCGGTCAGAACCTGTTCGCCGAAACCGCCGCCTCGGGCGCGCCGACGATCGGCATGCCGGGCAGCAACGGCGCCGGGCTGCTGAACCAGGGTTACGTCGAAACGTCGAACGTCAACGTCGTCGAGGAGCTGGTGGCGATGATCCAGACGCAGCGCGCCTACGAGATCAACTCGAAGGCGATCCAGACGTCCGACCAGATGCTGGCGCGGCTGGCGCAACTGTGACGGAGGCTCGCGTGGATTTCCGCTCGCCGATTCGGGTCGGGCATTCGGCCTGCGCATCGCGCGCCCGCTGCGTGCCGCTGCTTGCGGTCGCCGCTGCCGCCTTGCTGGCCGGGTGCTCGAGCACGCCGAAGGTCACCGTGCTCGAGCCGACCACGGTACGCCCCGAACCGACGATCGCCAGCAGCGCTGCGCAAGCGGCGGCGCGTACACCGGTGGCCAACGGCGCGATCTTCGATCCGTCGAGCTTTCGCGGCCTGTTCGAGGATCGGCGCGCCCGGCTGGTCGGCGACCTGATCACGATCCAGATCCAGGAAAAGACCTCGGCGCGCAGCAGCGCGAACAGCTCGGTGGACCGCAGCGGCAGCGTCGAGGCCTCGATCGCGCAGCTGCCGTTCGTCAATCCGGAATCGCGATTGTTCCCGCGGCTCGGCGTGGCGGGCAGTTCGACGACGAGCTTCGAGGGCAAGGGCACGACCGGCGCCGACAATGCGTTCTCCGGATCGATCACGGTGACGGTCGTCGAGGTCCTGCCGAACGGCAACCTGGTCGTTTCCGGCGAGAAGCAGGTCGGCATCAACCAGCAGGTCGAGGTGCTGCGCTTCTCGGGCGTCGTGAATCCGGCGACCGTGCTGCCCGGCAACCTCGTCAGTTCGACGCAGGTCGGCGATGCGCGGCTCGAAGTGCGGGGGCGCGGCGATGTCGATCGGGCGCAGACGCTCGGCTGGCTGTCGCGCTTCTTCCTGAGCTTCTTGCCGATCTGAGCCGTGGCACCCGTCTACATGCCTGCAGCGGCCAAGGAGCGGTGGCATGCGAGCAATGCCGGCCCGACAACCGAGGTGAAGGACAGATGATCGATACCGAATTCGTCGTCGCCGGCCCCGCGCGCCGACTGCGCGCGCTGATCCGCACTGCGGCCAAAGCGCTGCTCGCCGTCGCGCTCGCAGCCGCATTCGCTGCTCCGGCGATGGCCGACCGGATCAAGGAGCTGGCGTCCATCCAGGGCGTGCGCTCGAACCAGCTGATCGGCTACGGCCTCGTGGTCGGGCTCGACGGCAGCGGCGACCAGACGACGCAGGCGCCGTTCACCGTGCAGAGCCTGCAGTCGATGCTGTCGCAACTCGGCATCCAGTTGCCGCCCGGCATCACGCCGCAGTTGCGCAACGCGGCCGCGGTGATGGTGACCGCGCAACTGCCGCCTTATGCGCAGCCGGGCCAGCAGATCGACGTGACCGTCTCGTCGCTGGGCAACGCGAAGAGCTTGCGCGGCGGCACGCTGCTGCTGACGCCGCTGCGCGGCGCCGACGGCCAGGTCTACGCGATGGCGCAGGGCAACCTCGTGGTCGGCGGTGCGGGGGCGTCGGCGGCCGGCAGCAAGGTGCAGATCAATCACCTGAGCGCGGGCCGCGTACCGGGCGGCGCGACGGTCGAACGCTCGGTGCCGAACCAGACGCTGGCCGGCGACTTCATCCACATCGAGCTGAAGGACAGCGATTTCGGGACGGTCCAGCGCGTCGCCGAAGCCATCAACGCGCGCGCGCTGCCCGGCAGCTTCGGTGGCGGGCCGGTTGCCCAGCCGCTCGACGCGCGCGTGATTCGGGTCCGGATGCCGGGCGACAGCATGATGCGCGTGCCGTTCCTGGCCGAGCTCGAGAACCTCGAGGTGACGCTTGCCCGTCCGCAAGCGCGGGTCATCGTCAACGCGCGCACGGGTTCGGTCGTGATGAACCAGTCGGTCACGCTGGCGCCCAGCGCCGTCGCGCACGGCAACCTGTCGGTCACCGTCCAGTCGACGCCGATGGTCAGCCAGCCGAACGCCTTCGCTCAAGGTTCGACGGTCGTTGCCGAAAGGGCGGATATCGCCATTAGCCAGGAGAGCGGTTCCCTGATGATGCTCGAAGGCGCGGCCAGGCTGGCCGATGTCGTCAAGGCCCTGAACAGCATCGGGGCGAGCGCGCAGGACCTGATCGCGATCCTCCAGGCGCTGCAGGCGGCGGGCAGCCTGAAGGCGGAACTGGAGATCATCTGATGAGCACGACGCAGTCCATTCCGGCGGGTCTCGCGCTCGACGCGCGCTCGCTCGACGGGTTGCGCCGGGACGCGGCGCACGACCCGCAGGCAGTGGTGCGCAAGGCCGCCGGGCAGTTCGAGGCGCTTTTCATGCAGCAGTTGCTGAAGAGCATGCGCGATGCGATGCCGAAGAGCGGCATGTTCCAGGGGCCGGGACACGACACCTACGTCGGCATGCTGGACCAGCAAATGTCCCAGTCGATGGCGGGTCGCCCGGGCGGACTGGCCGAGCTGATCGCGAAGCAGTTGTCGCGGCACATCGCGCCGCCCGGTGAGGCGCCTGCCCGACCTCCGCCAAGCCCGGGGGGGCAGGCGCAAGCCGGGTCGTGGCTCGAGCCGGCGACCGCTGCCGCCCGGTCGCCCGGGCAGCGATCGCAGCCGGTATCGTTTCGACCGTCGCCGTGGCAGCCGTCGCAGCCCTCGCAGCCGTCGCCGTCGCTGGACCCTGCGGCGTCCGCGCGGCTGAAGGCCTCGCTTGCGCGCCGGCTCGACGGCCCCCAGGCCGCTTTCGTCGACCGGATGTGGCCGCACGCGCTGGCCGCGCAACGCGAGACCGGTGTACCGGCGGCCTTCGTCGTCGGGCAGGCGGCGCTCGAATCGGGCTGGGGCAGGCACGAGATCCGACATCCCGACGGGCGCAGCGCGCACAACCTGTTCGGCATCAAGGCGACCGGCGGCTGGAAGGGCGCGACGGTCGACGTGACGACCACCGAGTACGTCGACGGCCAGCCCAGGCGGGTGGTCGAACGTTTCCGTGCCTACGACTCGTACGCCGACGCCTTCGGCGACTGGGCGAAGCTGATGGCCGACAGCCCGCGCTACGGCGGCGTGCTGCGCGCGGGCCAATCGGTCGAGGGCTTCGCACACGGCATGCAGCGCGCCGGCTACGCGACCGACCCGCGCTACGGCAGCAAGCTCGAGAACACGATCAACCAGACGCTGCTGCTGCGGCGGCTCGTCATTTGATCCGGAAGAACATCTTGCACCACCGGGATACGCGCGGAGGAACGCAATGGCAGGCTTGATCGGAATCGGCCAGAGCGCGCTGATGGCCGCCTATGCCCAGTTGCAGACCACCGGTCACAACATCGCCAACGCGAACACGCCTGGCTACAGCCGGCAGGAGGCGATCCTTGCGACGGCTGGCGGCTACTACACGGGCGGCGGCTTTCTCGGTTCGGGGGTCGACCTGGTCACCGTGCAACGCCGCTACGACCAGTTCCTGACTGCGGAACTGGGTTCGCAGAGCGCTGCGGCGGCCGCCGCCGGCAAGCGTGCCGAGATGCTCGGCCGGATCGACCGGCTGCTCGCCGATACCGACAACGGCCTCGGCGTGGCCTACGACGAACTCGGCTCGGCGTTGGCCGACGTGGTCAACCGACCCTTCGACCCGAGCGCGCGCCAGGCGGTGCTGACCCGCGCCGATGCGCTGGCGCAGCGATTGCGCGGCCTCGACGGCGAGCTCCGGCAACTCGGCCGGGAAACCGAGCAGAGGATCGCCCAGTCGGCCGGTTCGGCGAACCTGCTGCTCGACGGCATCGCTCGGCTGAACGAGCGGATCGCGCAGGCTGGCGGCAGCCATGCGCCGAACGACCTGCTCGACGAGCGCGACGCGATGCTGCTCGAGCTCAACGGCTACCTGAAGGCGACCTCGTACACGCAGGACGACGGCACCGTCACCGTCTTTGCTGCGGGCGGCGAAGGGCTCGTCGTCGGGAACCGCGCGGCGAAACTGGCTGTCGAGCCCGATCCGATCGATCCGGCGCGCCAGCGCGTCGTACTCGAGACGGGCTCGACGCGGCTGCCGCTGGGGGCGGCTTCGCTCGGTGGCGGTGCGATCGCAGGCCTGCTGCAGTTTCGCGACGGCGACCTGCAGGCGGCGCGAACGCGCGTCGGCCAGCTCGCAGCCGGCCTGGCCGGTGCTTACAACGCGCAGCAGTCGGCCGGCCTCGACGCCAGCGGCGAGCCCGGCCAGCCGATGTTCGCGCTGGGCGTTCCCGAAGTGCTCGCGTCCTCGCGCAACGGCGGGGACGCGAAGATCGGCGTGCGCGTCGTGGACGGCACGAAGGTCGCGGCCAGCGACTATGCGATCCGTTACGAAGACGCCGCGGGCGGCCCCCGGTACACGTTGACCCGGCTGTCCGACGGACAGTCGTGGCAGCACGACGATCCGAGCACGCCGCTGCGGGTCGACGGGCTCGAATTCGTGTTCCCGAACGGCAGCGGTTCCGCGACGGGTACGCCGGTCGCCGGCGACAGCTTCGTCGTTCGCAGCGCCAGCGTACTCGCCGCCGGCTTCACCGCCGTCCTCGGTTCGGGCGCGCGGCTCGCGACCGGCCTGGCGATGACGGCCGAACTCGGTGCCGCCAATACCGGCGACCTGACGGTCCGTGGCTTCGAACTCGCCGATCCGGCCGACCCGGACCGGTACGCGGCGGCCTCGCTTCGCTACATCGGCGGCAACGCTTTCGAACTCAGGCGAGGCGACCCGCCGGCATCGACCGGGACGACGATCGCCTGGAACCCCGGCGAGCCGCTCGCATACGGCGGCTGGACGATCGCCGTGCAGGGAAGGCCGGAGGTCGGCGACACGATCGATGTCGTCGCCGTGGCCGACCCGTCGACCGACAACCGCAATGCCCGCGCGATGGTGGCGCTGGCCGAGAGCGGCATCGTCGGCGACGAAACCTTCAGCGACGCGTTTGCTGCGCTGCTGGTCGACGCGGGCACCCGCGCCGAGTCGGCGCAGGCCACCGAAGCCGTGTCGCAGCGCCTGCTCGGCGACGCGCGGGCGGCGCACGCCAGCCAGTCGGGCGTCAACCTCGACGAGGAGGCCGCCCGGCTGATGCAGTACCAGCAGATGTACCAGGCCGCTGCCCGGGTGATCCAGGCCGCCCAGTCGATGTTCGACGCACTGCTCGGTGCCACCGCGCGATGACCCGCATTCCTACCCTCTACGCGCTGGATCGCAGCATCGACGCGATGAACGAGCGCCGCGCCGCACTGACCCGCGCCCAGGAACAACTGTCGACCGGCAAGCGAATCAACTCGCCGAGCGACGATCCGCTGGCCAGCGCGCAGGCCGAGCGGACGCGCGCGCAGCTCGCGCGAATGCAGATCGAGCGGCGAATGATGGATTTTGCGCGCGGCATGCTCTCGCAGGCCGACAGCACGATGGGCCAGGTCGGCGAGACGCTGCAGTTCGTTCGCGAGCAGCTGCTCGCGGCGGGCAACGGCACGCTGGCGCCCGCCGATCGCGCGATGATCGCGCAGCAGCTCTCGGGCATGCGCGAGGAGCTGCTTGCGCTGGCGAACCAGCGCGACGGCAGCGGCGCCTATCTGTTCGGTGGCCAGGGCAGTGCGCTTCCGCCGTTCCGGGCCGACGGCACGTTGGCGACGCAGGTGCAGGCCGGCGAGCAGCAGACCGGCGTCGAACGCGCATTCACCACGAGCCACGACGGCCGTTCGATCTTCGTCGGCACCGGTGCCGGGCAGAATGTCTTTGCGGTGCTCGACACTGCGATTTCGCTGCTGAACGATCCCGCCGCGAGCGGTTCGACGCTGGCTTCCGGCCTGCAGGCCGCGATCGCCGGCGTCGACGCCGCCCACGAGCGCCTGCTGCTCGGTCGCACGCGGGCCGGCGAGCAACTGCGCGCGCTCGACGCGCGCGAGCGCCTGCTCGACAGCGGCGAGCTCGAGGCGAGCGGGCGCTTGTCGGATCTCGTCGATCTCGACTACGCAGCGGCGATCTCGACCCTGCAGAACAACCAGGTCGCGCTCGAAGCGGCAATGGCCACCTACGCCCGGATATCCCGGCTCTCCCTGTTCGACTATCTATAACTCGGCAGCATGCAACATCCTCTCTTCTCCCACGCGCTGCTCGGCTACGAGCCGATCATCGACCAGCGGCGCAACGTCCTGGCCATGAGGCTGCGGATCGACCCGCGCGAGTCGGGCTCGAACCTGGCGACCGTCTATCGGGAGCTGGCCGCGTTGTGGAGCGACGCCGACAGCAGCATCCTGGTCGAATCCGCGGCGTCTCTCGACGAAGCCTTGCTGGCGGTCGAGCCGCTCGAACGGGTGTGGATCGAGGTCCCGGTCGCCTTTGCCGAGAGCGAGGCGGGCCGGGCCCTGCTGCCGCAACTGCGCGAGCGCGGTTTTCCGATGGTGCTCGGCGGCCGGCCGCTGCAGCCGCTGCCCGCCGAAGTGCTGGCCGGCTTCCGCCTCGCGATCGTCGACGTGGCCGATGATCGCCGTCTTGCGACATCGGCCGGTTCCGAGGCGCCTGCCGGGCAGGCGGATTCGCGACGCGCGCTGCCGTACGTCCAGGCCGGCGTGCGCACGATCGAGACGATGGAGACCTGCTTCATGCTCGGCGCGCAGGCCGTGATCGGCTGGCCGATGAGCGATGCGCCGAGCGCCGCGCGCGGCGACAAGCCGAACCCCGACGCGCTGACGGTGATCGAGCTGATGGCGATGATCGATCGTGGCGAAGATCCCGCGGCAATGGAGGCGCTGATCCGGCGCGATGCCACGCTCGCGTACCGGCTGATGCGCTATGTCAATTCGCCGGGTTTCGGACTGTCGGTCGAAGTGCAATCGTTTCGCCACGCGGTGATGATGCTCGGCTACAAGCGGCTGAAGCGTTGGCTGGCCCTGCTGCTCGTGACCGCGAACAAGGACGCCAACATGCGCCCGGTCATGGTTGCTTCGTTCCGGCGGGGCCTGGTGCTCGAGCACCTCGTCGGCGCCGGCCAGGACGAAACCCTGCGCGACGAGGTCTTCATGCTCGGCGTGTTCTCGCTGCTCGACAAGCTGATGAAACAGCCGTTCTCCGAGCTGTTCGAGACGTTGAACGTGCCCGAGCGGGTGCGCGAGACGCTGGTCGAAGAAAGGGGTGCGTACAGCCCCTACCTGAGGGTCCTCGAGACGGTCGAAGGCGGTCCCGACCAGCGCTTGACCGGCCGGCTGGACGACTGCGTGACCTCGCTCGAGCACTGCAATCGGGCCGTGCTGCGCGCACTGACGGCGCCGGATCTCGTCGCGGCCTGATCGGTCGCGTCGCCCGGGGCCGCGTCTCCCGGAGTCGGCACGCGCTGCGCAAGGGCGCTTCGGCGCGGGGCCGCGGCGCCCCGGCGGTCGGGGCGCTGTCAGATTGGCGCCATGGTTCGGCGGCGACTAGCGAGTAGAATCGCCGCCATGACGCAGGATTCGCTGAAGCGGGCTGCCGCGCTGGCCGCCCTGGACGAACTCGTCGACGGCGCGATCGTCGGCGTGGGCAGCGGTTCGACCGTCGGTTTCTTCATCGAGGCACTCGGCGAGCGCCGCGAACGGGTCGCCGGTGCGGTGTCCAGTTCGGAGCGCAGCAGCGATCTGCTGCGTGCCGCAGGCATCGAGGTGCTGGACCTGAACCGGGTGGTCGCGGCGGGCACGCCGATTCCTGTGTACGTGGATGGCGCTGACGAAATCGACGGTTCGCTGCGGATGATCAAGGGCGGGGGCGGTGCGCTGACGCGCGAGAAGATCGTCGCGTCGGCCTGCGAGCGGTTCGTCTGCATCGTCGACCATTCGAAGCTCGTCGCGCGGCTCGGCGGATTTCCGTTGCCCGTCGAGGTGATTCCGATGGCGCGCGAGCTGGTGGCGGCGCGCCTGCGGCGCCTCGGTGGCGAGCCTGTCGAACGTGCCGGTTTCGTCACCGACAACGGCAACCTGGTCCTCGATGTCGGCGGTCTCGTCATCGACGATCCGGTGAAGCTCGAATTCGAAATCAATCAGTGGCCAGGCGTGGTCACGGTCGGCCTGTTCGCAAGCCGGCCCGCGAACGTGGTCCTGATCGCGGCGCCGGATGGAATCGAGCGCCGCCCGGCGATCGGCCGTTAGAAGATCCAATCCGGGAGAGTGCTCAGTGCCTTCGAGATCGCCGCAAAACCAGATGACCCAGCACAACGAGACGATCATTCCTTCGAGCGACACGGCGATCCGCACCGAAGAGGCGCTTCGACGACGCGGCGACGACCGGATCGCGTTCCTGAAGGGCTTCCTGCGGGAACCGAAGGGCGTCGGGTCGATCATTCCGAGTTCCCGCCAGATGGAGCGCAGGCTTGCGCGCGTGGCGCGGCTGGCCGCGGCCACCTCGGTCGTCGAACTCGGCCCCGGCACCGGCGGCACGACGCGATCGTTCCTGCGCGCAATGCCGCACGGCGCCTCGCTGATGGCGATCGAACTCGACGCGCTGTTCGCCGATCACGTCCGCCGGTCGGTCCACGACTCGCGCCTGATCGTCCACCAGGGCAGTGCCGAGGCGATCGGCGAGGCATTGGCCTCGTACCGGATGCCGGCGCCTCAGGCCGTGATCTCGGGCATTCCGTTTTCGACGATGCCGGCCGAAATCGGCCGGCGCATCATCGAGGCCGTGCGCGACGTGCTTGCACCGGGCGGCTGTTTCGTCGCCTACCAGTTCCGCGACGCGGTGGCCCGGCTTGCCAATCCGATCCTCGGCGAACCCGACTGCGACGAACTCGAGCTGGTGAACATCCCGCCGATGCACGTGTACCGCTGGCTCAAGCCGGCAAACTAGGTTCTAGCTGCTCGGCGGCACGTAGCCGGCCGGCTGCTCGGCGCCGGCACCGAAGAAGTAGTTCTCCATCTGGGTGGCCAGGTACTTGCGGGCGCGCGCGTCGGCCAGGTTCAGCCGGTTCTCGTTGACCAGCATCGTCTGGTGCCGGATCCAGCCCTGCCAGGCCTCCTTCGACACGTTGTCGTAGAGTCGCTTGCCGAGTTCGCCCGGGTACGGGGGGAAGTCGAGGCCTTCGGCCTCGCGTTGCAGCTTGACGCAGAAAACTTTACGGGACATCGGGGACCGGGCTCCTAGAGGTTCTTGATCAGCACGCGCGAGCGGCGCTGCCAGTTGTACAGGTTCTGCCGTTCGAGCGGCAATTGCTCGACGCTGCCGAGCACGAAGCCGCGCTTGAGGAACCAGTGCGTCGTGCGCGTGGTCAGCACGAACAGCCGCTTGAGACCGGCGGCGCGAGCCCGCTGCTCGATGCGCTTGAGGATCCGTTCGCCGTCGCCCTGGCTTTGCGCGCTCGGGTTGACCGCGAGGCAGGCCATTTCGCCGATCTTCTCTTCGGGGAACGAATAGAGCGCGGCGCAGCCGAAGATCACGCCGTCGTGCTCGATGACGGTGAAGTTCTCGACCTCGCGTTCGATCAGCGAGCGGTCGCGCTTGACCAGCGTTCCGTCTTCCTCGAGCGGCCGGATCACCGCGAGGATGCCACCGACGTCGTCGTGCGTGGCTTCGCGCAGCGCCTCCAGCGTTTCCTCGACCAGCATCGTGCCGACGCCGTCGTGCCGGAACAGCTCGAGCAGGACGCTGCCGTCGACGCCGTGCGGGATGATGTGCGCACGCGCGACGCCGCCTTCGCAGGCGCGCAGCGCGTGGCGAAGCGTGAACTTCAGCGACTCGGGCAGGCTCTCCGACGCAAGAAGCCGCTTCGCGTCGGCCTCGGAGATCTCGCCCAGGGTCTGGCCGGTCTCGTCGGGAATGCCGCTGGACTCGGCAAGGAAGATCAGCTTGTCGGCGTCGATCGCCGCGGCCGTGCTGGCGGCGACGTCTTCCATCGTGAGGTTGAAGGCCTCGCCCGTGGGCGAATAGCCGAGCGGCGACAGCAGCACGATCGCGCCGCTGTGCAGTGCGAAGCGGATCGCCTGTACGTCGATCTTGCGCACGAGGCCGGTGTGCAGGAAATCGACGCCGTCGACGATGCCGACCGGGCGCGCCACGACGAGGTTGCCCGACATCACGCGCACCGATGCGTGCGCCATCGGCGTGTTCGGCAAGCCCTGCGAAAAGGCCGCCTCGATGTCCAGCCGCAGCTCGCCCGACGCCTCCTTCGCGCATTCGAGCGCGGCCGCGTCGGTGATCCTGAGGCCGTCGACGTATTGGGTCTCGACGCCGCGCAGTCGCAGTTGCTCGTTGACCTGCGGCCGCGAGCCGTGCACGACGACGATGCGCATGCCCATCGCGTGCAGCAGGCTGAGGTCCTGCACCAGCGCATTCAGGCGGCCGGCCGCGATCATCTCGCCGGGAACGCCGACGACGAAGGTCTTGCCGCGAAACGCGTGGATGTAGGGTGCGACGGTGCGCAGCCAGGCAACGAACTGTGCGGTGTCGGCGATCGGGTCGGCCGGCTCGCCGCCGGGGGCGGTCCGGCCGTTCTCGTCGACGGCGTCTGCGGCGATTCTGGCGGATGCGGCGGTATTCATCGGGTGATTATAATTTCGGCCCATGCCTTCGTCCGAGCGCCCGCACGCGCATTCACGGCGTTCGGGCCGCGAGCCGCGCGGCCGGCCCCGGCCGCTGCCGGCGCTGCGCTTCCCCGAGTCGCTGCCGGTCTCGGCGTGCCGCGACGAAATCGCCGCGGCGATCCGTGCGCATCCGGTCGTCATTGTCTCCGGCGAAACCGGCTCCGGAAAGACGACGCAGCTTCCGAAGATCTGTTCGCTGGCCGGGCGCGGGCAGGCCGGACTGATCGGCCACACGCAGCCGCGCCGGATCGCGGCGACCGCCGTCGCGCGCCGCATCGCCGAAGAGCTCGGTACGCCGCTGGGCACGAACGTCGGCTACAAGATCCGCTTCAACGAGAAGTTCGCCGCCGGCGCAGCGATCAAGCTGATGACCGACGGCATCCTGCTCGCCGAGACGCTGTCTGATCCGCAGCTG
>JAAZBL010000445.1 GCA_012513825.1 Limnobacter sp. | reverse complement strand
GCGGCGGCGGGCGCCGCAAGCCGGGCGGCGGGCGGCGCGGCGGCCAAGGCGGCGCGCCGGGAGCCTGAGCGGGCGCCGCCGCGTCGCGACCGTCAGTCTGCGCTCGGCGCGGGCTGAGTCGCGACGACCAGTTGATAGCCCGAAGGGTGGTCGAAACCGAGCACGACGAGCTGTAACGGACCAGGCGGATTGCTCTGGAACGCGTCGGCGACCACCGCGGTGCCTCTCAATCCGATGCCGATATCCAGCCGTTCGAAACTGTCGACCGTGGCGTTCGTCTGCGCGTTCAGCAGCGTGGCCGAGACCACGGGGCCGGTCGGCGACGCCGACGCGGTGGCAATGTCGAGCAGACCGTTGCCGTCGAAGTCTGCGACGTAAATCGAGGCCGGGTCGGGGGCGACCGGCAGGTTCGCCTGAGGTGTAAAGGTGCCGTCGTCCGCGTTGATGAACAAGCTGACGTCGTTGGAACCCTGGTTCGCGGTGACGATGTCGACCAGGCCGTCGCCGTTGAAGTCGCCGGTCGCGACCGCGACCGGATAGCCACTGGCCGTGAACGGCTGTGCCCGGCCGGTCTGGCGAAAGGTGCCGTCGCCGTTGCCGAGCTGGATGTACAGGCCTCCGGCCCCGCTCGAACCGTAGGGCGTGACGATGTCGAGGATGCCGTCGCTGTCCACGTCTGCCACGGCCACGGCACGAGGCGTCGGTCCGGATACGATCTCGGCACCTGCGGCGAACGTCCCGTCCCCTTTGCCGAGCAGAACGGTGTTCGTCCCTGTATCGCGGTTCGCCGTGACCAGATCGAGATTGCCGTCCCCGTCGAAGTCGCCGGTCGCGATCCCGACCGGCCCGGCGCCGGTGAGCGAGTAGGATTGCGCCGTCGGCGGATCGAACTGTCCCTGTGTCGTGCCCGCCAGGAGCGTGACGACGGATTCGACGTTGATCAGCGTCGCAGCGAGATCGGGTCGTCCATCGTTGTTGAAATCTCCTGCAACGAGCCCGGTCGGACCGCCCGCGAGTTCGACACGGACAGGCTGCCCCAAGTCGAACTGGGACTGCCCGTTGCCGAAGGCGACGTAGACGGCGTCCCACGACGTGCCAACGACCGGATTGAATCCGGCCATCGCGACATCGAGCATGCCGTCCTGATTGAAATCTCCGCTCAGCACCGTATGGAAGCGGAAACCGGTGTCGTCGTTCAGGCGTATCTGCCCCCCAGCATCGTAGTCGTCGCTGAACCCCAGGCCCCGGGGTGAGGCGACGCGGAAATCGTACTGGTAGTCAGGCAAGGGCTGACCGTCGACCGAAGTCTCCCCGCTCAGTGAAACTTCGATCGCCTCGTTCGGCATGAACGGATTGGTGGGGGTGAAAGTCATCGTCCGCCCGTTGTCGGCGAAGCTCGTCGTGCCCTGGACCGGCCCGCGCGTCCGGCTGTTCACGCGCAGCGTCGAGGTCCCCAGCACCGGCAGCGTGAATCCGACGACGATCGGCGAATCGGCAGCCGCATCGACGACGTAGCGCCCGGGCGACGAGTCGACGAATGCGAATCGCGGCACCAGCGGCTGCGGGTCGGCGGTGACCCCGGCACGGCAGATTCCGGTCGCATTGAGCGCGCTGCCCGGTCCGTCGCAGAGGAGATCGCCATCCGTGTCCGGGTTGTTCGGGTCGGTGCCGAGGGCCTTTTCCTGCAGGTCGCTCAGGCCATCGTTGTCGGCGTCCGCGGCGATCGGGCTGGAGAAGACCGCGACCGGATAACGCGGAGGCAGCTCGGCCGTGACCTGCCAACCGTTCGCGATTTCCTCGAAGTCGCTCAGCCCGTCGCCGTCGGTGTCCGGGTTGGCGTCGTCGGTGCCGTAAAGGAGCTCGTCGCGCAGGTAGACACCGTCCTGATCGACGTCCGTCGCGTAGAGGATGTAGACCGCGCCGCCGCCTTCCAGAACGATGTCCTCGAAGTCCTGCGGGAGCACGGCCAGCTCGTCCGCCGTCTTCAAGGCCACCCAGAACCGGTTGTTCGCGTCGTCGACGCGCACGAACTCCCCGGTATCGGGGTTCTGCACTCCGGTCAGCACCGTCACCGTCGTTTCGCCAACGACCTTGGGCGCGGTCTCGTACTTGATGCCGAGCGTGTCCATGACCTCGCCCAGCGTGATCCCGGCGATCTTGCCTTCCACTCGTGCAACGTTGGTGGCCACGCGCTTGCTGATCACGGTCGTCCCGAAGTCGATCAGCACCGCCCCGGTCTGGGCGGCGGTGACCTGGGCAATGAAGTCGAAGTCGACGCCCTGGGCGTTGCTGATCATGAAGCTGCCGACCTCGAAATACAGGACGGCAGGATTCGCCATCAGATCGAGAATCTTGTTGCCCGCGGCGATGTCGGTCTTCACCTGGAGCACCCCGGTCGACTCCCCGGGGGCGAGCGTGATTCCCGTGCCGTCGGAGAGCGGTCCCGTGCCGATCGGACCGAACGGGCTTTGCTCGCCACCGATCGCACTGTCGAGCTCGAGCGTGCCGATCGAGGCGAACGAGTCCTCCTGGGGCAGGCGTTGCAGCGCCGTGACCGCCAGGTCGGAAAGTGCATAGGAGATCTGCCCGGTATTCGTGATCTGGACGCCCATGCTGATCGACCCGCCCGAGATCTGGCGTCCCGCCTGGCTCGCCGTCTGCACGGCGTCGTTGTACGTCTGCGTACTCTGGGACGCCGTCGTCGAGCTCCAGCCGCTGGTGCTGGTATTCGCGGTGCCCTCTTCTTCCGAAGCCGTCATGCTCACCGACCCGGAAAACCCCTTCGGACCGATTCCGGCACTGGTCGTGATCGACTGCCCGTACTTGTCCCAGGTCTTGCGAACGTTGGAGTTGTAGTGCTGACGCGTGTCGGTCTCGCCTTCGGCCAGGCTCGTGGACCGGGTATCGGCCTGCTGCGTCGAATCGGTATAGGCGATGTCGACGGTCAGACCCGCAGTGCCGACGAGCGACAGCTCGAGCTGCGGCAGGTTGGCGATCAGCGGATCGAAATCGCCGCCGAGCTCGATGATCTCGTCGAAGTCGGTATAGCTGTCGCCGTCGGTGTCGGCCATCGTCGGCGAGGTCTTGAAGTTGCAGGTAAAAGCGGACGACGCGCATGCCTCGCGTCCGTCGAGCAGCGCCGGCTCGGCGCTCGCACGGGTCACGTACTGCAGTTGCTGCTCCCCGTCGATCAGCTTCAGAACCGGCGCGAATGCGTCGTCATCGGAGTCCGGGTCGTTCGGGTTGCTGTTCCAGGTGAGGACCTCGTCGGCGTCTGCGAGTCCGTCGCCGTCGGTGTCGACGCTCGAAGGGTCGGTGCCCGCCTGTCCGTGTTCCTGCCAGTCGCACAGGCCGTCGCCGTCGGTATCGTCGAAGAACATGCTGCTCGACACGGTCTTCGCGACCGGCTTGTCGCGCTCGAGCTGACCCGCGACACCGGTTGCCGAGGCCGTCAGCGGCGCAACGAAGATCTGCCAGCCCTCGAGTTCCTCGGTGTTGGGAATGCCGTCGCCGTCGAGGTCGTCGGCCGAGATGTCCTGCACCTGGCAACTGGCGGCGGCCGTGATGGGCTCGTTCTCGTCGTTCCAGACGATTTCCGAGAGCGCACTTGCGCCTGCTGCGGCGACTCCGTAGCGAAGGTTCGTCTCGTCGCTCGTCGGCGTGTGGCGCGACGTGTAGACCTTCTTGGCGGCACTCGATGGCGTGCGTCCGATCTCCAGCGGAGGCCCGGAGCCGTCCTTCGGGCTGCGGTAGACGACGTAACCGGTGGCATGCGTGCCATCGTGTCGCCAGGTGACGATCACCGGGTTCGTGAGGCGAGCGACGCGAACTTCGCTGGGAGCCGCGGGGACCGGAGCGTCGCCGTTTCCGCCGCACCCTGCGAGCACGAGAACGATCGCGACGGCGCGAAGAGACCGGATGCAGGGGGTCATGACACCCTCCCGAGCATGGTTTCGCTTGAGACGCGCGACAGCGTACTACCAAACTTCTGCCGGCGAAACAGTGGCTGCCGCGGTGGGCGGCCGCGCGGCGCCGGTCGCGGCCGGTCGGCATGACGCCCCGGGCTTCCTACGGAGCCCGATAACAGCTATAATCGCTGTCTTGATTGTAAACCGCCAGACCGGCGGATCGGGCGGTGTCCGCCAGCGTAGGGCCCTGGCAGGCAGGTCCGATGATCGCAGCGGCGCCGTGCGAGGCACGGTCGGCGTGCTCAAAGAAAAATGGGCTCCTGAAGCCCATTTTTTTTTACCGCGCGCCACCGCGGCGGGTCTGCGGTACGAAAGGTGGCGCGAAAGTGTCGGGTCGGGGCTCCACAGTACAGGCGATCATCGAACGGACCGTAGCCGGAATGGGCTATGAGCCGGTCGACGTCGAGCACGCGCAGCAGGGACTGCTGCGGGTGTTCATCGACGCGCCTGCCGGGATCCGGATAGAGGATTGCGAGCAGGTCAGCCGGCAACTTTCGCATGTACTCGCCGTCGAAGACGTCGACTACTCGCGTCTCGAGGTGTCCTCGCCGGGGCTGGACCGGCCGCTGAAGCGGCCCGCCGATTTCGAGCGCTTCGCCGGCGAACGGGTCACCGTCAGGTTGCGCATGCCGCTGGAAGGGCAGCGCAATTTCGAGGGTGTGCTCACGGTCGAGCCCGACGGGCGCTACGGACTCGAGCTGATCGAGCCGGAAACCCCGCCCGAGCGCGGACATCGTTCGCCGAGCCGGGGCAAGCCGTCGCGCGGCAAGTCGAAGGCTGCCGGCAAGCCGGCGAAGGTCGAAGCCGCGAAGGCCGGGAGTGCCGCTTCCGCGGCTGCTGCCGGCGGACCCGCAGAGGCTGGGGCAGCCCACGCTGGGGCAGCCCACGCTGAGTCGGCCGACGCGCAGGCGCCGACGGGCGAGGCGGTGCGCAAGCTGATTTTTTCGCTCGACGAGATCGAGCGGGCACGACTGGTGCCCAACTACAGGATTTAGGGAGTTCCCGGATGAGTCGCGAAGTTTTGCTGCTGGTCGACGCGCTGGCCCGTGAAAAGAACGTCGGACGCGAGGTCGTGTTCGGCGCACTCGAAAGCGCGCTCGCCTCGGCAACCAAGAAGCGCTTCAAGGAAGAGAGCGACGTGCGCGTCGCGATCGACCGGATG
>JAAZBL010000444.1 GCA_012513825.1 Limnobacter sp. | reverse complement strand
GCTGGATGGGCCTGTCCGATTACGTGCGCGCCGAGTTCCTGCGCAACCGCCAGCTCGAATACGTGACGGCCGCGCGCGCGCTGGGGCTGCCCGATTCGAAGATCATCTTCCGGCACGTGCTGCCGAACTCGCTGACGCCGGTGATCGCGTTCCTGCCGTTCCGGATGAGCGCGGCCATCGTCGCGCTGACCAGCCTCGACTTCCTCGGTCTCGGCGTGCCGGCTTCGACGCCGAGCCTCGGCGAGCTGCTCGCGCAAGGCAAGGCGAACCTCGATGCCTGGTGGATCTCGCTGGGCACCTTCGGCGTGCTGGTCGGCATGCTGCTGCTGTTGATCTTCATTGGCGAAGCGCTGCGCGACGCGCTGGATACCCGCCGTGGCTGAACGCAAGAACTCCCGAACCGGCGGCGCCAAGCGGCGTGCGGCCGCGAGCACCGTGGCAGGCGCGTCCGCGCCGCTGCTGGAGGTCGACGGCCTGTCGGTCGACTTCCGGACCGCGAGCGGCGCAGTGCGTGTCGTCGACGACGTTTCGTTCTCCGTGGGGCGCGGCGAGAAGTTCGCGCTGGTCGGCGAGTCGGGCTCCGGCAAAACCGTATCGGCGCTGTCGGTGCTGCGGCTGAACGTCGATGCCGGCTACAGCGGGCAGATCCGTTTCGAGGGGCGCGATCTGCTGGCTGCCTCCGAGCGCCAGTTGCGCGGCATCCGCGGCCGCGAGATCGCGATGATCTTCCAGGAGCCGATGACGGCCTTCAACCCGTTGTATTCGATCGGCAACCAGATCGTCGAGACGATCGAGCGGCACGAGGGGCTCAGCCGTGCGCAGGCCACGCGCAAGGCGATCGAGATGCTCGCGCGCACGCGGGTCTCGGAGCCGGAGCGCCGCTTCTCGAGCCTGCCGCACCAGCTTTCGGGGGGCCAGCGCCAGCGCGCGATGATCGCGATGGCGCTGGCCTGCGGACCGAAGCTGCTGATCGCCGACGAACCGACGACTGCGCTCGACGTGACGATCCAGCGCCAGATCGTCGCGCTGCTCGACGACCTGCAGCGCGAGCTCGGCATGGCGGTGCTGCTGATCACGCACGACCTGCCGCTGGTGCGCGCCTTCGCCGATCGCGTCGCGGTCATGAAGGGAGGCCGGATCGTCGAGCAGGAGGCCACCGGCGCGCTGTTCGCGGCGCCGCGCGAGCCGTACACGAGAATGCTGATCGACAGCCGGCCGGTGCGCGAACTGGAGCCGGTGCCGGCCGATGCCCCGATCCTGCTCGAGGCGTCGCAGATCCGCTGCAACTTCGTTTCGCGGCGCGGCTGGTTCGGGCGTCATGTGTTCGAGGCGCTGCGTGGCGTCGACCTGAACCTCGCGCGCGGCGAAACGCTGGGCATCGTCGGCGAGTCGGGGTCCGGCAAGACGACGCTCGGGCTCGCGCTGCTGCGCCTGGCGACCGGCGACAGCAGCGGGACGATCCGCTTCGACGGGACCCGGGTCGACGAACTCGCGCGTGCGCCGCTACGGGCGCTGCGCAGGCGCTTCCAGATCGTCTTCCAGGATCCGTACAACTCGCTGTCGCCGCGCATGACCGTCGGCCGGATCGTCGGCGAAGGGCTCGAACTCCATCGCCCCGAGCTGGACGCCGATGCGCGCCGCGACGCCGTCGTCGCGGTGCTCGAGGAAGTCGGGCTCGATGCATCGGCGATGGACCGCTATCCGCACGAGTTTTCCGGCGGTCAGCGGCAGCGGATCGCGATCGCGCGGGCCGTCGTGCTCGAGCCCGACCTGCTGGTCCTCGACGAGCCGACTTCGGCGCTCGACGTGTCGGTGCAGCGCCAGGTGCTGCGGCTGTTGGGATCGCTGCAGCGCCGTCACGGGCTCAGCTACATCTTCATCACGCACGACCTTGCGGTCGTCCGTGCCATGGCCCATCGGGTCATCGTGATGAAGGACGGCGAAGTCGTCGAATCCGGCGACGCCGACGAACTGTTCGCTGCACCGCGCGCCGACTACACGCGCGCCTTGCTGGCGGCGAGCCTCGATCACGAGATCGCCCGCGCGCGGCCTGCGGGCTGATCGCGCGAAGCGACCCCGCGCCGCCGAGGCGACCGCGCAGCCGCATGGCGTTCGGTGGCGCCGGCCGTTCCGATCAGGTGCGTTTGCCGGCCCGCCGTGCCGGCGTCGCCGGCTTGTCGCCGGTACGCAGCGGCGCGGCCCCGGGCAGCTTGCGCGGTGTCGCGGCCGGCCGAGCGCCGGACTTGGCGGCCGGGCGAGCGTTGCCGCTCGCCACCGGCTTCTTCGCCGCCGCCTTGGGAGCCGCAGCGGCGCGCGAGGAGGCCTGGGATCGTGCAGCGCGCGTGGATCTTGCCGCCGGCTTCTTCGGCCGCTCAGCGGCCGGCACGACGACTTCCTCGCGCAGCACGGCGCGCATCACCCGCGGTTCGTCGCTCTGCGCGACCACGCGCCGCTGGCCGTTCTCGTTGGTCAGCATCGTCTGCGCGCTTGCAGGTCGCACCAGCAGCCGGGCGCCACGCGGCGCGACGGCCTTCTTCAACCCGTTCAGTTGCCGCAGGCTGGCGACCGTGGTTCGGTAACGCCGGGCGATCGAAGTCAGCGAGTCGCGGGGCCGCACGACGTGGTAGACGGCAGGGCGCTCGACGAGTTCGTAGATGCGAGGCCCATCGAAGCTTTCGATGGCCGAGCCGTCGACGGCGCCCAGATGAGGGCTGAGAATCCGCGTGCCGGCAAGGATCTTGCGCCCGGCCTTCAGGCCGTTGGCCTCGCGCAGTGCGGCGACCGTGATCCCGCTGCGACGGGCCAGCGATTCGAGCGTGTCGCCGGGCTTCATCGTGTACGGCTGCCAGGTGGCGAACGCGCGGTTTTCCCGGCCGTGCCGCTCGACGGCGTCGATGAAGGCGTCGACGCGGTCGGCAGGCAACTTGATCTGGTTGTTGCGGCTGGCCGAAATCACCGGGCGGTTGTGCGCCGGGTTCAGCGCGACGAACTCCTGGACCGACATGCCGGCGAAGCGCGCGGCCAGTTCGAGGTCGATCGGTCGCGTCTTCTCGATCGTGACGAAGTAGGGTTGATTCGGCAGTTCGGGCAAGGCGACGCCGAGCTCGTCGGCGCGCAGCACGATGTGCTTGAGCGCGATCAGCTTCGGCACGTAGTGCCGCGTTTCGGCCGGCATCCGCAGCGACAGGTAGTCGGTGGGCAGGCCGCGCGCCTTGTTGTTCCTGATTGCGCGGCCGACGGCGCCTTCGCCCCAGTTGTACGAGGCCAGCGCGAGGAACCAGTCGTCGCCGTGCATCGCGTAGATCTTCTGCAGGTATTCGAGGGCGGCCTGCGTCGACTTGACGACATCGCGGCGATTGTCGACCCACCAGTTCTGGTCGAGGTTGTAGGCGCGGCCGGTGGACGGGATGAACTGCCACAGGCCGGCGGCCTGCGCGTGCGACAGTGCAACCGGATTCATCGCGCTTTCGACGAAGGGCAGCAGCGCAAGCTCGGTCGGCATGCCGCGCTTCTCGATTTCCTCGACGATGTGGAACAGGTAGCGTCCGCCGCGCGCGAACATCCGCTGCAGGTAGTCGGGCCTCGACAGGTAGAAGCGCTCCTTCTGGGCGACCAGCGTGGTGTCGAGCTCGGGCATTGCGAAGCCGTTGCGGATCCGTTCCCACAGGTCGCCCGGAGCAGCCGCTTCGTCGCGGCCGGTCCATCTGGGACGGGTGCTCGCTTTGCCCGTTTCCGCGACCGGTGTGGAGGCCGGATCGGCTGCTTCGACGGCCGCGGCGGCGGGTTCGGCGATCGCCCCGGCCTTCGAAGTGGCCTCGTCCGACGGAGCAAGCGTCGAGCAGCCTGCGCTCAGGAGGATCGCGCCCAGGATAAGCGGCAGGCGGGTGCGCGAACGAATGGCGACCACGCGGGCCGAATCAAGAAAGCGCTGCAAGGGTGGCCCCTAAGCGTATGATCGAAAAAAAGAAATACCGGATCGCGCGATCCTAAGCGAGGCCCTCGGCGGGGTCAAGCGGCGCCCGTCGGTCCGACTGCCGGTCGCTGGGCTTCGAAGCCGTGCGGACGCCGGCAAGCCGCCCGGCGATCGGCGGTCCGGCTCGGTAGAATGGCCGGTGTCTCGACTGCGTCCGCGCATCGAACATCTGACGACCGGGTGCGCGAAGCCCCACGGAGCCTCGCTCGATGAAGATGAACGAATCACCCGAGATCGCCGGGCTGCCGGCGGATCCGTGGCGCAACTGGCTGGCCTCTTCGGCCGGACGCTATGTCCTCGACTGGGAGCAGGCCCAGTTCGATTCGGCAGTCGTCGACCTGTTCGGTTACCACGCGCTGCAGTGCGGGCTGCCCGAGCTCGACGCGCTGCGCGAGAACCGGATGCCGCATCGATTCCGCGCCTGCGTGCCCGACGACGAGGGCGCGAGCCGGCGCGTCGACCTCTGGCTCGATCGCTACGGAGCGCTGCCGCTGGATACGCAGTCGCTCGACCTCGTCGTGCTGCCCCATGTGCTCGAGTTCGCCGACGACCCGCACCAGGTGCTGCGCGAGGTCGATCGGGTGCTGCGACCGGAGGGCAGGGTCATCGTTTCGGGTTTCAATCCGGTGAGCCTGTGGGGCGCGCGGCAGATCCTCGGGCGCCCGCTCGGAAGGCCGTTCCTGCCCGGCGACGGCCAGTTCATCGGGCTGCCGCGCCTGCGCGACTGGTTCAAGCTGCTCAGCTTCGAAATGGAGCATGGCCGCTTCGGCTGCTACCGGCCGCCATGTCGCAGCGAGAAGTGGCTCGAGCGCACGCGCTTCTTCGAGTCGGCCGGCGATCGCTGGTGGCCGATCTGCGGGGCCGTCTATTTCGTGTCGGCCGTCAAGCGCGTCTGCGGCATGCGGCTCGTCGGTCCGGCGATCCGTCGCACTCGGCGTCTGCGCCGCCCGGCCGTCGCGGTGGTAGCGCCGCGACGGGTGCGCGAGCGGCAGATCGCCGTGCGGCGTCATTCACATCTGCGTTAGATCTCGGCTGCCTGCTCGCGACGCGCCGCTTCAGTCGCGATAGAGATACGCCCGCGACATCGGAAGCGGGCTCTCGGCCCCGTGCTCGCCGGCCAGCGGCTTGATCGCCTGCAACTGGTAGACGTTGACCCAGTTCTGCGCGAACGCGTGCGCGCAGCCGGCCAGGTAGACGCGCCAGATTCGAGTGCGCCGTTCGCCGGCCAGCTCGGTGAGCCGCGCCAGGTTGCGCTCGAAGGCGTCGGACCAGAACCGCAGGGTGCGCGCGTAGTGCCGGCGCAGCGATTCGGCGTCGGCGAGTTCGAATCCGGCCGCCGACATCTCGCGGATCGCCAGCGACACGTGGGGCAGCTCGCCGTCGGGGAAGACGTAGCGATCGATGAAGTTGCCGGCGCCCATGCCCACCGAGCGGCTGTCGGCGTCGCTCGACGTGATCCCGTGGTTCAGCGCGACGCCGCCCGGCTTCAGCAGCCGATGCATGACGTCGAAGTACGGGCGCAGGTTCTTCAGGCCCACGTGCTCGAACATGCCGACCGACGTGATGCGGTCGAAGACCGCTTCGCCCGGTACGTCGCGATAGTCCTGCAGCCGGATCTCGACGCGATCCTCGAGACCCTGTTCGCGCACGCGTTCGCGGGCCAGTTCGTACTGGTTCGTCGACAGCGTGATGCCGACGACCTGCGCGCCGTGTTCGCGCGCCGCGTGGATCGCCAGCGCACCCCAGCCACAGCCGATGTCGAGCAGCGTCTGGCCGGGCGACAGCATCAGCTTGCGGCAGATGTGCTCGAGCTTGAGCCGCTGCGCAGTGGCGAGGTCTTCGTTGCCCTCGGGGAAGTAGCCGCAGGAGTAGACCATCTGCGGGTCGAGCCACAGCGAATAGAACTCGTTGGAGACGTCGTAGTGGTACTCGATCGCCTTGCGGTCGGACTTGCGCGAATGCGCAGCGAGCCAGGACGGCAGCTTGCCCCGGCCGCCTTCGGTGTCGCCGGCGCGCGACAGGCCGTCGGCGATGTCGATCACGTCGTGGATGTCGCCGTCGACGTCGATCAGCCCTTCGACGAAGGCTTC
>JAAZBL010000443.1 GCA_012513825.1 Limnobacter sp. | reverse complement strand
TGTGGTCGACGGCGCCGTTCCTGCTGAACAACAGCGTCGGGCCCTTCGACATCGATCCGTCGGTCGACGCGCGCGTCCGGGTCTTCGAGGCCTCGATCGAACAGATGCTGTGGCCCGAGAAGCGCGAGCGCGACAGCGAGCTCGGCGACAAGGTCCCGGGAACGATCGACCGCACGACCGAGCGCAGCCAGGTGATCGTGCCGGTCGGCTACGTGCCCGATGCGCTGGCGCCGCTGCAGGGGCTGCTGCACCGCTGGCTGCCCTGGCTCGTCAACGAAGGCGGCGACGTCGTCCTGGGGCCGATTCCCAAGGGCGTGCCGGTCAACCTGATCGCGAACCTGAAGCTGCGTTCGGAAAGCGACGATCTCGGCGACAAGGCCGAGCAGGTCAAGCGGCTCGGCAACGTGCTGCTGCAGCTCAAGCGCAAGCTGGCGAACCTGCCCGAGGGCGCGACCGACGAGCAGCTTCGACAGGAGTTCGCCGAGCTGCGCGAACCGATGCTCGCGCTGAGCAAGTGCCCGGACTTCGTCGTCAATCGCGGCCACTACTTCGGCACCGCCGAGTTCAACCGGCAGGACGGACTGAGCGCCGACGAAAAGGCGTTCGGCCAGGAACCCGTGCTCGACGACGCCGACAAGCGCGCGCTGATCGCGTTCCTGAAGACGTTCTGAGGCGGCGAAGACTGCCTCCGAGACGGCGGAATCTACTACTCAGATCCTCTGAAAAGCCCCCGGAAGAAGCGCAGTGATGGACGACGCGGCGGCACGCGACTGGGACTACGTGATCGTCGGCTCCGGCGCCGGCGGCGGCACGCTGGCCGCGCGGCTGGCCGAGTCCGGCATGCGCGTGTTCCTGATCGAGGCCGGCCCGGACGCGTGCTCGAGCCCCGCACCGCGCCTGCCCGACGACTACGAGGTCCCCGCCTTTCACGCGCACGCCTGCGAAAACCCCGCGATGAGCTGGAACTTCCACGTGCGCCACTACGACGACGAGTCTCGGCAGCGGCGCGACCCGAAGTACGAGGCGCAAAGCCAGGGTGTGCTCTATCCGCGCGCCGCCGCGCTCGGCGGCTGCACCGCGCACAACGCGATGATCTTCGTGCTGCCGCACGATTCCGACTGGGACGGCATCGCGGAACTGACCGGCGACGCGTCGTGGCGCGCGTCGAACATGCGGCACTACGTCGAAAGGCTCGAAGCCTGCCGGCACCGGCCGCTGCGTCGCGCGCTGCGTCGCATCGGCCTCGATTCGACCGGCCACGGCTGGGACGGCTGGCTGCAGACCGAAAAGGCGCGCCCGCCGGAGTCGCTGGCCGACGATGCGCTGCTGCGCACGGTCGTCGGCACGGCGCGCGGTTTCGCGGGCACGCTGCCCTTGCCGGTCACCAGTGCGCTGCGCTGGCTCGCTCGCGGGCGCGGCGATCCGAACGCGCGATCGTGGCGCCGGCGCCCGTTCACGGGCCTGTGCTACACGCCCTTGTCGACGCGCGGCGCGCGGCGCATCGGTGCGCGCGACCGCGTGATCGAAGCGGTCGCCGCGCATCCGGACCGTCTGCACGTCGAAACCGACGCATTGGCCACCCGGGTGCTGTTCGACGACGCGGGTCGCGCCACCGGCGTCGAGTACATGAAAGGCGCCCG
>JAAZBL010000442.1 GCA_012513825.1 Limnobacter sp. | reverse complement strand
GCGGCGGACGCAGCTTCGCAGAGGGCGAGCGCATCCATACCGAGAATTCCCACAAGTACCGGCTCGACGACTTCGACCGCATGCTGCGGGCGGCCGGCTTCTTCGTCCAGCAGAGCTGGACCGATCCGCAGCAATGGTTCGCAATGGTGCTGGCGCGGCCCGCCGGATGAACCGCGCATGCGCATGCCGACGAACGAGCCACCGATGACGAGCGGATCGAGACCGCTCCCCGCCAGCGGATCGGGGGCGGCGCCGAACGACCGAAGGACCTTGCTCTGCGCCGGGCTGCTGCTCGCGCTCGCCGGCTGCGCCAGCCTGGGCCTGCGCGATCCGGTCGCCGTCAACGTCGTCGGCCTCGAACCGCTCCCGGGCGAAGGCATGGAGGGCCGCTTCCTGCTGAAGCTGCGCGTGCAGAATCCGAACGAGACAGCGATCGAGTTCGACGGCGTCTACGTCGAACTCGAGCTTCGCGGTTCGCGCCTGGCGACCGGGGTCAGCGACGAGCGCGGCAGCGTGCCTCGCTTCGGCGAGAAGGTGATCGCGCTGCCGGTCAGCGTATCGGCCAGCGCGATGCTGCGCCAGGCACTCGGGCTGGCTTCCGGCGAACGCCGCAGGGCCGATTACGTGCTGCGCGGGAAGCTGGCCGGCCCGGCCTTCGCGGCGGTACGCTTCGAGTCGCGCGGCGAGTTGCAGCTGCCGGCGGCGCTGGGCGATTGAGCGCAAGCATTCCGAAACAAGGGTTCCGACCGGAGCCGTCCGAGCGATGAGCGACCTCTCCCGAATGAACTTCCCGCCTGCGCTGCAGGCGACGATCGACCGCACGCGCAGCCACGGCATCGGCGACCTGCTCTGGCGCAGCGCCCGGCGCGCACCGGACAAGACCGCGCTGGTCTGGCGCGACCTGCGACAGAGCTATGCCGAACTCGACGAAACGGTCAACCGCGCCGCGAACGCGATGGCCTCGCACGGGGTCGCCCGAGGCCAGCGCGTGACGCTGCTGTCGCACAACAACCATGCCTTCGTCGTGCTGGCCTTCGCGGCAGCCCGGCTCGGCGCGATTCTCGTGCCGGTCAATTTCATGCTGAAGGCCGCCGAAGTCGCCTACGTCGTCGAGCACAGCGGCGCGACCGCGCTGATCGCCGAAGACGCGCTGCTCGAAGTCGCGCAGCAGGCGCTCGCGCTGGGGCCGAACGCCGTCCGGTTGAAGGCCGCGATCGTCGACGGCGACGGCCGCGCCCCGCTCGGCTGGCACGACGTCGCCGACTGGATGCGCCACCCCGATACGCGGCGGCCCGAAGCCGACATCGGCGACGACGAGCCGCTGCAACTGCTGTACACGAGCGGCACCGAATCGCGGCCCAAGGGCGCGGCCTTGTCGAGCCGCAACTTCGTTGCGCAGTACGTGAGCTGCATCGTCGACGGCGAAATGAGCGGCGACGACATCGAAATCCACGCGCTGCCGCTGTTTCACTGCGCGCAGATGCACTGCTTCCTCGGCCCGGGGCTGTACCTCGGCGCGACCAACGTGATCCTGCCCGGCGCCGATCCAGCCACGATGATGGCCGCGATCGAAGCCGAGCGCGCGACCAAGCTGTTCTGCCCGCCGACGGTCTGGATCGGGCTGCTGCGCCACCCGGACTTCGCGCGTCGCGACCTGTCTTCGCTGCGCAAGGGCTACTACGGCGCGTCGATCATGCCGATGGAGGTCGTCAGGGAGCTCAGCGAGCGCCTTCCGCAGATGCGGCTGTTCAACTTCTACGGCCAGACCGAGATGTCGCCGGTCGCCACGGTGCTGAAACCCGAGGACCAGTTGCGCAAGCTCGGCTCGGCCGGCCGCGCCTGCATCAACGTCGAGACGCGCGTCGTCGACGACGAGGATCGCCCGGTGCCGCCGGGCACCGTCGGCGAGATCGTCCATCGCGGCCCGCACGTGATGCTCGGCTACTGGAACGACCCGGAACGCACGGCCGAAGCCTTCCGCAACGGCTGGTTCCACAGCGGCGACCTCGGCGTCATCGACGAGGAGGGTTACCTGAGCGTCGTCGACCGCAAGAAGGACATGATCAAGACCGGCGGCGAAAACGTCGCGAGCCGCGAAGTCGAGGAGGTCATCTACCGGCATCCGGCCGTGGCCGAGGCATCGGTGGTCGGTCTGCCGCACCCGCAGTGGATCGAAGCGGTGACCGCGGCGGTCGTCTGCCGCCCCGGCCAAAGCGTGACGGCCGACGAGTTGCTCTCGCACTGCCGCGAACACCTGGCCGGATTCAAGCTGCCGAAGCGCATCGTCTTCGTCGACGAACTGCCGAAGAACGCCAGCGGCAAGATCCTCAAGCGCGAGCTGCGCAAGCGCCTGCAGCCCCCGGCCGCGTGACGGGCGGCCGGGCCGGCGCTATTGTCACGCCCGCGAGGCGTCGGCAGCGATCGGAGGCCGCGCCTCGTCCGTCGCCTGCCCCTCGACCGCCTGCGACGTCTCGCCGGCGCCGAAACGCTGGAACAGCGTCGCGGCCAGCGGACCCGAGATGTTGTGCCAGACGCTGAAGATCGCGCTCGGCACCGCAGCCAGCGGCGAGAAGTGCGCAGCGGCGAGGGCCGCGCCCAGCCCCGAATTCTGCATGCCGACCTCGATCGACAGCGTCTTGCGCTTGGCCACGCTCATTCCCATTGCCTTCGCCAGCAAGTAGCCGAACAACAGGCCGAGGCCGTTGTGCAGCACGACGACGGCAAAGATCAGCAGGCCGCTGGTCGCGATCTTCTGCTGGCTGCCGGCGACGACGGCCGCGACGATCGCAACGATCGCCACCACCGACACGAGCGGCAGCACGGCGACGCAGGCCGCCACGCGCTCGCGCAGCAGCGATTGCGCCAGCACGCCGAGCGCGATCGGCACGATGACGACCTGGACGATCGACCAGAACATCGCCGCCGCGCTGACTTCGAGCCACTGGCTGGCCAGCAGCCAGATCAACGCGGGCGTGACGACCGGCGCCAGCAGCGTCGACACCGAGGTGATCGCGACCGACAGCGCGACGTCGCCGCGGGCGAGGAAGGTCATCACGTTCGAGGCCGTGCCGCCCGGGCAGCAGCCGACCAGGATCACGCCGATCGCGATCTCGGGGGGCAGCCGCAACAGCGTGCACAGCAGCCAGGCAAGCGCCGGCATGATCAGGAACTGGCCGGCCACGCCGATCGCGACCTCGCGCGGGCGACGGACGACCTCGCGGAAGTCGGCCTTCGACAGCGTGAGCCCCATGCCGAACATGATGATGCCCAGCAGCGGGACGATCCAGGCGCCGATCCAGCGGTAGTGATCGGGGAATTGGAAAGCGAGCACCGCGAACAGCAGCACCCAGACGGCAAAGGTCTTGCCGACGAACTGGCTCAGGCGAGCGAGTCCCTGCATCTTGTTGTCCTCGAGAAGAAAGCGGCGGTCGCATCCCGGGGACACAAGGGTGCAGCGGGCAAACGGCACTACCGACGAAACACACGGCGTACGCGAGCGACGACGCTCGAGCGAACGCGAAGCGAACCGGCTCTGCGGACCAGGCTGCGTGGGTAAGGCGGGAACTGGCTGGGCCGCGCAATGCTGCGCGACGACACGCCGGCCTGATGGGCCGACGCCACGGCGGCGGAGCCAATTATACTCTGTCGGTCCTGCCGGCCCCCGCCGGCGTCCGGTCGATCAACGCGAGCTTGCGAGCCACTCCGATGAAATTCCGTTGCGCACACCGTTGGGCCTTCACCCGATGGGGCGGTCCGCTCGAAACCCTGGAGGATCCGCTCGAACCGGCCACCGGCAACGAGGTCACGATCCGCGTCACGCACTGCGGCATCTGCCATTCCGACCTTCACATCCGGGCCGGCGGTTTCGACATGGGCGGCGGCCGGATGTCGTCGCTCGAGCGGGCCGGCACGCGCCTGCCCGTCACGATGGGCCACGAAATCTGCGGTGAGGTGGTCGAAGTCGGCCCCGAGGTGCGCAGCGTCGCCGCCGGCGATCGGGTCGTCGCCTACCCGTGGATCGGCTGCGGCAGCTGCGCGGTCTGCGAACGCGGCGACGATCACCTGTGCCCGAAGGCGGCGAACAACCTGGGGCTGCAGCGCCCCGGCGGCTATTCGGACCTCGTCCGGGTGCCGCACGATCGGTACCTGGTGCCGATCGGGTCGCTCGATCCGGCACGCGCGGCGACCTTCGCCTGCGCCGGCATCACGGCCTGGGGCGCGATCCGGAAGCTGAGCCCGGCCACCGCCGACGACTGGATCGCCGTCATCGGCTGCGGCGGCGTCGGCATGACCGCGGTCGCGCTGCTCGCAGCGACGTCGCCGGCCAGGATCGCCGCCATCGATCCGGACCCGGCAAAGCGCGAGGCGGCGCTGCGCTACGGCGCGACGGCGGCCTTCGACCCGGGCGCCGACAAGGCGGCGAAGACGATCGCCGAGGCTTGCGGCAACAACCTGGCGGGCGCGATCGACTTCGTCGGTGCCGAGTCGAGCTCCTCGCTGGCCGTGAACCTCGTGCGGCGAACCGGCGAAGTGGTCATCGTGGGCCTGTTCGGCGGCGAGTTCCGGATGCCGCTGCCGATGTTCGCGCTGAAATCGCTGTCGATCCTCGGCTCCTACGTGGGCGGCCTGAACGACCTGCGCGACCTGGTCGACCTCGCCCAGCGTGTCGAACTGCCGGAGATTCCGCTGGACCTGCGGCCGCTCGCATCGGTCAACGAATCGCTCGACGACCTGGCGAACGGGCGCGTCGTCGGCCGCGTAATCCTGCAGCCGGCCTGAGCGGGGTCAGCGCGCCGTGGCCGAAGCGCGCGGCATGCCGCAGACCGCGGTCGGGCACGGCAGCTTGTAGTAGCGCTCGTTCAAGTGCCAGGTCACCGCGTCGATCTCGTCGGCGCGCCAGTCGGCACCGACCTCGCGCTGCCAGCGCACGACCGCTTCGCGGATCTGCTCGAAGGTCTGCGCCGAGCGGCTCGCACGCTGGTGGACGCTGGTCTCGTGGCAGCCTCCGCAACGCAGGTCGTAGAGCGCCTGTCCACGTTCCGCTTCCGCGGCCGCAGCGACCAGGCAGGCACCGAGGACGCCGGCGGCCACCATCGCGCAGGCCGACAGGCGCAAGCAGCTCGTCATCCGTTCCCCCGGCTATCCGAAGCGCGAACCCCACCCAGCATACCCGCCGCCCGCGAGCGGTTTCGCAGCGTTACTCGAGCGTGAAGCCGACGTTGATGGTCACCTGCCAGTGGGCCACCTTGCCGTCGACGACATGGCCGCGCGTTTCCTTGATCGTGAACCACTGGATGTTGCGCACGGTTTCGTGCGCCTTCGCGATCGCGTTGCCGACCGCGTCCTCGATGCTCGCCTTCGACGAGCCGGTGAGTTCCAGGTGCTTGTAGATGTGTTCGCTCATCGTCCTGTCCTCCTGTGCCGTGGTCCGACTGTACCGCCCGCGAACCGCGGCGACAACGGCATCGACGGGCAACGCGCCGGCGCGCGCGGCGACGATCCGGCCGCAAGTCCCGGTCGAGCGCCGCTTGAACCCGCGCCACCTGACCCGCGCCACCTGACCCGCGCCGCTTGCGCCCGCACCGCCCGGCGATTTCGCGCAGACGCGGCGCTTCGCTACGATGTAGCTTCCGATCGCCCGGCGCCTCGAGGCCGCCAAGCCACCGTTGATGACCGAAGACGACGCCCGCAACGCCTTGCTCGTGCGTGCCTGGGAAACCGCTCCGCCGGGTCACGTCGACTGGACCGACGACGATCGCGCGTGGGCCAGCCGCGCCGCCGCCGAAGTCGAAGGCGAGCATGCGCCTGCCGATGTCTTCGTGGCGCGCCGCGCGCGGCTGGCCATCGAACGCATCGCCGGGCGCGAACGCAAGCTTCACCGCGCATTGCGCGCCGTGACCTGGCGGCCGTGGATCGGCCCGGTGCTGGCGGCCGTGGCCTTCGTTCTCGGCGTCGCCACCGACGCGATCGGCACCGGCCAGCGGATCAATGTGCTGGCTCCGCCGCTGCTGGCCGTCATGCTCTGGAACCTCGTCGTCTACCTGGTGATGGTGGCCCGGGCACTGGCGGGTCTCGTCGACCGCGGGGGCGACACGACGACCGCGGCTCGAATCGGCGCCCGCGCAGGCCCCGCCGCGCGCTTGCTGGCCCGCGCCGCGCACATGGCCTCGCTGCCGCGTCGCGGGTCCGGCAAGCTGGCAGGCGGCGGCGTCGACGGCACCGCCTCGGTACTGACCCGCTTCAATCTCGATTGGGCGCAGGCGAGTGCCCGGCTGAACGCGACGCGGATCGCACGGATGCTGCACCTCGGCGCGATCGCGTTCGCCGCCGGCGCGCTGGCCGGCATGTACGTCCGAGGACTCGCGCTCGAGTATCGCGCCGGCTGGGAGAGCACCTTCCTCGACGCCGGCGCGATTCGCGCGACGCTCGACGTGGTGCTCGGACCCGCCTCCTGGCTGACCGGGATCGCCCTGCCCGACGAGGCGCGCCTCGAGGCGATGCGCTTCCCGCAGACCGACGGCGAACCGGCGGCCCCGTGGATCCACCTGTATGCGGTCAGTGTCGCGCTCGTCGTGTTGTTGCCGCGTGCCCTGCTCGCCTTGCGCGACTGGCTCGTCGAGCGCCGGCTCGCCGCCGATTTCCCGCTGTCGCTCGACGACGCCTATTTCGCCGCGCTGACGCGCTCGCATCGCGGCGAGGCCGCGCAGGTCGCCGTCGTGCCGTACAGCCATCAGCCCTCGCCACAGGCCGTGCTCGCGCTGCGCGAGAGCCTGTCGGCGGTGCTCGGGCCGATGCTCCGGCTTTCGGTGGCGCCGACGGTCGTCTATGGCGACGAGGATTCGGCGGGCAGCGAGCTGCCGTCAGAACGTCCGCTGGCCCTGGCCATCGCGCTGTTCAGCGCCACGGCCACGCCGGAACCGGACAGCCAGCGCGCCTTCGTCGACGCGCTGGCGGCCTCGCTGCCGGCCGAGGTGCCCTTGCTGCTGCTCGTCGACGAATCGACCTTCGTATCGCGCTTCGGCGACGACCCGACCGCGCGTCGCCGGCTCGACGAGCGCCGCAAGGCCTGGAACCGCTTGCTCGCGCACGAACGGAGCGGCCCGCTGTTCGTCGACCTCGAGCGCAGCGACGCGCAGACCGCCGTGCGCAAGCTGCGCAGTGCGCTCGATCGGCTCTCGCAGCCGGGTACGCAGCCCGCGGCCCTGCGCACCGGATGATGCCCATGTCTGCCTGCGAGCCGCTGTGGTGAACGTCGAAACGATCTCGTTGAGCCTGATCTCGCATACCAACGTCGGCAAGACGACGCTGGCGCGCACGCTGCTGGGCCGCGACATCGGCGTCGTTCGCGACGAAGCGCACGTGACCGACACGGCCGACCAATACACGCTGGTCGAGACACCGACAGGCGACCGGCTCCTGCTGTGGGACACGCCCGGCTTCGGCGACAGCGCGAGGCTCGCCAGGCGCCTCGAAGCGAGCGGCGATCCGGTCGGCTGGCTGCTCGGCCAGGTCTGGGACCGCTTCCGCGACCGCGCGCTGTGGTCGAGCCAGACCGCCGCACGCAACGTTCGCGAGCAGGCCGACGTCGTCCTGTACCTGGTCAACGCCTCCGAAGCGCCCGACGAGGCCGGCTACGTCGGGCCCGAGATGCGCGTGCTCGACTGGATCGGCAAGCCGGTCGTCGTGCTGCTGAACCAGCTCGGCAAGCCGCTGTCGGCGCAGGCCGAGGCGGCCGAAGTACAGGCCTGGCGCGGGGCGCTGGCCGGCGCCCGGCAGGTGCGCGCCGTGCTGCCGCTCGACGCGTTCGCGCGCTGCTGGGTCCAGGAAGCGACCTTGCTTCAGACGATCGCGCCGCTGATCGCCGAGGCGCGGCGGCCGGCGTTCGACCGCCTCGTCGAGGCCTGGATGGCGCAGCGCCGCGACGTCTTCGATGCGTCGATGCGCGAGCTCGCCGATCGGATCGCGATGGCCGCCGCCGACAGCGAACGGATCGACGACGCGAGCGTGCTCGACCGGCTGCGCGACGTCGGCGGCGCGGTGCTCGGCAAGCTGCCGACGCTGTCCGGGCGTTCCGACGAAACCGACGAAACGCTGCCGTCGGCCAGCCGGCAGCTCGGCATGCGCCGGCTGGCAGAGCGCCTCGATGCCGAGATCCGCGACAGTACCGAGCGACTGATCCGGCTGCACGGTCTCGAGGGCCGTGCGTCCGAGACGATCCTCGCCCGGCTGGCCGAACACTACGTGGTTCGCCAGCAACTGAGCGAAGGCAAGGCAGCCGCGTTCGGCGGCGCCGTCACCGGCGCGCTGGCCGGCCTCAAGGCCGACCTCGCCACCGGCGGACTGAGCTTCGGCGCCGGGCTGCTCGCCGGCGGCGTGCTCGGCGCGCTCGGCGCCTTCGGGCTCGCACGCGGCTACAACGTCGTGCGCGGCAAGCGATCGTCGTCGATCACCTGGTCGAACGCGATGCTCGACGAACTCGTGACGACCGCGCTGCTCGGTTACCTGGCGGTCGCGCACTACGGCCGCGGCCGCGGCGACTGGACGCCGTCGGAGCACCCGCCGCACTGGCGCGGCGTCGTCGAAGCGGTGCTGCGCGAACGGCGCGACGCATTTACGCACGCCTGGTCGCTGCGCGGCGAAGCGCAGGCGCGCGACGCGATCGTCGAGGCGCTGCAACCGGCGCTCGGCGAAGCCACGCTCGCCGTGCTCGAACGGCTGTATCCGGGATCGCGCACGCGCTGATTGCACGATGGCTGCCGAACGCGACCCCGCCCTGACTCCCGACGACTCGCAGATCGTCTACACCGCCATTCGTGCGCAGGGCCCGGGCGGACAGAACGTCAACAAGGTGTCGAACGCCGTGCAGCTGCGCTTCGACATCCGGGCGTCGACGCTGCCCGAAGACGTGAAGACCCGGATGCTCGAACTGCGCGACCAGCGAATCAGCGCCGACGGCGTCGTCGTCATCAAGGCGCAGCGCTCTCGCAGCCTCGAGAAGAACCGCGCCGATGCGCTGGCGCGGCTGCTCGATCTGATCGATCGCGCCGCTCACGTGCAGCCGGTGCGACGGCCGACGCGCCCGACGCGCGCCTCGCAGCTTCGGCGCGTCGACGAAAAGGTGCAGCGCGGCCGGATCAAGGCCCTGCGCCGGCGCATCGACGAGTGAACGAACATCGGGGTGATCGGCCGGCGTCGACGGGGCCGGCCGCCCGACGCAATCCATGAATCCGACGAACGAAGGAGACCGCGATGAACCTCGAACAACGAATCCGCCAGGGCCGCGTCGAGCTCGCCGCCGCGTTGCGCTGGTCGGCGCGCTGCGGGCTGAACGAAGGCGTCTGCAACCACTACAGCCTCGAGATCGACGACGCACACTACCTGATCAATCCGCAGGGCCTGCACTGGAGCGAGGTTCGCGCCGGCGACATCCTGTTGATCGACGCCGGCGGCAAGGTGCTCGACGGCCGGCACTCGCTGGAGCCGACCGCCTTCTTCATCCATAGCTGGATCCACCGGATGAACCGGCATGCGAAGTGCATCCTGCACACGCACATGCCCTACGCGACCGCGCTGACGCTGGTCGACGGCGGCCGCCTGCTGATGTCCGGGCAGAACGCGCTGCGCTTTCACGGCAAGGTCGCCTACGACGACCGCTACAACGGACTCGCGCTCGACGACGACGAAGGCCGGCGGATCGCTTCGCAGCTCGAAGGCCGCAGCGCGATGTTAATGGCCAGCCACGGCGTCACCGTGGTCGGCCCGAACGTGGCCTGGGCCTTCGACGACCTGTACTACCTCGAACGCGCCTGCATGCACCAGGTGCTGGCGACGCAGGCGGCGGCCGGCGCGCCTCTGCGCATCGTCGACGACGCGCTGGCCGCTCGCGTGGCCGAACAGGTCGCAGGCGAGCGGCAGCAAAGCGAGATGTTCTTCGCATCGATCTGCCGGATGCTGGACCGAGAGGAACCGGGGTGGTCGAGCCTTTGATCGCCGGACACGCTGTTCGGGCCGGGCAGCGCCCTCGGCCCCGGAACCAGTCGATGAGCCCCTAGAACCAGTCGTTGAGCATCACCCCGGCGCCGATCCGCTGCAGTCGCCGGTTGTAGTCGATCAGGCTCTCGCCGTAACCGTCGAAGTACTGGACGTACCAGCGCAGCTGCGGACTGAAGCCGGTCGGCCGGCTCCAGTCGAGCTGCGCCGAGCCCTTGCCGCCACTGCCGAGGTTCCGGCGAAGCGTCAGCGTCCAGTTTTCGGTTTCGCCGACGTGGCCGACGCGCAGCTCGCCGTTGCCGACGAACCGGGTGATCTCCGGATTGTCGTCGTCATCGTCTTCGGGAACCCGCCACCAGGGTCGCAGCGACAGCCACCATCCGCTCGGGCGATCGAGCGTCAGTTCGGCGAACAGCCGGTTCCAGCTTCGAGAAATCTGCCCGGAGCGGCCATTGGACTGGTGGACGAAGCCGAGCGAGGCGTGCCTTGCCGTCCAGCCGGCCAGCGAGAAACCCGGTCGCCACGCGTAGAACAGTTCCGGCTCGTGCCCGTAGTCGCGAAACGGCGACGAGACGTCGTCGTTGAAGGCTTGCCACCAGAACTGGCCCGTGTACGCGAAGAAGAGTGCGCCCCGCCCTTCGAACAGGGGCGGCGTCAGCGGAAACTTGAAGCTGAGCTGGAACTTGATCTCGTTGCGCTGGAGCTCCTGCGAGCCGACGACCGGGTCGCGCGACATGTGTGTCAACGGCATCAGGTAGTTCGGCCGGTGCGGCAGCAGCGCGAAGCGCTCGCCCCAGAGCCGCGATTCGCTGAGCATGCGTCGCTCGACCGGAGAACTCGTCGTGCCGAAGGCGACCGGCTCGGGAACCGGCGGCAGCGGCGCGATCAGTTGCGATTGCCTGCTGGCGTCGTCCTCGGGCGTCGCCGACGGCAGCGTCGCCGTCGGCGGTTCGCAATCGGCCTGGATCTCGGCGACGGTCGCCATGGGCGCGGCGGCGCGGAGCCGGTCGAGCAGGCAGCGCTCGCGGTCGGTGTATTCGGGCTGCGCGACGACCGTCGCCGTCGGCAGCAAGACCGTCGCGAGGCCCAGCGCCAGCCTGCGGGCGGCCGATCGGAGCCGGCGCGCCGGCGCGCAGCGCGTCGCCGTTTCGCTGTTCATCTCGAGTTCGCGCCGGTCGGCGCGCGAGGATTGGAGAGGCGACATTCTGCCGCAACCGGGCCGGGCGCCCCGGCACGGAAAATCGACGGCGCGATACCGGTCAGCGGCGTCCGGCCAGCGACTCGTTCTCCATCAGCAGGTAGGTGTTGTAGGCGTTGCGACGATTCGCTTCGTCGAAGGCGGGCAACTGCTCGAATCGCGACCAGTCGGTCGCCGCATAGGCCTCGTCGAAAGGAACGAAGTCGTCGACGGCGGCCCCCATCTGCTCGCGCAGGTAAAGCAGATAGTCGCGGGTCAGCGCAATGTCGGCCGTCGCATCGCGCGACGCGGGACCATGGCCGGTGACGACGAAGCGCGGCCTGCTTCCGGCCAGCGCTTCGAGCGCCGCCAGCCAGGCGCGGCTGTCGGCGTCGCCGACGTAGGGCACGCGCCCGGCGAAGATCAGGTCGCCGGCGAACAGCACGCCCTCCCCTTCGACCAGCATCATCAGGTCTTCGGGCGTATGGGCCGGACCGGCCGCATGGATCCGGAATCCGACGCCGCCGAGCCGGAAGCGGGTGTCACCGTCGAGATAGACGTCGGGCGCGACGATCCGAGCTTCGTCGGTAACCCACGGGGCCAGCGACTGCCTGCGCTCGGCCAGCCGTTCGAGCGGCGCATCGGTCGCGAGGTAGTCGCGCACTCGCGCGTGCGCCCAGACCTCGGCACCGGCCGCCTTCAGCGCCTGCACACCGTAGAAGTGGTCGGAATGGTAGTGGCTGACGATCACCCGTCGCACCGGCTCGTCGGTGACCGAGCGGATCCGCTCGAGCAGCGCCGCGCCGAGCGCCGGCGTGCCGAGCGCATCGAACACGACGACGCCGTCGTCGGTCACGACGAAACCGGCATTGGAATTGAAGCCCTGGTTCTCGTGGGAAATGACGCCCTGCTGGCCTTCGACCCACCAGACACGCCCGGTCAGTTGCTGCAGGCGCAGGTCGACGGTGGCTGGCTCGCTGGCGTGCAGCGCGCCCGCTGCCGGCAGCACGAAGAACGCGAGCGCGACGACCGGGCCGAGCGTCGCAGACAAGGCCCGACGCAGCGCGTCGACCGTCACAGCTCGATATCGAACTGGATCGCGTCGATTCCCGCCTGCGCGCAGGTTTCGTCGGCGTCGCCGCCGGGCGCGCCGGAGACCGCGATCGCGCCGACCGTCGAACCGGCCGACTCGATCGGCAGGCCGCCGCCGGCGGCGACGACACGCGGCAAGTCGCGGATCCCGCTCATCGGCTTGCCCGCCTGCGTCTCGCGGCCGAGCTCCGAAGTCGGGATCCTGAACGAGGCAGCGGTCCAGGCCTTGTCGATCGCCATGCCGACCGTGTGCGCGCCGGCGAAGCGATCGCGCAGGAAGACCTGCGGCAGGCCTGCGCGGTCGACGACCGCCACACCGACCTGGAAACCGCCTTCGCGGCACGCTTCGAGCGCGGCCTGCGCCGCCTTCGTGGCGGTCTCGACGGTCAGGTTGCGCGTGGTGAACAGCGCCTCGGCCGAGGCCTGCGATGCGGACAGTCCAATACTCAGCAATGCGGCCGCGAACAGCACGCGCTCTTGCCTGATCACCGCTTCGTCTCCTTAACGATGGCTTCGAGGATTCGGCTCGTCGAGCAGCAGCGCGAGCTCGGCGATGTCCTCGGGGAACATCTCGCCGATCTCGAGCTTGACCAGCCGCGACTGCCGGTCGACGACCCAGACGATCGGCAGGCCTGTGGGCCGCCCGAGCGCGGCCCGCCAGTTGTCGTCGTCCATCGCCGCGTGAAAGGCGTAGCCGTGCTCGGCCATGTAGCGGCGCGCCGCGTCGGGATCGCGGTCGATCGACAGCGCGAGCACTTCGAGGCCGCGGTCGCCGTGCGCGCGATGCAGTGCGTCGAGATGCGGATTCTGGCGCGCGCAGAACGGGCACCAACTCGCCCACAACTCGACGACGAGGATCTTGCCGTCCCAGTGGCTCGCCGGCAGCACGCTTCCGTCGAGCAACCTGGCCTCGGGCAGCACGATCCGGCTTCCGAGCCCGGGAGCCGCAGGCTTCGCCGTCGGCGCAGAGCCGGTTGCCTGCGCGAACGTGCCGGGTGCGGCCTGCAGCAAGCCGACTGCCGCGGCGCAAGCCGCACCGCGGCCGAGCACCGTGCGTCTGCCGAAGTCGGTCGCCGCCATCGCGCTACCGGCCTCCGATCGCGTCAACAGGTCCCGAGCCCGGGATCGTCGTCGACACCGACCAGGCTGGGGAGGTTCAGCTCGCGCGGCGACACGGTCTTCCTGTCCGCGAGCCAGCTTTCGACGACCTCCCAGATCGGCTCGCCCTGCGCGCCCTCGGCCACCGGCGCCCAGCCGGCGACCTTGTAGGTCTTCGAGGCCTCGATCGGCTTGTCGTCGAGCCGCATGTCGCTGATCCGCGAGCCCATCGCCGCCTTCGGGTCACACCGGTACTGCAGCCCGCCGACGCGCACCATGTCGCCGCCCTGCTGGTAGTACGGGTCCGGATTGAACAGGTTGTCGCAGACGTCTTCGAGGATCGTCTTGATCATCTCGCCCGACAGCTCGCTGAGCGTCGTGTACGGATAGGTGATCGCCGTCTGGTCCATCAGCCGCTCGCGCGTGATCGCCTCGCCGGGCAGCAGCGTGGTTCCCCAGCGGAAGCCCGGCGAGAACGCGATCTCGGCGTCCTTGACTTCCATCATCGCGTCGAGGATCAGCTGGTCGAAGCTGCCGTTGAAGTTGCCGCGCCGGTACAGCAGCCCCTCGGTCACGGCCAGCGTCTCGTTCAGCTTCTCGGCGTGCGGCGCGCGCACCTCGTCGATGTAGGCCTGCATGGCCGGGTCGGCCGGCAGCAGCTCGGAGAACACCGGCAACAGCCGATAGTGGAAGTCGGCGACCTTGCCGGACTTGACGTCGAGATCGAGCACGCCGAGGAACTTGCCGTTCGAACCGGCGTTCGTGACCAGCGTGCGGCCGCCGGGGTTCGAGACGATGACCGGCTGCGGCACACCGTCGTGCGTGTGCCCGCCGAGGATCGCATCGACGCCGCGCACGCGCGAGGCCATCTTCAGGTCGACGTCCATCCCGTTGTGCGACAGCACGACGACCACCTGCGCGCCCTCGCCCCGCACCTCGTCGACGACCTTCTGCAACTCCTCGTCGCGAATGCCGAAGCTCCAGTCGGGCACCAGGTAGCGCGGATTGGCGATCGGCGTATACGGGAACGCCTGGCCGATGATCGCGACCGGCACCCCGTTGATTTCCCGGACGACGTGCGAAGGAAAGACCGGGTCCTCGAAGTCGGTCGTGCGGACGTTCTGCGCGACGAAATCGATATGCCCTTTCAGGTCGCGCGCGATGATTTCCTCGACGCGTTCGGCGCCGTAGGTGAACTCCCAGTGCGCGGTCATCACGTCGACGCCGAGCAGCTTGCAGGCGTCGACCATGTCCTGGCCTTTCGACCATAGCGCGGTCGCCGATCCCTGCCAGGTGTCGCCGCCGTCGAGCAGCAGCGCACCGGGTCGCGAAGCCTTCAGCCGCTTGACCAGCGTAGCCAGGTGCGCGAACCCGCCGACCTTGCCGAAGCGGCGCGAAGCGGCCTCGAAATCGAGGCAGGTGAATGCGTGCGCATCGGCGCTGCCGGGCGCGATTCCGTAGGCCTTCAGCAGCGCCTCCCCGACCAGGTGCGGCGCCCGCCCATAGGCGTCGCCCACGCCGATGTTCATGCTCGGCTCGCGAAAGCGGATCGGCAGCAGCTGCGCATGGCAATCGGTGAAGTGCAGCAGGCTGACCTGGCCGAAGCGCGGCAATTCGTAGATCGCCTCGGCGCCGGCCGCGGCGCCGGCGGCGGAGCCATCGCCGGCGCGGGCCGCGGCGGCCAGCGGCATGCCGGCCGCCGACGCCATCGCCAGCATGTGCAGGAACTCCCTTCGACTCGGCATCGTTGCGGATTGCTCGCGTTTAGGTCGTCGGATCGGATCGGCGGTTCACGGCCGGCCGGCTGCCTTACTTGTTGACCGGCGATTCCGGATCGAGCAGCAGTGCCATCACGTGCTTGAGCTGCTGCTCGGTCAGGATGCCGGCGGCACCGAATCGCGGCATGTGGTTGCACGCTGCGAATGCGTGCGAGTTCCACAGCCGGCCCCAGGTGTAGCGCAGCACCGACTCGGTCGGGCCGCCACGCAGCTTGCCGTAGTTGTACAGCGAAGGACCGATCGTGCCGAACGCGATCTCCGCCTTCGACAGCTCGTGGCAGGCGTAGCAGTTGCCGCCGGCGACCGTCTTCTCGGTGTCGTTGAACTGGAAGCCGCGGCCGCTCTGCGCGATCTTCTCGCCCTCCTTCCAGTCGCCCAGATAGTCGTTGTCGGCCGGGTAGACGATCGACTCCATCGCGGCCTTCTCGAGGCTGGCCTTGACGTCCGGCGGCAGCTGCTTGCCCGACCAGGTGCTGCACTGCTTCTGCAGGTCGCTCTGCTCGAGACGGTCCATCTTCGCGATGCCGCGTTCCCGGAACGAGGCCTTCATCGTCGCGACGACGTCGGCGTCGGTGACCGGTTCGGTCGCGTTCGCGAATCCCGCCAGCAGCGCTGCGGCGATCCCGATTCCAATTGCCTTGTGCATGTCCGGTCTCCTCAGCGCTTGATCGACGGCGAATCCATCTTGCCGCCCTTGGCGGTGACGCCCAGGTAGGTGATCAGGTCGATCGATGCCTCCGAGCCGAATTTCATCTCGGGGAAGCGCTGCTGCCGGAAGCAGTCGTACATGCGCCACTGCATCGTGCGCAACGCACCCTGCGAGACGCGATAGGCCGGCCAGGTCGTGAACGCGCGCTGCGCCGGCTCCTGCTTCGTCAGTTCGGGCAGGTCCTGCAGTCGGATGCGCTTGTTCTCGCCCTCGTGGCAGGACGCACAGGAGAAATCGTAGGGACCGCCGCGATAGTGGAAGATCCGCTCGCCGCGCTGGTAGGACGCGACCTCCTTCGGATGCTGCTGCGGCACGTTGACCGGAACGCCACGCGACTCCTCGACGACGAAGGCGGCCAGCGCCTCGATGTCGGTGGCCCGCTGGCCGGAGCCCGAGAACGGCCGCTTCGTGATCTCGGCCCTGTCGAATCCCTGCAGCTCGACCATGCAGTGGACGATCCGGGTTTCGGCGTCCATCACGGCGTCGACATCGGCGAAATAGCGGGGCAACTCGGCGTACGCGCCCTGGACCACACCGGGTCCCTTGCCGAGGTCGCACTGTTCGAGGCTCGCGTTCTTCGGTCCGCGCTTTTCCTTCCAGAGGCCCTCGCCGCGCAGCACGGTCAGCTCGGCCGGGTTGCCATCCTGCAGCATCTCGCGGTAGCGCTCGATCTCGGCCTTCGTGTCCTCCTGCGCGGACGCCGGTGGCGCACCGATCGCAAAGGCGCCCAGCATCGCGCCGAGCGCGACTGCCGCCACGCCCGCTTGCGCAGTTCTCGTCTTCATCTGTCTCCTCCTCGTGAGATCCGTTCGTCGATGCCGGCCGTTGCGGCCGAACGCGGAAGCGGACGCGTTCAGCTCACCTTGGCTTCGTCGGTGCGCTTGTCACCCTTGTTGTCGACCCAGCTGATGGTGACCTTGTCGCCGGCCTTGCCACCGCGGATCTTGAACTGCATGTACGGGTTCTTCGCGAT
>JAAZBL010000441.1 GCA_012513825.1 Limnobacter sp. | reverse complement strand
CGGCGAGACGAGACGCCATTTGCTCGAACACCGCAAAGGAGCCCTCGAAGCATGACCGATGCCGGTATCTATCAACTTTCCCTGTCGACGGCAGTGCTGCTGCTGCTGGCTTTCTACGGCGGCACCTTCCTGATGTCGCTGGCCATCGGCCGCAAGAACGAGAACGTCGACGGCTACATGACCTCGAACAACGCGATCGGCTTCGGTTTCTCGGCTGCCAGCATGATCGCCACCTGGGTCTGGGCAGCGTCGTTCTACGCGAGCGCGACCGCCGGCTACAAGTTCGGGATCTCGGGGCCTATCCATTACGGGCTCTGGGGCGCGCTGATGGTCCTGTTCATCTACCCGTTCGGCAGGCGATTCCGCCAGCTCGCGCCGAATGCGCACACGCTCGCCGAGGTCGTCCACGCGCGACACGGGCGATCGAGCCAGATGATCATGGCGGTGTCGAACCTCGTCGGAAGCGGGATCAGCCTGATGGTCAACTTCACGGCCGCCGGCACGCTGGTCGCGGTACTCACGCCGCTCGACTTCATTCATGGCGTGCTGATCGCCGGCCTCGGCGTGCTGTCGTACACGCTGTGGTCGGGCTTTCGGGCGTCGGTGATGACCGACTTCGCGCAGCTCGTTGCGATGATCCTGTCGGCGGTCGTCATCATTCCGGTCATCTACTTCCAGATCGGCGGCGCGCCGGCCTTGCTCGACCAGCAGTGGCGGCTGAGCGGCGAGCAGTTCAGCTTCTTCTCGAAGACCGCCTTCCTCGAGCAGGGCGCGCCGTTCATGGTCGCCGTGCTCGCCTACGCGATCGGCAACCAGACGATCGCCCAGCGCCTTTTCGCCGTGCGCGAGGACCTGATCAAGCCGACGTTCATCACCGCGACGATCGGCTACGGTGCCGTCGTCATCGGGCTCGGGATGATCGGCCTGCTGGCGCTGTTCGTCGGCCTGCAGCCGGCCGACGGCAACCTGAACAACATCCTGCCGCAGATGGCGTCGAGCTTCCTGCCTCCGGTGCTGATCGGCTTCTTCTTCATTCTCGTGATCGGTTCGCTGTCGTCGACCGCCGATTCGGACCTCTCCGCTCTGTCGGCGATCACGATGACCGACCTCTATGCGAAGAACTTCGCACGCGGCCGACCGAACCCGCGGAAGATGCTGTGGCTCGGCCGGGTCACGATGATCGTCGCGACGATGGTCGGCGTGATCTTCGCGAGCCTGAGGCTCGACATCCTCGTGATGCTGGTCTTCGTCGGGGCGCTGTGGGGCGCGATCGTCTTCCCGGTGATCGCGAGCTTCTACTGGAACCGGATCACGAACCGGGCATTTACCGTGGCCGTGCTCGCGGCGCTGATTGCGTTCACGATTGCGCGCTTCGAGCTGCTGCCGATGACCGGCGTCGTCGCGCTGTTCTTCGAACTGGCCGCGGCCATCGGCGGCGGTGTCGTGCTGGGACTGATGGCCTTCGGCTTCCTGGGTCGCACCGCGGGCCTGCTCGTCGGGGCGATTGCGATGCTCGTGCTGATTCCGGTGAACTTCGGCACGCTGCGCGACTACACGGTGCTGATCAGTTCGCTGACCGCCTACGGCGTCAGCGCGCTCGTTTGCGTGGCGCTGAGCCTGCGCAGCAACGAGCGCTTCGACTTCGCGCTGCTCGCCGAGCGCGTCACCCACTTCCACGACCCGTCGAGCGAGCGGAACGATCTGCGCGCCACGATCGACGGCCACGCGCCGACCGCGTCGCGCGCCTGACGATAGGAGAACGAAAGATGAACGAACTGTCGCTGTCCGCCTACATCCTCGTCTGGCCCGCGATCGCGGCGCTGATCCTGCTGATGCTGATCGTCTCGGTGATCCGCGACTATCGCGCCGCGAAGGAGAACGGCGAAGACCTGGTCTGAAGGCCGTCTTGCACCGAGCGGCTGCGTCGCGTTACACGCGCCGCAGGCGCTCCCGGCGCGACGCCGCGGCGCGGCCCTTTACTGCCTGCCGATCCGCTCGACGACCTCCGCCATGACCTTCGCGTCCTGCTGCACGAAGGTGGCGAACTCGGGCGCATCCTGGTAGAGGATCGGCGTGCCGGCGGTCCCGATCGTGCGGATCACGCGCTCGTCGGCGGCCGCTGCCCGCGAGGCCTCGCGCAGCTTCGCGATCACCGGTTCAGGCGTGCCGGCCGGCACGAACAGGCCGGCCCACTGCGAGAACTTCACGTTCACGCCGAGCTCGCTCAGGCTCGGCACCTCGGGCAGCGCTGCGAGCCGGCCTTCGCCCCAGTGCGCGAGCACGCGAAGCTTGCCGGCCTTCACGTGCTGGACGACGGTTGCCGGGCCGGTGGCCAGCGCGTCGACCTGGCCGCCGAGCAGCCCGACGATCGCCGGCCCCGCGCCGGTGTAGGGCACGTGCAGCATGAAGGTGCGCGTGGCCTGCTTCAGCATCTCCATCGGCACGTGCATCGTCCCGTAGTTGCCCGACGAACCGAAACTGATCGCGCCGGGCTTCGCCCTGGCGAATTCGATGAACTCGGAATAGCTTTGCCACGGGCTGTCGGCACGCACGGCGAGCACGGTCGGGTCGGCGGTGAAGCGTGCCACCGGCACGAGCTGGTCGAGCCGGTACTGCGGCGTGCGTTTCAGGACCTTGTCGGCCTCCGGCAGGATCGTGATCGACGACAGCGCCAGCAGCAGCGTGTAGCCGTCGGGCGCGGCCTTCGCCG
>JAAZBL010000440.1 GCA_012513825.1 Limnobacter sp. | reverse complement strand
TGACCGACCTCTATGCGAAGAACTTCGCACGCGGCCGACCGAACCCGCGGAAGATGCTGTGGCTCGGACGGCTCACGATGATCGTCGCGACGATGGTCGGCGTGATCTTCGCGAGCCTGAGGCTCGACATCCTCGTGATGCTGGTGTTCGTCGGGGCGCTGTGGGGCGCGATCGTCTTCCCGGTGATTGCGAGCTTCTACTGGAACCGGATCACGAACCGCGCGTTCACCGCGGCCGTGCTCGCGGCGCTGGTCGCGTTCACAATCGCGCGCTTCGAGTTGCTGCCGATGACCGGCGTCGTCGCGCTGTTCTTCGAACTGGCCGCGGCCGTCGGCGGCGGTGTCGTGCTGGGTCTGCTGGCCTTCGGCTTCCTGGGTCGCACTGCGGGCCTGCTCGTCGGGGCGATCGCGATGCTGGTGCTGATTCCGGTGAACTTCGGCACGCTGCGCGACTACACGGTGCTGATCAGCTCGCTGACCGCCTACGGCGTCAGCGCGCTCGTTTGCGTGGCACTGAGCCTGCGCAGCAACGAGCGCTTCGACTTCGCGCTGCTCGCCGAGCGCGTTACCCACTTCCACGACCCGGCGAGCGAGCGGAACGACGACCTGAGCGCCACGATCGAAGGCCGCGCCCCGGCCGCGTCGCGCGCCTGACGATAGGAGAACGAAAGATGAACGAACTGTCGCTGTCCGCCTACATCCTCGTCTGGCCCGCGATCGCGGCGCTGATCCTGCTGATGCTGGTCGTCTCGGTGATCCGCGACTATCGCACTGCGAAGCAGAGCGGCGAAGACCTGGTCTGAGGTCCGCCCTGCGACGAGCGCCTGCGCGTTACACGCTCCGCAGGCGCTCCCGGCGCTCCCGGCGCGCCGCCGAGGCGCGGCCCGTCACTGCCGGCCGATCCGCTGGACGACCGTCTCCATGACCTTCGCGTCCTGCTGCACGAAGGCGGCGAACTCGGGCGCATCCTGGTAGAGGATCGGCGTGCCGGCGGTGCCGATCGTGCGGATCACGCGCTCGTCGGCGGCCGCCGCGCGCGAAGCATCGCGCAGCTTGGCGATCACCGGTTCCGGCGTGCCGGCCGGCACGAACAGTCCGGCCCACTGCGAGAACTTCACGTCCACGCCGAGCTCGCTCAGGCTCGGCACCTCGGGCAGCGCGGCGAGCCGGCCTTCGCCCCAGTGCGCGAGCACGCGCAGCTTGCCGGCCTTCACGTGCTGGACGACGGTTGCCGGGCCGGTGGCCAGCGCATCGACCTGACCCCCGAGCAGCCCGACGATGGCGGGCCCGGCGCCGGTGTACGGCACGTGCAGCATGTAGGTGCGCGTGGCCTGCTTCAGCATCTCCATCGGCACGTGCATCGTCCCGTAGTTGCCCGAAGAACCGAAGCTGATCGCGCCGGGCTTCGCCCTGGCGAATTCGATGAACTCGGCATAGGTGTGCCACGGGCTGTCGGCGCGCACGGCCAGCACGGTCGGATCGGCGGTGAAGCGCGCCACCGGCACGAGCTGGTCGAGCCGGTACTGCGGCGTGCGTTTCAGGACCTTGTCGGCCTCCGGCAGGATCGTGATCGACGACAGCGCCAGCAGCAGCGTGTAGCCGTCGGGCGCGGCCTTCGCCG
>JAAZBL010000065.1 GCA_012513825.1 Limnobacter sp. | reverse complement strand
GACGAGAATCGCAACGGCGTCTGCGACGACGTCGAACCCAGGTACCGCTATTCGGCCAAGGTGGTCTGCGGGCTGCAGCCCGATCCCGCCGGCTTGCGACTGGCGCCGGCGCACTACGCAACCGCGATCAACATCCTGAACCCGAGCGACCGGACCGCACGCTTCGGCAAGACGCTGGCGCTGACCTTCCCGCCGGACGGCGACCAGCCGGGCGCTGTGCTGTCGCTGGGCAAGGCGTCGCTGGCCCCGGGCGAGGCCGTCGAAGTCGACTGCATCGACATCGGTCGCAAGCTGTTCCCGACCGGGCTGCCGCAGCCGTACCTGAAGGGCTTCGTCGTCCTGCGCAGCGACCAGAGCCTGGACGTCACCGCCGTCTACACGGCGAGCGGCCTCGAGCATGCGGCAGCGCGCTGCGAGCCCGAGCCGGGCTGCTGCGACGGGTATCGCAAGGACCTTCCCGGTCGCTGCGGGAAGCCGGATCGCGGCTGCTGCGAAGCGCCGCCGCCCGATCGATGCCCGAAGGCGCCGCAGTGCTGCCGGTGCGGGGCCGACACGCAGTTCGGCACCATCAGCATCGACGTCGAGCAGATCAGCGAGCGTCGGATCGAACTTCGACAGCCGCCCCCGCCACGGTGCCCGGACCTCGTCGTCAGCGACATCGGTGCACCGCAGGTCAGTTGCCCCGCCGGAGCGGGAAGCTGCGAAACCCGTGTCCGAGTGGCGATTGCGAACATCGGCAACGCCGATGCCGGATCCTTCGACCTCCGAACCGTGTTCGACCCGGAACAGTCGGTGACGGTCATGACGCCGGTCACGGGCGGGCTGGCCGCCGGAGCGAGCGCATCGCTGGCGGTGGCCACGCCGCCCGGCGGCAACTGCTTCGACCCCGACTGCACGATCCGCGCCGACGTCGACAGCAAGCAGGCCGTGCGCGAATGCAAGGAAGACAACAACAGCCGCGAGGAGACGACGCCGGGTTAGGAGGCTGTCGGAGCCGAGGACGACACGCGATGACGATCCGCTCGCCGCTGGGCTGCCTGGCCTTCGCCCTCGTGCTGCTGGCCGGCATCGACGCACGAGCCGACTACCTGCCGCTGACGCTGGCCGCGCTGTTCGGCGAATCGCAGCTCGTCGTCGAAGGCACGATCGACCGCGTCGACGACGAGAGCTTCACCGTGCGGCCGGTCGAAGTCTTCGCAGGCAGCGTCGGATCCGGGCCGCTGCGGGTGAAGAAGTATGCGGACTGGACCGGAGGGCGCCGCTGGCGTCCGTATCGCCCCGGCCAGAACGTGCTGCTGTTCCTGAGCAAACCGCCGACGGGCGAGCGTGCCGCCGACGATGACTGGCGGATCAGGGGCCGTGCCGGGGAAGGCGAGATGCCGATCGACGATGGCGCCGTCTTCCCGCACGGCTTGTACATCGACGGGTTCCGGCGACAGCGCTTCGAGGTCGATGGCGGCGAGCTCTACGGCTACCGATTCGACCGGGATACGTTCGAATCGGCGCTCGAGGGTTACCTGCGCTGTCTCGCCCCGTCACGGGAGCGCGCGGCCGCAGCCGCCGGCCGGCCGCGCAGCGGATGCACGGACGCCGAGATCCGTGCGTATGGCGCGAGCTCGGCCCTTCATCGGCATCTGCTGTCTTCCGGATCGGTTCGCACGCGCTGAGCAGGCACGCGGCGAATCGACGGTCCGCGCTCGCGG
>JAAZBL010000439.1 GCA_012513825.1 Limnobacter sp. | reverse complement strand
GTACTGCAGGCGATCGTCACCGGGCACCTGATGAAGCGGCTCGGGACTTCGCTGACGCTCGCGTTGCTGCCGGCGACCGCGCTGCTGGGCTTCGTCGGCCTGGCGATCGCCGGCTCGCTGGCGGCGCTCGTGGCGTTCGAGGCCACGTTCCGTGCCGTGCAGCGCGGCATCATGCGGCCGGCCCGAGAGACGCTGTTCACGAGCGTGACGCGCGCCGAGCGCTACAAGGCGAAGGCCTTCATCGATACCTTCGTCTACCGGGCCGGCGACGTCGTCGGCGCGCAGACCGAAGGGATGCTCGGGCGGCTCGGCATGGGGCTGGCGGCGCTGGCCGCATTCGCGGCGCCGCTGGCGCTCGTCTGGATGGCGCTCGGCCTGTGGCTGGGTCGGGCGCAGCGCGGCCAGCCGGGTCGCGTCGAAGCAGAACGAGGAGAAGGAGCAAGGGCATGAAGACACGGCGGAAATGGCTGCAGGGACTTGCGGGGAGCGCGGGGATGCTCGCGCTGGCGCCGCGAGCGACGTTCGCGGCGCAGGCGGCTGGAGCGCAGACCGGGTCGCAGGGCGGGGCGAAGGCCGGGGCGCGAGCGGGCGAGGCACATACCGGCGCGCAGACCGACGCGCAAGCCACCGCAGGCGCCAGCGGACTGATCACGCGGGCGATCCCTTCCACCGGCGAGCGGATCCCGATCATCGGGCTGGGCAGCTCGGCCACCTTCGCGCAAGTCGCGCGCAGCGAAGACGCGACGGCGCTCAGGCAGGTGCTCGAGCGCATGGTCGCGCTCGGCGGCACGGTCTTCGACACCGCACCCGGCTACGGCGCTTCGGAGGAGGTCGCCGGCCGCATCGCGCAGGAGCTCGGGATCGCCGACAAGCTGTTCTGGGCCACGAAGCTGAACGTCGCGCCGCGCGGCGGCGGCGCCGCCGACCCGGCGGCCGCACGGCGGCAACTCGAAACCTCGTTCGAGCGGATCGGCAGGCCGGTAATCGACCTGGTCCAGGTCCACAACATGGGCGACATCCGCACGCAGCTTCCGATCCTGCGCGAGATGAAGGAACGTGGGCGCGTGCGCTACATCGGCGTGACCACGACCTTCGAAGGCCAGTACCAGGCACTGGTCGACGCGATGCGCAGCGAAACGCTCGACTTCATCGGCACGAACTACGCGATCGACGACCGCGACGCCGAGCGCACGATCCTGCCGCTGGCACGCGAACGCGGGATTGCCGTGCTCGTCTATGCACCGTTCGGCCGCACGCGGCTATGGCGGCGCGTCGCCGGACGCGAGCTGCCGGAGTGGGCGAGCGAGTTCGACGCGCATTCGTGGGCGCAATTCTTCCTCAAGTTCGTCGCAAGTCATCCCGCCGTTACGGCGATCACGCCCGCGACCAGCCGACCAGCGAACATGATCGATAACATGGGGGCAGCACGCGGACGGCTTCCCGACGTAGCGCAACGGAAGCGAATGATCGAACTGGTCGAGGGCTTGCCGTCGGCATGAGCCCGGCACGGACGCCTGCAACGCTGGAGGGTCGAGCATGAAGCACGGACGACGCGAATTCCTCGGATCGATCGCCGGCGCGGGCGCCGGGCTCGCGATCGCGCGCCTGCCGGCGACAGCCGGTGCAACGACCGCCGACGCCGGCCCGCTGAAGATCGGAGTCGTCGGATCGGGCAAGGTCGGCGGCACGCTCGGCAGCGTCTGGGCCCGCGCCGGCCACCAGGTGATGTTCTCGTCGCGCAACATCGAACACGATCGCGCGCTGGCCGCGAAGCTCGGGCCGAATGCGCGCGCCGGGACACCGCGCGAGGCCGCCGCCTTCGGCGACGTGCTGCTCGTTTCGGTGCCGTACCGGGCACTGCCGGACGTCGGCAAGGAGCTCGGCGAACTGGTGCGCGGCAAGCCCGTCATCGACACCTGCAACCCGTTCGTCGGCCGCGACGGCGAGATCGCGAACTGGGCGCGCGAAAAGGGCGCCGGGCTGGCCTCGGCCGAACTGCTCCCCGGTGCGCGTATCGTGCGCGCGTTCAACGCCGTCGGTTACCAGCGGATGGGCCAGGTTCACACCGAGCCGGGACGCATCGGCATGCCGATCGCCGGCGACGACGAACAGGCGATCGAACTCGCGTCGCGCCTGATTCGCGACATCGGCTTCGAGCCGGTACTGATCGGCGGCCTCGCGATGGGCAGGCACCTGATGCCCGGCACGCCGCTGGCCGGCGAGCACACGCCGGAAGAAATACGGAAGATCGCGTCAACGCTCGAACAATCGAAGGAGAAGTAAGGAACCATGACCGTACAGACCGCCTGGCTGCTCGCCATTCTCGCCGCCGTCGTCACCGCAGCGATCGGCTTCTTCGTGGGGCGCCGGTTCGGCAGCAGCAAGGAGCGCATCGCGGACCTCGAGGCCGAGGTCAAGCGCCAGCAGGAACAGAGCGACGAATATCGGAAGGAAGTCGCCGCGCACTTCGACAAGACGGCCTCGCTGTTCGTCTCGATGGCCGGGTCCTACAAGGAGATGTTCGAGCACCTGTCGTCGGGCTACGAGAAGCTGTCGTCCGGCTCGTCGCGCGAGATGCTCCAGCAGCGCGTCGACGTGCTGCTCGTGGG
>JAAZBL010000064.1 GCA_012513825.1 Limnobacter sp. | reverse complement strand
GCCGTCCTGCGACTGCAGCCGCTCGACCGGTTCGCGACGGCGCAGGTTGATGCCGCAGATCGCCCAGTCGCGTTCGCCGGCGGCCAGCGCGTCGTCGACGTAGACGGCCTGGTGCGCACGGTGGAAGTTGCCGAGACCGAGATGGACGATGCCGACACGTACCGAAGCCGGGTCGTAGCGCGGCCGGCAGGCAGCCGGTAGCCGATCGAGCGTTGCGAGCCCGAGACGCGCAGCGATTCTGCCGACGCCGGCCCCGCTCTGCGCACCGGCCCCGGCCGTCAATGCGAGCCTCCAGGGCTCGGACGCAGCGATTTTGCCGGATCGGCCCAGCGCGTGTTCGGTACCAGCGGATACCAGCCGGGGCGGCCCGGGTCGCGATCGTAGGCGTAGCCGCCGAGCTCGACGAACAGCTCGTGATAGCGGCGGACCTTGTCCGGATCGAGCCGCACTCCGAGCCCCGCTCCCTCGGGCACGGCGATCGCGCCTTGGCGGTACGGCAGCGGCCCGCCCTCGATCACGTCGTCGACCAGATGGTGATAGTGCGCGTCGGCGGCGTAGGCCAGGTTCGGCACGACGGCGCCCATGTGCAGCATCGTCGCCAATTGCACGCCGAGCTCGCCCGACGAATGGACGGCCACGCCCAGGCCGAAGGTCTCGCAAATGCCGGCCGCCTTGATGCACGGACGAATGCCGCCCCAGAACGTCGTGTCGAGCAGGATCACGTCGACTGCGCGCTGCGCGACGTTGGCGGCGAGCTGCTCGAAGTTGACGACGACCGTATTCGTCGCCGTGGGAATCCGTACGAGTTCGCGCAGCCGCGCGAGCTGCGGCATCCCCCAGACAGGATCTTCGTAGTAGTCGTTGTTCAGCGGCTCGATCGCGCGGCCGAACTCGATCGCATCGCCGAGCGACAGCGCCGCGTTGGGGTCGTAGCGCAGCCGGTCGCCGGGCATCGCGTCGGCCAGCGCACGATAGCAGTCGAGCTCGTGGCGCGGCGGGTAGACGCCGCCCTTCAGCTTGTGCGTGGCGAAGCCGTGGCGCGCCTTCAGGTCGCGCGCATGCGCGACGAGCTGCTCGGCCGTGCGCACCTCGTGGCGACCGTCGGCATCGCCGTAGCGAAAGAACAGGTAACTGGCGAACGGAATCTCCTCGCGCAGCCGACCGCCCAGCAGCTCGCTGACCGGCACGCCGAGCCTCTGCCCGATGATGTCGAGGCAGGCGAATTCGAGCGCCGCGTGGATCTGCGTGCGGTTGTTGTACAGGCTTGCCGTCGGGTTGCAGATCGCGAAGCGCATCGCCTCGAGCCGGAACACGTCGTGTCCCTTCAGGTAATCGATCAGTCCCTCGACCGCGGCCGACGCGCTCTCGCCGCCCCCGCCCAGCTCGCCGAGGCCGACGAGGCCGTCGTCGGTCTCGACCTCGACCAGCGTGCGCACGAAGCGTCCCCAGTGCGCGCCGTTGCTGTGCAGCAGCGGCGCTTCGAGCGGCACCGTGACCGGCGTGGCGCGGATGGCGGCGATCCGGCTCGGTTTCATTCGGAACCTCGTTCGACGAAGTACTGCGGATGGCGACCGGCGATGTCTTCGAGCACGTCGATGACCGTAGCAAGATGCACGCGCATCGCCTCGGCCGCCCCGGCCGCGTCGCCGGCGGCGACCCGATCGGCGATCGCCCGGTGCTCGCGCACGGTCTCTCGCGGACGTCGAGGATGCGTCAGCGCGAGCTGGCGCACGCGATCGAGCTGCGCCTTCGCGATCCGGATCAGTTGCCAGACGTCCCGGTGGCCGGCGAAGCGCGCCAGCATCGCGTGCATCGCCTCGTCGGCCACGAAGTGTGCGGCCCGGTCGCCGGCAACCTGGGCCGCGGCCAGTTCTCGAATGTTGCGCGCGAGCTCGCGCCGACCGTCGGCGTCGATGCTCTGCGCAGCCAGCGCGGCGATCCGGCACTCGAGCGTCTCGCGCACGAAGTG
>JAAZBL010000438.1 GCA_012513825.1 Limnobacter sp. | reverse complement strand
TCCGACGCCTACAAGCCGGTCTACGACAAGTTCTACGGCGAGCGCTTCGGCATCAAGGTGCTCGGCATCTGGCCGTACTCGGCGCAAGTGCTGTTCTGCAACGGCGAGATCAAGGGCCTCGCCGACCTGAAGGGCAGGAAGGTGCGCACGGGCAACCGCACGCTGGCCGAGTTCGTCGAGGCCTTCGGCGGCACCGGCGTGACGCTGGCCTTCAACGAGGTCGTGCCGGCGCTGCAGAACAAGGTCGTCGACTGCGCGATCACCGGCACGCTGTCGGGCAATACGGCGAAGTGGCACGAGGTTTCCACGCACGTCTACGCGCTGCCGCTGGGCTGGAGCCACGTGATGCACGCGGTCAACCTGAAGCGCTGGAACTCGCTCGACCCGAAGGTGCGCGAATTCCTCGAGAAGGAGGTCGCCGGGCTCGAGGACCGGATCTGGAAGGCGGCTGCCGAGGAAACCGAACAGGGCTACATCTGCAATGCCGGCAAGGACGGCTGCACGATGGGCACGAAGGCGAACCTGACCGTCGTGCCGGTCTCCGACGCCGACCGCGCTCTGCTGAAGGAAAAGCTCGACGAAGTCGTGCTGCCGAAATGGGCGGCGCGCTGCCCCGGCGATTGCGTCGACGCATGGAACGCGAGCATCGGCAAGGTGGTCGGCCTGACGGCGCGCAAGTGATCGTCTTCGACCGCTGGCTGGCGCTGGCGCAGCGGCTCGCGCGCTACGGCGTCTGGTTCGCCGGCGCGCTGTTGCTCGCTGCGGCCGTGCTCGTCTCGGTCGACGTGCTGGCGCGCAAGCTGCTGTCGCGCACGCTGGGCGGCGCCGACGAACTGTCGGGCTACGCATTCGCGATCGGCACCGCCTGGGCGCTGGCCTTCACGCTGCTCGAGCGCGCCAACGTCCGCGTCGATGCCCTGTACATCCACCTGCCGAAACCCGTCTGCGCGGGGCTCGACGTTCTCGCGCAGCTGTCGCTCGGGGTGTTCGTCGCGCTGCTGAGCTGGCAGGCCTGGGTCGTGCTCGACACCTCGCTGGCCTTCGATGCACGCGCGACGACGCCCCTGCAGACGCCGCTGTGGATCCCGCAGTCGCTGTGGCTTGCGGGCATGCTGCTGTTTCTGTTCGCCTGGGTTCCGCTGCTGCTGCGAGCCTTGCTGGCGCTGGCCGGCGGCGACCTCGCCGTCGCGCGGAGGCTGATCGGCGCCCGGACGATCGAGGAGGACGCTGCGGCCGAGTCCGCGCATGCGGCGGTCGGGGCGCCGTCCTCGCGCTGAACCATCGCCTGCCGATGCTCGCCACCACCCTGTTCCTGCTGCTAACCCTGCTGGCCCTGTCGTTGCCGGTCGCCGGCGCACTCGGCGTGCTCGGCCTGCTGCTCGACCAGCTCTATGCGTCGATGCCGCTGACGCTCGCGCTCGGCGAAGTCGCGTGGTCCTCGTCGAAGGACTTCCTGCTCGTCGCGATCCCGATGTTCGTCATGCTCGGAGAGATCCTGCTGCGCGCCGGCGTCGCCGAGCGGATGTACGGCGCGATGGTCAAGTGGATGTCGTGGATTCCGGGCGGGCTCATGCATTCGAACATCGGCGCCTGCACGCTGTTCGCGGCCACGTCCGGCTCGTCGGTCGCCACGGCTGCCACGGTCGGCACGGTGGCGCTGCCGCTGGTCGAGCGCTACGGCTACAACGAGCGGCTGTTCCTCGGTACGCTGGCCGCCGGGGGCACGCTCGGCATCCTGATCCCGCCGTCGATCAACCTGATCATCTACGCGGTGCTGACCGACACTTCGATTCCGAAGCTGTACCTGGCCGGTATCGTGCCGGGCCTCGCGATGGCCGCCTCGTTCATGGGGCTGGTGGCCGCGCTTTGCATGCTGCGTCCGGGCTGGGGCGGCCAGCGCGCGCATTTCAGCTGGGCCGAGCGCTTCGCAAGCCTCGTTCACCTGCTGCCGCCGATCGGGATCTTCCTGGTCGTCGTGGGTTCGATCTACGCAGGGCTGGCCACGCCGACCGAAGCTGCGGCGCTCGGCGTCGTGGCCGCGCTCGGGCTCGCCTGGGCCTACGGTCGGCTGTCGCTCCGGATGCTCAGGGAAGTGTTCGAGAACTCGATGCGCACGACGGCGATGGTGATGCTGATCATCGTCGCCGCCTACTTCCTGAACTTCGTGATCTCGGCGATCGGGCTTACGGCGATGCTGACCGGCTTCATCAGCGGGCTCGGGCTGTCGAAGTTCCAGACGCTGCTCGTCGTCGTGCTGTTCTACCTGGTGCTCGGCTGCTTCATGGAAACGCTCTCGATGATGATCACGACGATCCCGATCGTCGCGCCGGTCATGTTCGCGCTCGGCTTCGACCCGGTCTGGTTCGGCATCGTGCTCGTGATCCTGATCGAGATGGCGCTGATCACGCCGCCGGTGGGGCTGAACCTGTTCGTCGTGCAGTCGCTGCGCGAGCGCGGTTCGCTGAACGACGTGATGGCCGGTTCGGCGCCGTTCGTCGTCGCGATGCTGGCGATGATCCTGTTGCTGGCGCTGTTTCCGGGGATTGCGATGTGGTTGCCGGGGGTAATCGGATGAATGCGATGCTGAACTTCGAACGTCTGTGGGGCGAGCGCCGCGACCATGTCGCGGTCTCGATCGACACGCTGATCGTCGCCGGCTGGACCGGGCGCGACGCGGCGGCAATCAGGCACCACATCGAAGAGCTCGGTGCCATCGGCGTGCCGGCGCCTTCGGCCGTGCCCCTGTTCTACCGGCTGGCCGCCACGCAGCTGACACAGGTCGCGCACCTGCAGGTGCTCGGCCCCGACACCTCGGGCGAAGTCGAACCGGTGATCGTCTCGCTCGCCGACGGGCTCTGGGTCACCGTGGGCTCGGACCACACCGACCGCAAGGCCGAGACGATCGGCGTGGCGCTGTCCAAGCAGCTGTGCTCGAAAGTGCTCGGTCCCCGGCTGTGGCGCTTCGACGAGGTCGCCCCGCATTGGGACCGGCTCCTGCTGCGCGCCTGGGCCGTCATCGACGACGAGCGTGTGCTCTATCAGGAAGGCCCGGTCGCCGGCCTGCGCAGTCCGCAGGACCTGATCGGCCGATGCTGCGGCGAGGCCGGTTTGCCGGCAGGCAGCGCGATGTTCTGCGGCACGATGGCTGCCATCGGCGGCGTGCGTCCGGCCGGCCGCTTCGAAATGGAACTCGAGGATCCGGTGCTCGGCCGCAGCATTGGACATGCATACGACGTCGAGGTGCTGCCGGTCGTCAGCTGAAGCCCGAGCGCGCACGGGCGGCGCCAGCGACCCGCTGTCCGCACGACCGGATCGGCCGCTAGAGCGCCATGTTCTCCGGCGTCAGCATCGTCTTCTTCACGTGCACGTGGATCATCGCGAGCACGTGATCGGGCGGTGCCGGGCGCAGCAGCGGTGCG
>JAAZBL010000063.1 GCA_012513825.1 Limnobacter sp. | reverse complement strand
ATCTGGACTTCGAGGGGCTGCGGCTGTACTGCCACCGCGTGGCCGGCGTCGTCGGCGAACTCGCGGCGAACATCTTCGGCGCCAGCGATCCGGACGGCACGCGCGAATACGCGCACCAGCTCGGGCTCGCCTTCCAGCTCACGAACATCATCCTCGACGTCGGCGAGGATGCGCGCCGCGGCCGGATCTACCTGCCGGTCGAGGACCTGCAGCGCTTCGGGGTCGCGCAGCACGAGATCCTCGACTCGAAACACAGCGAGCGCTTCGAGGCGTTGATGCGCTTCCAGGCCGAACGCGCACGCGAGCACTACCGGCGCGCATTCGCGGCGCTGCCCGAGGCCGACCGGCAGGCACAGCGCCCGGGGCTGATCATGGCGGCGATCTACAAGACGCTGCTCGACGAGATCGAGCGCGACGGCTTCAAGGTGCTGTCGCAGAAACTGTCGCTGACGCCGATCCGCAAGCTCTGGCTCGCCTGGAAGACCTGGGTCGGTGGCCGGCCGCCGAAGGTCTGAGACGGAATGCCGGATGCGGCGTGCGCGTCCGGCGGCTCGGCGTGAGCGGCACGGCCGGACGATCGTGAGCCGGATTTCATGAGCCGGGCCGTCGCCGTCATTGGCGCGGGCTGGGCCGGGCTCGCCGCCGCGCTGTCGCTGGCCGAGGCCGGCGTACCGGTGACGCTGTTCGACGCGGCGCCGGTCGCCGGCGGACGCGCGCGCTCGTCGGCGCTCGACACGCCGTTCGGCCGCATCGAACTGGACAACGGCCAGCACCTGATCGTCGGCGCCTATCGCGAGACGCTGGCGCTGATCGAAAGCGTCGGGGCGACGCCGCTGCTGCGCCGATCGGCGCTGGAACTGCAGTCGCCATCTGGGTTCGCGATGCGCGCCGCGCCGCTGCCGGCGCCGCTGCACCTCGGCTGGGCGCTGGCCCGCGCGAGCGGGCTCGGTGCGCGCGAGCGGCTCGCACTGCTCGGGCTGATGGCGCGACTGCGCAGCGCCGGCTGGCGCACGCCGGCCGGCGAGACGGTCAGCGCGCTGCTTGCCCGGCTGCGTCAGCCGCCGCGCCTGGTGGCCCGGCTCTGGGCACCGCTGTGCATCGGCGCGCTGAACACGCTGCCCGAAGCGGCCTGCGCGCAGGCGTTCGCCGCCGTGCTGCGCGACACGCTCGGCGCCGGGCGCGCCGACGCCGACTTCGTGACATCGGACGCGCCGCTCGGCGAGCTCGTGCCCGAACCGGCACTGCGTCGGCTGCAGCAGCTCGGTGCATCGCTGCGCCTGCGCAGCGCGGTGCGCGAGCTCCGACGCGTGCCCGGCGGCTGGGCGCTGCGAGCAGGCGGCGATGAGGCTCCGTTCGCCGCGGTCCTGCTCGCGCTTCCCCCGTGGTCGGCCCAGCGGCTGCTGGCACCGCTGGGCCTCGACGTCGCGCCGCTGCGCGCCTTCGAGCCCGAGCCGATCGCGACCGCCTGGGCGTTCTGGCCCGCCGATGCCGCTCCGGCGCTGCCGCGGTGGAGCCTGCTCGACGAGGACCCGGCGCGCGGTCATTACGGACAGTGGCTGTTCGACCGCGGCGCGATCGGCGAGGCCCGGGTCGCCGGCATCGTGATCAGCGTCGCGAGTCGCACCGATGCCTTGCCCGCCGGCGCGCTAGCCGACGGCATTGCCGGGCAGTTGCACGAAGCCTTCGGCGATCCGCGGCCGACCGCGCTGCGCATCGTGACCGAACGGCGCGCGACCTTTCGTTGCACGCCGGATCGCCCGCGCCTTGCGATCGACCACTTCGAACGCGAGGCGCCCGGCCTGTGGCTGGCCGGCGACTGGCTGTGGCCGGACTACCCGGCGACGATCGAGGCGGCGGTGCGCTCCGGGCGCCAGGCCGCCGCAGCGATCGCGGCGCGCGCGACCCGCTGACGCGGCGACCGCGAACGACTGACGCGACAACCGCGACCGCAGGGCCCGCTCAGCGCTGGCCGTCGTGCACCGACACCTGCTCCTTGGTCAGGCCGGCGAGCCGCGAATGGATGCGTCCGCCGGTGCCCATCGCGAGCGCGAACAGGATTTCCCGTGGCCGCGGCGCATCCTGGATGCCGATCTCGATGCCGGTGAAATGACTGCGTACGTAGCAGGCGTGGATGTAGTGCAGCGGCACCATCATCCGGTAACCGGCGCCGGCCACGGCCTTGACCGCCGGCACGATCGCCTTCGGTTCGCCGAGCACCGAGCGCATCGCCCAGCCGCCGGCCTCGTGCCAGACGGCTCCGTGTTCCAGTTCGCCGTCGACGCCGACGATCGCGGCCTTGCTGTAGGTCTCGACCTTGTCCTTGCCGAGCGTCGCCACCAGTTCCTCGGCGAGCAGCGTGCCGAGCGAGCGCAGTTCGGCCATGAACGGCATCAGGTCGGGCTCGTAGCGGCCGGCATACGGGTTGCGGACCACGGCGCAGGCCGCCGCGATGCGCAGCGGTTCGGCCGGCGGCGGGCCGCCTTCGTGGTGCGTCGTCTCGACGATCAGGCAACGCTTGCGGATTTCGATCAGGGACATCGTTCCTCCTTATTGGTTTCGTCTGCGCCTGCGCGATTCTCGCGCCGGCTTCGTGAAGGCGTCGAGCTCCTAACCCCAGGCCGCGTCGAGCGCCTCGTCGAGTCGATCGAGCGCGATCGCCTCGATGCCTTCGAGCGGCCGCTTCGGTGCGTTCGCCTTCGGGATCAGCAGCCGCGAAAATCCGAGCTTCAGCGACTCGCGCAGCCGCTCCTGTCCACGCGGCGCCGGCCGGATCTCGCCGGCCAGCCCGACCTCGCCGAACACGGCGAAGCCGCGCGGCAGCGGCCGGTTGCGCAGCGACGAGACGATCGCGAGGATCACCGCCAGGTCGGCCGCCGGTTCGTTGATCCGCACGCCGCCGACCGCGTTGATGAAGACGTCCTGGTCGAAGCAGGCGACGCCGGCGTGCCGATGCAGCACGGCGAGCAGCATCGCCAGCCGGTTCTGTTCGAGCCCGACCGACAGGCGCCTCGGATGGCCGCCTTGCGCGTTGTCGACCAGCGCCTGCACTTCGACCAGCAGCGGGCGCGTGCCCTCCTGCGTGACCAGCACGCAGGAGCCGGCCACCTGCCGGTCGTGCTGCGACAGGAACAGCGCCGACGGGTTCGACACGCCGCGCAGCCCGCGATCGGTCATCGCGAAGACGCCGAGCTCGTTGACCGCGCCGAATCGGTTCTTGAACGCGCGCACGAGCCGGAACGACGAGTGCGTATCGCCCTCGAAGTACAGCACCGTGTCGACGATGTGCTCGAGCACGCGCGGCCCGGCCAGCGTGCCCTCCTTCGTGACGTGCCCGATCATCACGACGGCCAGGCCGAGCTGCTTCGACAGCCGCGTGAGCTGCGCGGCGCACTCGCGGACCTGGCCGACCGATCCGGGCGCCGACTGGAGCTGCGACGAATACAGCGTCTGGATCGAGTCGATGACGGTGACCGCCGGCCGCCGCTCCTCGATCGCGGCGACGATCCGCTCGAGCTCGATCTCGGCCATCAGCGGCAGGCGTGCGCCGTCGACGCCGAGACGGCGCGCACGCAAGGCGATCTGCGCCGCCGACTCCTCGCCGCTGACATAGAGGACGTCGTGCCCGGTCGACAGGTGCGCGAGCGCCTGCAGCAACAGCGTCGACTTGCCGATGCCGGGATCGCCGCCGATCAGCACGACCGAGCCCTCGACCAGGCCGCCGCCGAGCACGCGGTCGAACTCCTCGCTGCCGGTGGCCAGCCGCTGCACGTTCTCCGGCGGGATGGCGTCGAGCGTGACGATGGCCTGCGTCGGCGCCAGCGACCGGTAGCGATGGCTGCCCTTGCCTGCCGGCTCGGCGGCGGTCTCGACCAGCGTGTTCCAGGCGTTGCAGTGCGGGCACTGGCCCTGCCACTTCGGCGTCTCGCCGCCGCACTCGTTGCAGACGAAGCGGGTCTTCGCTCGGGTAGCCAGGGCTCAGTCCTCCCGCTCGACCCGGACCGGGACGCGCGGCGCGAGCGCGCACATCAGCTCGTAGCCGATCGTTCCGGAGGCCTGCGCGACCTCGTCGAGCGGAATCCGATCGCCCCACAGCTCGACCTCGGCGCCGATGCCGGCCTCGGGCACGGGGCCCAGGTCGACCATCAGCATGTCCATCGCGACCCGTCCGACGGTCCCGGTGCGTACGCCGGCGACGGCGACCGGCGTGCCGTTCGGCGCGTGCCGCGGGTAACCGTCGGCATAGCCGCAGGCGACGACGCCGATGCGCGTCGGCCGCTCGGCGACGAAGCGCGAGCCGTAGCCGACGGCGTCGCCGGGCGCCAGCTGCTGGATCGCGATCAGCCGGGAGTGCAGCCGCATCGCCGGCCGCAGCCCGCAGTCGGCGGCGCTGCGTTCGCCGAACGGAGTGGCGCCATAGAGCATGATGCCGGGGCGGATCCAGTCGCGATGGCTGGCCGGCACCGCCAGCACCGCGGCAGAGTTGGCCAGCGAACGTTCGCCCGGCAACTCGGCGGTCGCGGCGTCGAAGCGCTCGATGGCCTCGTCGGCGCCGCCGGCGAGATCGGAGTTCGCGAAATGGGAAACCAGCGTGATCGCTCCGACCGCGGGCAGCGTTGCCAGCCGCGCCCAAGCCGCCTGCATCGCCCTCGCGTCGAAACCGAGCCGGTTCATCCCGCTGTTGAACTTCAGGCAGACCGGCAGCTGCCGGTCGGACGGCAGCCGTGCCAGCCATTCGATCTGGCGCGGCTCGTGCACGACCAGCGACAGGCCTTCACGCGCCGCGAGCGCGGTGTCGTCGAAGTCGAAGGCCCCCTCGAGCATCAGCAGCGGCTTGCGCCAGCCGGCGCGCCGCAACTGCTGCGCGCGGTCGAATTCGATCAGCGCGAGCCCGTCGGCGTCGGCAAAGGCCTCGAGCGCGTTGTCGAGCCCGTGGCCGTAGGCATTTGCCTTGATGACGGCCCAGGTCTTCGAGTGCGGCGCCAGTTCGCGTGCACGCGAGAGATTGCGACGCAGGGCGGGGATGGAGATGATCGCATGCACGGGTCGTGGCATCCCCGCATGGTATAACGCAGCGCGCGTCTTCCCAGCCTCCCGGCTCAGGGGGCCCGGCGCCATCTAAAGGAACATGCTGGCATCCTCCTGATGAAGCGCGGGTTCTACACGATCATGGCGGCGCAGTTCTTCTCGTCGCTGGCCGACAACGCGCTGCTGATCGCGGCGATCGCGTTGCTGATCGAGATGCACGCGCCGGGCTGGATGACCCCGCTGCTCAAGCTGTTCTTCACCGTCTCCTACGTGATGCTGGCGCCGTTCGTCGGCGCGATCGCCGACTCGATGCCGAAGGGCCGGGTCATGCTGGCGACCAACGGCGTGAAGGCGATCGGCTGCGTGCTGATGTTCGCCAGCCTGCACCCGCTGCT
>JAAZBL010000437.1 GCA_012513825.1 Limnobacter sp. | reverse complement strand
ATACGCGCTTGCCTCGAGGTCGGTTACGCGGTTGCCCTGAGGTTTAACGAAGCACGAGGTCGCCATGAGAACAGAGACGGGGTTTCGCGGCGGAATGCCGGCGTCTCGTGTCGGCGTTGCAGCCACCGCCACAACTGACGCGGGGCTCGGCGCCCGCACTTCCACCGTCGCGCGCGTGGAGCTGGACCCCCGGGTCGGCATGGACCTCGGCGTCAGTCATGGCGCCCCCGTCGGCGCAGAGAATTCGACAACGTCCACCATCGCCGATCCTGACTACGCCGACATCCAGGGCTTGCTGCGCTTCGGATTCGGCCATCTGTCGCACGCAAGCTTCGTGCTTCTTCGCGTGAAGCACGCTGCCGCCGCACGCGCCTGGCTCTCGACGGTGTCGGTCACCAGCGCCGAACGCATTCAGCCACCGCCTGCGACCGCGCTGCAGGTTGCGCTCGGCAGCGAAGGACTGCGCGCGCTCGGCGTCGCGCCGCAGATCGTCGACGCGTTCGCCGAAGAGTTCGTCGTCGGCATCGCCGGCGACCCGGGCCGCTCGCGACGGCTCGGCGACGTCGCCCACAACGATCCGGCGCACTGGCTATGGGGCGCCGGCGATCGCATCCCGCACCTGATGCTGATGCTCTATGCGAACGGCGAGACGCTGCCGATTTTCCGGCAGTCGGTGCTCGACTCCTGCGCCGCCGGCTTCGAGACGATGGCGGTCCTCGATACCGCCGAGCTCGACGAACTCGAGCCCTTCGGCTTCAGCGACGGCCTGTCGCAGCCCGAGCTCGACTGGACGCGCCGGCGCCCGGTGCGCGACGAGGAATTCGCCGACTACACGAACCTGGCCTGCCTCGGCGAGTTCGTCCTCGGATATCCGAACGAATACGGGGCCTACACCGACCGGCCGCTGCTCGATTCCGGTGTCAACGCCACGGCTGCGCTGCCCCTGTCCCTGCCCCGCGCCGAGGATGCGCCCGACAGGCTCGATCTCGGTCGCAACGGCAGTTACCTGGTGATCCGGCAGCTGCAGCAGGACGTCGCCGGCTTCGGGCGTTATCTCGACCGCCAGGCCGACGGCGACCCGGTCGAACGCGAACGGCTCGCCGCCGCGATGGTCGGACGGACGCGGCCCGGCACCCCGCTGGTTCAGCACGCGGGCGTCAACGACTTGGACTACGAGGCCGACCCGCAGGGCCTTCGCTGCCCTCGCGGCGCGCACATCCGGCGCTGCAACCCCCGCAATGCCGATCTGCCACCCGGCAAGCCCGGATTGCTGTCGTGGCTCGCACGCACGCTCGGCTTCGACGCGCCAGCGCTCGAGCGCGACCATGTCGCGTCGACACGCTTCCACCGGCTGCTGCGACGCGGCCGCAAGTACGGCCCGGGCCTGTCGGTCGAGCGCGCTCTGGCGCTCGATGGGGTGCCGCGATCCGACGAGGAAAGCGGCCTCTTCTTCATCTGCCTGAACGCGAACATCGGCCGCCAGTTCGAGTTCGTGCAAAGCGCGTGGATCGCCGGAACGAAGTTCGACGGACTCACCGCCGAAGCTGATCCGCTGCTCGGCCATCGACAGCCGCTCGCCGACGGCACGCCGACCGACCTGTATTCGATACCGCGACCCGACGGCCCCGACCAGCGGCTCGAAGCGATGCCACCGTTCGTGACCGTGCGCGGCGGCGCCTACTTCTTCGTGCCGGGTCTGCGCGCGCTGCGCTTCCTGGCGAGGTCGGGTCAGGCGGAAGCCGCCATCGGCGCGGATACGGGTACGGACGTGGAACCGGGCAACGCCAAGGAGGCCATCATGAGCACGATTTCGAGCGCGACGCCGGCCGCAAGCCCGACCGGCGAAACCTCCGCGATGCCGACCGCGGCCGCCGTCGCCGCAAGCACTTTGAGCTCGCCGCCCACCGAGCCTTCGACCGCGGCCATCGCCTCCGCCGCCACTGATGACGCGCTCGCTGCCGCAAGCGTCGACTCCAACACCAGCCGCCCGGTTCCGCGCGCGAACACCGGCTCCGCGCTGCTCGACTGGATCAGCGACACGAGCCTGTTCCTGCTCCAGATGCAGCGGCGAATCGATCCGTTCGTACGCCCTGCCTTCGACGCGGTGCTGCGCGACCCAGTGGCGCGCCTGGTGACGGCGCTGATCAATCGACGTCGTCAGGACGAGAAGCTTGCGCTAGCCGAGGAACGCATGCTGCCCGACGAAGAGGCGCTGACCGACGAGATCGTCGATATCTTCAAGAAGCAGATGACAGGGCTGTGGAAGCCGGGCGGCTTCGAACGCGGCGGCAACACGAAGACGCACGGCATCGTCCGCGCCAGCCTCATCGTTCATGAAGGCCTGCCCGAGCACCTGCGACGCGGAATATTCGCGACGGTGCGCAGCTACCCGGCCTGGGTTCGCTTCTCCGGCCCGGGCCCTTACGTCACGCCCGACATCGACGACGTCGGCTTCATGAGCATCAGCGTCAAGCTGATGGACGTGCCCGGACCCAAGCTGATGGGCGACGAGCACTTCACGCAGGACATGTTCGGCGTTTCGACGCCGACCTTCGTGACGCCCGACACGCGCGCGAACGCCCACCTGCAGCAGTGGAGCCTGAAGAACGCGTCGATCTTTCACTTCGTCAACCTCCGTCGGCCGCATTTGCTCGATCTCGTCATGCAGGGCCTTTGGGTCAAGACGCAGAGCAGCCCCTTCGAGGCGCCGTACTTCAGTTGCGTGCCCTACCTGCTCGGCGAAGGCCAGGCGATGCAGTACTCGTTCTGGCCGGTGTCGAAACGCCGAACGCCGATCCCGCGCCTGCCGCTGCGCCCGCCCGACGACTACCTGCGCGACGCGATGGTCAAGGCGCTCGACGAAGGCGACGTCGAACTCGAACTGCGTGTGCAAGTGCAAACCGACCCACACCTGATGCCGATCGAGAACGCGGCGGTGCTGTGGCCCGAAAAACTTTCCCCGCGCGTACCGGTCGCAACTCTGCACATTCCGAAGCAGAAGTTCGACTCACCGGCGCAGATCGCGTTCGCCAGGCGCCTGTCCTTCAATCCCTGGCACTGCATTGCCGAGCATCGGCCGCTCGGCAATCAGAGCCGCGCGCGACGGCGGATGTATTACGAGCTGTCGAAATT
>JAAZBL010000436.1 GCA_012513825.1 Limnobacter sp. | reverse complement strand
TCTACGACGAGTACAACGCGGTGCTCGACATGCCGGCCGAGTACTACCTGGACACGATCCGCACCGTGTTCCAGGAGCGCGCGCTGGCCAACGGCACCTGGGACGTCGAGTTCGAAGGCCGCCTGCGGCGCGTCGAGCCCGACAAGATCCGCGACGTCGCGCTGTTCACGATCGAGGGCGAGCTCGACGACATCTCGGGGCCCGGCCAGACCGAGGCCGCCCACTCGATGTGCTCGGGCATTCCTGCGGCCAGCAAGTCGCACCTGATGGTCGAGGGCGCGGGCCACTACGGCATCTTCAGCGGGCGCCGCTGGCGTCAGACGATCTGCCCGGAAATCCGCGCCTTCATCGCCGCCAACCGTCGCGAGTCGCAGCTGCGGTTGGTGAGCTGAGCGTTTCGATGGTTCCGGCCGACGCGATCGACGCGTTGCTGCCGCAGACCCAATGCACGAAGTGCGGCTACGCCGGCTGTCGGCCCTACGCGGAGGCGATCGCCGCCGACCGGGCGGCGATCAACCGCTGTCCGCCGGGCGGCGCGGCCGGCATCGTGCGTCTTGCGCGGCTGCTCGGACGTCCGGCGCTGCCGCTCGACCCGAGCTGCGGTAGCGAGTCGCCCCGCCGGCTCGCCCGCATCGATCCGGAGCTGTGCATCGGCTGCACGAAGTGCATCCAGGCCTGCCCGGTCGACGCGATCGTCGGCGCTCACCGGCGCATGCACACGGTGATCGCCGCGCAATGCACGGGCTGCGAGCTCTGTGTCGCGCCCTGCCCGGTCGACTGCATCGCGATGGACCCGCTGCCATCGGCAATCCACTGGTCCGACGACGACGCCGCAGCCGCCCGGCGGCGCCACTCGGCACGTCGTGCACGCCTCGAACGCGAGCGCGCGCGCCGCGAAGCGGCGCTGGCGGCAAGCGCCGGCAGGGCCGGCGAACGCGCCGCAGCCAGCGAGGCCGACGCCCGGCGCCGGGCGGCGATTGCGAAGGCGGTCGAACGCGCGCGGGCACGGCTGGCCACGATCCGGCGCTGAACGAGGCCGTCCCGCCAGTGAACCGCGAGCGGCGCGCCGAGATCTTCCGTCGACTGCAGGCGCTGAATCCGGAACCGACGACCGAGCTCGTCTACCGCAACCCGTTCGAACTGCTGGTCGCGGTGCTGCTGTCGGCTCAGGCCACCGACCGCAGCGTGAACCTGGTCACGCCGGCGCTGTTTGCGGCCGCACCGACGCCGGCGGCGATGCTCGAACTCGGCGAGGAAGGGATCGCCGGATACATCCGGACGATCGGACTGTATCGTTCGAAGGCCCGGCACCTGGCGGCGACCTGCCGGATCCTCGTCGAAGAACACGGCGGCGAGGTACCGCGCGATCGCGAATCGCTCGAACGCCTGCCCGGCGTCGGCCGGAAGACGGCCAACGTCGTGCTGAACACGGCCTTCGGCGAACCGACGGTCGCGGTCGACACGCACATCTTCCGGGTCGCCAACCGTACCGGCATCGCGCCCGGAAAGACGCCGGCCACCGTCGAACAGAAATTGTTGAAGACCG
>JAAZBL010000435.1 GCA_012513825.1 Limnobacter sp. | reverse complement strand
GCGCCGACGGCGCGCATCGTTTCGCTGGACCGGCGTCCCGGCCCGCTCGCACGCGACCTGCCCCGGATCTGGCGATTGCTGCGAGAACTCGCCCCGGATCTCGTGCACACGCGCAACGTGGGCACGCTCGAAGCGCAGTTGGCCGCATGGGCCGCCGGCGTACCCGCACGCGTGCATGGCGAACACGGCTGGGAGGTGCATGACCTCGCCGGGAGCAACCGCTCGCTGCTGCGCACGCGCCGCCTGCTGCGCCGCTTCGTCCACCGGCAGGTCGCGCTGTCGGAAGCCACCCGTGATTACCTGCGATCGCGCGTCGGGGTGCCGTCCGAACAGATCGTGCCGATCATGAACGGCGTCGACACGCAGCGTTTCCATCCGCGCAGAGACGGTGCCCGCGATGAGGCCCCGGCCGGACGGGACGCGCCCGACAGCGGCGGCGTCCATCGTCTCGCTGCCTACGGCGCCCCGCGCTGGCCTGCCGACGCGCCGGTCATCGGCTATGTCGGCCGGCTCGCCGACGTCAAGCATCCGTTGCTGCTGCTGCAAGCGCTGGAGCTGCTGGCTTTCGACCCGGCGCTGGCAGCCGGCGGCCCGCAGCGCGCGCCGCGCGTGGCACTGGTCGGCAGCGGTCCGCTGCTCACCGAGATCCGTACCTGGCTCGCAGACCACAGGCTGGCCGACCGTGTCTGGCTGGCCGGCGACCGGGTCGACGTTCCCGAACTGCTGCGCTGCTTCGACCTTCATGCGCTGCCCTCGCTGGCCGAAGGCATCAGCAATACGCTGCTCGAAGCGATGGCCAGCGGCCTGCCTTCGGTCGCCACGCGCGTCGGTGGCAATCACGAACTGATCGACGACGGTCACACGGGCCTGCTCGTGCCCTCGAACGACGCCGTCGCGCTGGCCACGGCGCTGCGCCGATACCTGCTCGACCCGACGCTGCGCCGCGATCACGGGGCAATGGCCCGCCGCCGCGCCGTCGAACAGTTCGGGCTCGACGCGATGGTCGCAGCCTACGACAGGCTTTACGACGGCCTGCTCGCCGCCCGCGCGCGGCGAGCGCGCACCGAATTGCAGGCCGGCTGAACGCAGCCCGCCAACCGCCGGAACCACGATCATGTGCGGCATCACCGGAATCTTCCATTCGCGCAGCCCGCAGCGCCCGGACGAAGCGCTGCTGCGCCGAATGAACGACATACAGTTCCACCGCGGCCCCGACGAGGGCTCGGTGCACATCGAAGCGCACATCGGCCTCGGGCATCGCCGGCTGTCGATCATCGACGTGGCGACCGGTCAGCAACCGCTGTTCAACGAAGACGGCAGCGTCGTCGTCGTGTTCAACGGCGAAATCTACAACTTCCAGGAACTCGCCAGGGAACTCGAAGCCGCCGGCCACGTCTTCCACACGCGCAGCGACACCGAAGTCATCGTCCACGGATGGGAACAGTGGGGCGAAGACTGCGTGCATCGCTTCCGCGGCATGTTCGCCTTTGCGCTCTGGGACCGCAATCGGCAGACGCTGTTCATGGCGCGCGACCGGCTCGGCGTGAAGCCGCTGCACTGGGCCGCGCTGGCCGACGGCACCGTACTGTTCGGCTCCGAGCTGAAGACGATCGCCTGCCACCCGAAGTTCCCGCGCGATCTCGACGACCGGGCCATCGAGGACTACTTCGCCTTCGGCTACAT
>JAAZBL010000434.1 GCA_012513825.1 Limnobacter sp. | reverse complement strand
TCGACGAGCGCGCCGAACAGGATCGGCAGCACGAAGCCTCCGAGGCCGCCGGCCAGTCCGACGATCCCCGAGACGGTGCCGATGTTGTGCGGATACTCGTCGCTGATGTACTTGAAGACGCTCGCCTTGCCGAAGGCCCAGGCGACACCGAGCACGAACATCAGCGCGGTGAACACGTAGACGTTCAGTCCGATCCGGAAACTGCGCGCGCCGTCGATCGTGGCCACCGTGAACTCGGTCTGCGGATAGCTGAGCAGGAACAGGCAGATCCAGCTCACCCACATGACCCACCAGGTGACCTTGTGGGCGCCGTACTTGTCCGACAGCCATCCGCCGAACGCGCGCAGCACGCCGCCCGGAAGCGAGAAACAGGCCGCGAGCAGGGCTGCGACGCGAATGTCGAGCCCGTATTCGCCGACGTAGTACTGCACCATCCACAGGCTCAACGCGACGTAGCCGCCGAACACGATGCTGTAGTACTGGCAGTACTTGAGCACGCGCCGATCCTTCAGCATCCGCAGCTGATCGGCCAGTCGCACCTCGTTCGATACGCGATGCGCGGGGTCGCTGTACGTGAACATCCAGAACAGCACCGTCGTCATCAGCAGGATCACCGCGTAGACCTGCGGCACCATCGCCCAGCCGAAGGCGACGACGAGCGCCGGCGCGACGAACTTGTTGACCGCCGCGCCCGAGTTGCCGGCGCCATAGACGCCCATCGCGAAGCCCTGGCGATTGCGCGGGAACCAGCGTGCGACGTACGGCGTGCCGACGGAGAAGGAGCCGCCGGCAAGGCCGACGAACAGGCCGACGACGATGAACTGCCAGTACTCGGTCGCATAGGCCATCAGCCAGATCGCCGGCACCGTGACGGCCATCAGCACCGTCATCACGATGCGTCCGCCGTAGCGGTCGGTCCAGATGCCCAGCGGCACGCGGATCAGCGACCCGGTGAGCACGGGCGTGGCGGTCAGCAGGCCGAACTGCGTGGCGTTCAGGCCCAGCGTATCGCGGATCGGAATGCCGATCACGCCGAACATCATCCAGACCATGAAGCAGACGGTGAAGGCGAGCGTGCTGAAAATCAGCACCGACAAGCCTTGGCGCGCCCGCGCGCCTTCGAAGACGATGGCAGCCATATTGCGTTCTCCCTGGCTGCGACTCTAGGGATCGGCGAGCGGCGCGAACATCCTCCGGCGGTGTGTACGGATCGCTGCAAAAGAAGGATGCGAAGACGACGCGGGGTAGTTCGGAAGAACTACCCCGGTCTCAGACGATCCCGCGCTCCACCGCGTACACTGCCGCCTGCACCCTCGAGACGAGCTCCAGCTTGCGCAGGATGTGCTGCACGTGGATCTTCACCGTCGTCTCGGCGATGCCGAGCGCGCGAGCGATCACCTTGTTGCTTGCGCCACGCGCGATGTGCGAGAGGATCTCACGCTCGCGCGGCGACAGCGTGTCGATCGGATCGGCGGCGGCCTTCCCGCGCGGCTCGCTCTGCGCTTCGACGCTCGAGCGGAAGGCCTCCACGAGCTTCCCGGTCATCTCGGGGCTGACCACCGACTCGCCCGCAACGGTGCGCCGGATCGCATCGGCGAGCGCAGCGCCGTCGATCGTCTTCAGCACGTAACCGCGCGCACCTGCGCGCAGCGCGGCCACGAGATCGTTCTCGTCCTCGCTGACGGTGAGCATCAGTATCTGCGCCGACGGCGCGGCTTCCTTCAGGCCGGGGAGCGCCGCCAGGCCGCTTGCACCGGGAAGGTGCCTGTCGAGCAGGATCACCTGCGGCTGCAGCTCGCGTGCGCGACGCAGCGCCTCCCCGGCATCGGCCGCCTCGCCGACCACCTCGAGGCCCTCCTCGCTCGCCAGCAGCGCGACCAGCCCGCGCCGGAACAGCGTGTGGTCGTCGACGACGAGCAGGCGGATCGGCGCGTTCACGCCTGCGCCTCCGCCGTCGCGGCTTCGGCCTGCCTCGGCAGCGTGAGCGTCACGCGCGTTCCCTCGCCGGGCGCCGACTCGACCTCGACGTGTCCGCCGATGCGCTGCGCGCGCTCGCGTGCGATCCGCAACCCGACCTGCACCTCGCCGGGCATCGCGTGCGCGTCGAAGCCGCGGCCGTCGTCGCGCACTTCGAAGCGCCATGCCGGCACCTGCTGCACGCGAAGCCAGACACGCTGCGCGCCAGCATGCTTGCGCACGTTCGACAGCGCCTCCTGGACGATGTGCAAGGCCTGCACCTGCACGTCGGGATCGAGCGGGAGTCCGTGCCCCTCGATCTCGAACTGCACGTGCAGCCCGGTCTGGTGCTCGAACTTCGACAGCGTCGTACGCAGCGCCGGCTCGATGTCCTCGTCGCTGACCCGGGTGCGAAAGTGCAGCAGCAGCTCCCGCACGTCGCTGTAGCTCTCTCGCACGCCCGCGTCGATCTCGTCGACGACTCGCGCGACCGCTCGCGGATCCTGGCGCGCGGCCGCGTCGCGCAGCAGCTTCACCTGGATCTTCAGGAACGCCAGCGACTGGGCGATCGAATCGTGCAACTCCTGCGCGAGCAGCTCGCGCTCGTGGGCGACCGCGGTTTCGACGTCGAGCGCGGCCGCGCGCAGCCCCTCCATTGCAGTGGCGAGATGGCTCGCCATCGCCTCGAGCAGAGAGCGGTCCTCGTCGGCAAGCACGTGATCGGGGCGATAGAAGAAGAGGTCGATCTCGCCCAGCGCGCGGTGCTGCAGCTCGACCGGAATGGCGACCAGCGTGCGATACCCGGCCGCCAGGCAATGGCCGAGCGGCGCGTCGGGGGTGCCATGCAGCGCGACCGTGCGCGCGCCGGCACCGGCCAGTGCATCGCCGCAGTAGCAGGAGCCGGCGGTCACGCACTGCTCGGCCTGCGCGAACGACTCGGGCAGTCGATCGCCGGCGAGCAGCAGATAGCGCTGGTTCGCCTGGTCCGACCACCGTATGATCGCGGCGTCGGCGCGCGCGGCCTCGCGCGCCTTGCGCACGAATCCCTGCGCGAGCTCGTCGAGCGTGCCGACGCTGCCGATGAATGCGCTCGCATCGTACAGCGCCGCCAGGCGCCGGCTCTTGATCTCGATGCTCGCGGTCTTCTCGCGGACCTTGTCCTCGAGGCTGGCGTACAACTGCTGCAGCTTGCCGGCCATCCGGTTGAAGCTCTCTCCGAGTGCGCCGAACTCGTCGTTCGAGACGACGGCCAGGCGTGCGTCGAACTCGCCCCGCTCGACGCGCGTCAGCGCGCGCCGCAGGCGCGCGACCGGGTCGACGACATAGATGTAGCCGGTGTAGAGCAGCGCGACTGCTCCGCCGATGGCCAAGGCCATCATCGCGAACTGGTACGCATACAGGATCGCCGTCCAGCGCGACAGTCGATCCTCGATCGATGCCACGAAGGCGTCGGTCGATTCGACGAATTCGTCGACGCGCGAAAGCCGCACGAGATCGGGGCGCGACAGCCAGTCGGTGCGCAGCGCAAGCCACTGCGCCTGCACCGCGCCGAAGCGCTCGCGCGTCGCGTCGTTCCACGGCACGAACAACGGGCGCGACGGATCGCCATCGCGCAGCATCGCCAGGCTCTCGTCAAAGAGCTCCACGTGCCGCGAGATGTCCCGCGCGGTGCCCTGCTGTGCGTCGAGCGCAAGCCGGTATGCCTGCATCCGCATGCGGCCGGCCTCGTTGACCGCGGCGGCGCCGCCCTGCAGTTCCCACGTGACCCGGAAGGTGAGCGCGATCGAAACGAGCGCGAGCAGCAGCATCGAGAAACCGAGGACGGCCAGCCGGGCCGCCAGACTCCAGCGAGCGGCGCGCATGTACCCGACGCTACGGCTTCTCCGACGCCGGCATATTGTCCGGCGTCAATGCGGCCCGTCAGCCGCCGGCCGTGGCGAAACGGCCGGGTGTGGGCGAAACCGCGACGATGCTCCGATCAGAAGACCTGCCAGGTGCCCGCCAGGCCCTGCTGTTCGACGCCCGGCTTGCTCCAGTCGCAGACTCCGGTCGGAAACACGGCCTGCAGGCGCGACCACTGCGTCGTGTCGAAGCTCACCGTGTAATCACCGGGATCCAGCGGCTTCAACTGGCACTTGATGATGTCGCTGGCGACGTCGGCACCGGCCACTTCGCGCGGCGCCGGCGACGACGGATACAGTGCCTCGCACTGGCCCTGGCCACGGATCTGCGGCTCGGCAATGAAGGTGGGCGACGTCGGGTCGCGCGTCAGGCAGCCCTCGAGCAGCGTCGGCGGCTTGTTCCGGACGACCTTGACCGACTGCGGGTCGCTGCTCGTGTCAGCCGCGATCCGTGCCAGCCATTCGTCCATCGACTTCAGCGCGCCGAGCAGCATCGGACTCGCGCTCGAGTAGTAGCCGTAGCGGAAATCCTCGACCAGCATCACATGATTGTCGGCGTGACCGTTGGCTTTCGCGAGCCGCTCGCGCATCGAGAACGAGTGGTAGCGCAGATGGATGTCACCGATCGGGTTGTCGTCGGAGTAGGCGCGGTAGTCGATGATCGGCGTGTCCTTCAGCCCGCCGCCGCCGTTCGTCAACCGGCCGCTCGTGTAGGCCACGCGCGTGGCCTGCAGATCGGCCACCGTCCGGGCCGCCTGGAACCTCGCGTCGACGTCGTAGCCGCCGATCTTCTCGTTCAGGTCGAGGAACTGGTCGACGGTGATCACGCCGTGCTCCATCGCCGCCAGCCCGTACTGGATCCCGACGTTGTCGAGCGCGCGCCGCGCGAAGCCGGTGTCCGGGTCACGTCCGAACACGTTGACCGTGTGGTCCTGGACGCTGCAGCGCACGCCGGTCGGATTGTTCACCGGGTCGTAGCGCATCTCGACGGGCAGGATCGCCGGGCAGTAGAAGTCCGGGGCGATCCGCAGCGCACCCTCGTAGACCGTGGGCGTGCTCATCGTCGCCAGGTTCAGGAAACCGGCGACCTGGCGTTGCTGCTCGTCGCTGAACAGCCCAGGCGCCGTGTCCGCGAAGTAGTGCTTCAGCAGCCGCGCGTCGGTGATCGAGTTCACCGTGGCGAAGCCGACTTCCGGGAAGCTGCAGCCGGGCAGGATGCCGTCGAGCAGGCCGGGATAGTTGTCGGCGATCTGGTGCTGCTGGTAGGAGCCGCCGGAGCAGCCCCAGCCGATCGTGTAGCGAGGCGGTCCCCAGACTTCGATGAAGCGCTCCTTGACCATCGCCATCGTCTCGGCGGCGGTCAGGTCCTGGCAGTTGTTGCCGAACACGTTCAGCGAGGCCGAAGCCATCGCATAACCCTGTTTCAGGATGTTGTCGTCGAGCACACCGCCCGTGGTATTGCCCTGCCGGTACCAGCCGCCGGTGCAGCCGCCGCCGAAGGTGTAGACGAGGCGCTCGTTCCAGCCGCGCGGCGCCGTCGTCGGCGAGGGCTCCGCGTCGTTGGCCGGATCGTGCAGCATCGAGATCTGGTAGATCGCGCGATTGATCGTGCCGGTTTCGACGCGGACCACGTAGGGCACCTCGCGGCCGTCGACCGACACCGTCGCGACATCGCCCGGCAACTGCGCGGGATCGGCCAGCGGCCGGAACGCAGGTGTGCTCGCGGACGTCGT
>JAAZBL010000433.1 GCA_012513825.1 Limnobacter sp. | reverse complement strand
GCGGCGCTCGATTCTGCCGCCGGCCCGGCCCAGGGCGGGGCCGTCTACAGCGAGGCGCTGGCCGCTGCGCGGCTGCGCCTCGACGATCCGTCGGCGACGCCGTCGGCACGCCTGCTTCGCGAACTGCGCGGCTACGAAAACTCGTTTCCCGCCTTCGCGCTGGACCGCTCGCACGAGCATCGGCGGGTGCTGCTCGAGCGGCCGCTGTCGGTCGAGGCGCTGGCGCGCCAGCAGCAACTCGCCGCCGATTCGCTGGCCGAGCAGGCTGCGATCGAAGCGTCCGAGACGATGCCGTTCGAAACCTATCGCCAGCATTACCTGGCGGGAACGCTCCCGATCGGCGACTGAGAGTCGCCCGCGACACGGGTCGGCACGGCGCCCTCGGACGCAGCCTCATCACGAGCCGCTGCCTTGCGCTTGCGCGGCGTCGCTGAGCCTGCGTTTCAGGCTGCCGAAGCGTCGCCGGTACTGCGCCGGGCTCAGCGCGACGCGGCGCCGGAACAGCCGGCCGAAGAAGCTCGGATCCTGGTAGCCGACTTCGGCCGCGATCGCCTCGATCGGCGCGTCGCTGGCTTCGAGCATCTGCTTGGCCTCCTCGAGCCTCAGCGTGTGCACGTATTCGATCGGGCTCATGCCGGTGGCCTGCGCGAAACGCCGCTTGAACGTGCGCTCGCTGAGCCCGGAGTGCGCCGCCATCCGCGTGACCGGCGACTCGCAGTGATAGTTCGACGCGACCCACTGCTGGCAGCGCGTGATGACCGGATCCGGGTTGCGGGTGCCGCTGAGCAGCGACGCATAGGCGATCGGGCTCGTCGTGCTCCAGTCGAGCAGGTTCACGCGCGCGACCTGCATCGCCGCTTCGGCGCCGGCGTGCCGGGCGATCAGCGCCAGCACGAGCTGGTGCCAGGCGGTTCCGCTGCCCGCCATCAGGATGCGCTGCCCCTCGCCGGTCGCGACGAGCCCGCGCTCCGGGTGCCACTGCGTGCGCGGATACCGGCGCCGCAGCGCTTCGCAGTAGGCCCAGTGCGAAGTGCCTTCGAGGCCGTCGAGCAGGCCGGTATGGGCGAGCAGCAGCGCGCCCGAGCAGGCCGACGCGATCAGCGCGCCGGCCGCATGGCGCTCGCGGATCCACTGCGCTTCGGCCTCGTAGCGATCGCCGAGCTCGACGCCCGGCGGCAGCATCAGGTCGGTGATGCAGACGATGGCCGGCGGCGGGCACTCGGCGAAGCCGAAGTCGGGTGTGATCCTCACGCCGTTGGCTGCCGTGAAAGGCAGTCCGTCGCGTGTGATCACGCAGGGGTGGAACGGCGAGGGCGGCGCGTCGTCGAGCGCGCCGTGGACGACCTGCCAGTCGCGGCAGGCGCCGGCCAGGACGTCGAAGAAGCCGTACAGCGTCGCCGCACTGACCTCGGGGGTTCCGAGCAGCGCGACCACCAGCGGTTCGCGCGGGTTCGGCATGGCACGAATGTCCGGATTGCTGCAGGAATCACTCTAGTCGAATCCGGGCGACGACGCGACGATTCGCATGTGCGGAGCGAACGATCGCGTCCCGACAGCCTCCTGCACGGAGGAATCCAGGCCGGGCGACGCGTAGCTCGGCCATCGAACGAAGCTTTCGACAGGAGTGAAAGCCATGTCCCTGACCGATTCTGCCGGCTACGCCGTCAGCGGCGCCAGCGCCGACAGCCTCGAAGCCTTCGAACAGGCCGCGCACGAAACGCGCTGCCTCGTCGACGATCCGGTCGCCAGCGTCGAGCGGGCGTTGGCGGCCGCTCCGGAAATGACGATGGCCTGGGTGCTGAAGGGGTGGCTGCACCTGCTGGGCACCGAACCGGCCGGGCCGCCGGTTGCGCACGACTGCATCGCGGCCGCCACGCCGCTGCCGGCCAACGAACGCGAACGTGCGCATCTCGACGCGCTCGCGAAGCTCGCCGCCGGCCGCTGGCACGCGGCCAGCCGGGCGCTCGAAGACCTGAGCATCGCGTGGCCGCACGACGCGCTGGCGCTGCAGGTCGGACACCAGATCGACTACTTTACCGGCAATGCGCGAATGCTGCGCGACCGGATCGCGCGTGCGCTGCCCGCCTGGGATCGCGGACAGCCCGGTTACCACGCGCTGCTGGGCATGCACGCGTTCGGGCTCGAGGAATCCGGCGACTACGAACAGGCGGAGCGCCAGGGCCGGCGCAGCGTCGCGCTCGAGCCGCGCGACGGCTGGGGATGGCATGCGGTCGCACACGCGATGGAAATGCGCAACCGTGCCGGCGACGGCGTCGACTGGCTGCGCCCGAACGCCGACCACTGGTCGCCAGGCAGCTTCCTGGCCGTGCACAACTGGTGGCACCTGGCCCTGTTCGAACTCGAGCTCGAACACGTCGACGAAGCGCTGCGCCTGTTCGACGGCCCGATCCATGGCGCGCGTTCGACGGTCGTGCTCGACATGATCGACGCCAGCTCGATGCTCTGGCGCCTGTACCTGCGCGGCGTCGAGCTCGGCGATCGCTGGCAGACGGTCGCCGACGGCTGGGCGCCGATCGCCGGTGCCGGCAACTACGCGTTCAACGACCTGCACGCGATGATGGCCTTCGTCGGCAGCGGTCGCCGCAATGCCCAGGAGCAGGTGCTCGAAGCGCAGCGAGCGGCGCTCGAATCCGACGGCGACAACGCCGCTTTCACGCGCGAGGTCGGCATGCCCGCCTGCCTGGCCTTCCGGGCCTTCGGAGACGGCGACTACG
>JAAZBL010000432.1 GCA_012513825.1 Limnobacter sp. | reverse complement strand
GCCAGCGCGATGTCGAACTCTTCGGGCTGCACGTCCTGCGGCGGCACCGGGTCGGCGTTGGCCGGCGAGCCGAGCAGCATCCGGGCGTCGGGCTTCAGGTACCAGTCTTCGGCCGCGCCGATCGCCATCGGCCAGTGCTCGATCTCGAGGTCGGCAGGCGGTTCGAAGACGAAGGCCGAGCGTCGCCGCGCCTCGATCCCGATTCCGCGCACGCCGGCGAGCGCGGCGACGGCATCGGCCCAGGCGCCGGCGGCGTCGACCAGCACCGGCGCCTCGTAGCGCGAGTCTCCGGCGATCACTTGCCAGCGATCGCCGACCCGTTCGATCGAGTCCGGCTCCGCGCCGCAGACCAGTCGCCCGCCGGCGCGCCGGATGCCGCGCAGGTAGCCCTGGTGGATCGCGTGAACGTCCATGTCGGCGGCATCGGGCTCGAGGACCGCACCGAGCACCCGTTCCGGGCGCAGCACCGGCAGCCGTCGGCGGGCCGCCTCGGCATCGAGCTTCGCTGCCCGCGGCGTGACGGCCTGCAGGATGCGCCAGTGCTCGTCGAGCAGCGCCTGCTCGCCGTGTCGTGCGACGATCAGCGCGCCGCGCGGCGCGAGCAGCGGGTGTTCGGCGAAACCGGCCGGAGGCTGCTCGAAGAACGCCCGGCTGGCCATCGTGAGCGCGCGAACCTGCGCCGTGCCGTAGCTTTCCATGAACAGCGCGGCCGAGCGTCCGGTCGAGTGATAACCCGGTTGCGACTCGCGTTCGAGCAGGATCACGCGAGCGTGCGGCGCCAGCCAGTAGCCGATCGACGCGCCGGCGATGCCGGCGCCCACGATCAGGAAATCGCAGCTCTCCACGGCCTTCACGCGGGCACCCGCTGTCAGATCAGGCCGTCGAACGCGATGCAGTCGACGAGGTCGCCGACCGCGACCGCCTGCTGGTCGTGGTGCAGCACGACGACGCAGTTGGCCTCCGACATCGAGCGCAGCACGCCTGAGCCCTGGCTGCCGGCGCTGCGCACGCTCATCGTTCCGTCGGGTTCGTGCGCCAATCGCGCGCGCTGGTACTCGGTGCGCCCGGGACGCTTGCGAAACGCGGTCAACGAGCGTGCGCGCACGAAAGGCAGCGGTTCGACCTGCGCACCCATCTGCCGCAGCAGCGCCTCGCGCGCGAAGAAATAGAAGGTGATCATCACGGCGACCGGGTTGCCGGGAAGGCCGAAATAGCTGGCCCGCCCGATGCGGCCAAAGGCCATCGGACGCCCCGGCCGCATCGCGATCGTCCAGAACGCGATGTCGCCGAGCTTGTCCATCACCTGCTTCGTGAAGTCGGCCTCGCCGACCGAGACGCCGCCCGACGAAATGATCGCGTCGGCACTTTCGGAAGCGACGCGCACCGCGTGTTCGAGCGCTTCGGGATCGTCGCGTACGACGCCCATGTCGACGACGTCGACGCCGAGCCGCGTGAGCATCGCGTGAATCGTGTACCGATTGCTGTCGTAGACCTCGCCGGCGGCCAGCGCTTCCCCGACCGATCGCAGCTCGTCGCCGGTCGAGAAGAAGGCCACGCGCAGCCGCCGGCGCACCGGCACCTCGGCGAAGCCGAGCGACGCGAGCAGGCCCAGGTCGGCGGGCGCCAGCCGCTTGCCGGCGCGCAAGGCCGGCTTGCCGCGGCTCAGGTCCTCGCCGCGCAGACGGCGGTTCTGGCCCGGCTCCTGTCCGGTCGGGATCATCACGCGATCGCCGTCGAGCGAAACCACCTCCTGGATGACCACCGAATCGAAACCTTCGGGCATCACCGCGCCGGTCATCACGCGCACCGTGTCGCCGGCGCCGGCACGGCCCTCGAACGGCTGGCCGGCCACCGCGGTACCCACGAGCCGCAATGCGGTCGGCGCATCGGCGGCGAGGTCGGCCGAGCGTACTGCGTAGCCGTCCATCGCCGAGTTGTCGTGCGAGGGCACGTCGATCGGCGAAATCAGGTCCTCGGCCAGCACGCGACCGAGCGCGGAGCGGATCGCGACGCGCTCGATCGCTTCGACCGGTTCGACGACCCGCTCGATGATCTCGCGCACCCGCGAAACCGGCAGCGCCTTCGGGTCGTAGTCGGACAGGCAGCTGATCGCCTCGTCGAGGCTCATTGCACGGCTGGTCGTGGCGTTCATCTGTCGTTCGGTTCGGCGTCTTCGTTGACGCGCAATTCTTCCTGCGTATTGATGTTGCGGAAAGCGGCCTCGTCCGGGAAGTCGACCTCGACGACCTTCAGCGGCGCGTACCAGGCGTCGATCTTGCGCCGGCCGCTGGCCAGGAAGGCTTCGAGATCGGCACGCAGCCCGCAGTCGACCAGCGCGAAGACCGGATGCGCCTGGCCGTCGGCGGTGCGAGCCACGGCCAGCTGCGCCGGGCCGCCGTCGGCTGCCTGCAGCGCGGTCCACAGGCAGGCGACGAGATCGGCTGGCAGGAACGGCGAATCGCAAGGGCAGCTCACGAGCCAGCGCGTGCGCGCCGCGCCGAGGCCGGCGTGCAGGCCGGCCAGCGGTCCGGCGTAGCCCTCGATCGCATCGGAAACGACCGGGTGGCCGAAGGCCGCGTAGCGCTCGGCGTTGCGGTTTGCGTTGACGAGAATCGTGCCGACCTGCGGCGCCAGCCGCTCGATTACATGGGCGACCATCGGCCTGCCGTGCAGCGCGACGAGCCCCTTGTCGAGGCCGGCGCCGTCGGCGCTCATTCGACGCCCGAGGCCGCCGGCCAGCACCAGCCCGGTGATGTCGCGGCGAATTTCGTCGGGCAGCGTCGCGGGAGGCGAAGCCGGCGATCCTGCGGGCGACGAGTGGATCGTCGGAACCGCGGGCGAATCGGACGAAGCCGGCGTCGAATCGGACGGGCGGACGGTCACGGGCGGCGCGCTCAGGCGAAAGCCGTCGTCGGCAGCCGGACGAAGCGTTCCCGCCCGGTGAACAGCAGGTAGTGCTTGCCCTGGCAGCGGCCGATCATCGTGATGCCGACGCGACGCGCGATGTCCCATCCCATCTGCGTCAGCCCCGAACGCGACAGCAGGAACGGAATGCCCATCTGCGCGCACTTGATGACCATCTCGGACGTGAGCCGGCCGGTCGTGTAGAAGATCTTGTCGCCGCCGTCGACGCCTTCGAGCCACATCCAGCCGGCGATCGCGTCGACGGCGTTGTGCCGACCGACGTCTTCGACGAAGCGCAGGATATCGCCGCGCTCGGGGCCGGCGTTCGAACAGAGCGCGCAGCCGTGCACGGCGCCGGCAACCTTGTAGATCGATTCGTGCCTGCGCACGCGGTCCATGACCTCGTAGAGCGTCTCCTCCGTCAGCCGCGCGCCGCCGGGCAGAACGATTCGATCGAGCTCGTCCATCAGGTCGCCGAAGACGGTGCCCTGGCCGCAGCCGGTGGTGACGGTGCGCCTTTCGAGGCGCTCGTCGAGGGCTTCGCGTCCGGCCGCGTCCCAGATGGCCGTGCCGTGCTCGGCGAGCGAGCGCGAGGTGACGGCGACCGAGCCGGTTTCCCAGTCGACCTGGACCGAAGCGATGTCGTCGATCGATCGCAGGATGCGCTGGTTGCGCAGGTAGCCCAGCGCAAGGTGGGCCGGGGCGGCCCCCAGCGTCATCAGCGTCAGCAACTCGCGCTTGTCGAGGTAGAGCGTGAGCGCATGTTCGCCGGCGATCGGCGTGGCGACGGTTTCGCCGCGTTCGTTGATCGCGTCGACCTCGAAGGTGCTCGGACGAGCCTCGTCGACGAGGATCGGGGTCTTGCTGCTCATGCCGGTTCGCGCTCTCAGCCGCCGATGTAGGACATCTCGATCTTGCGCAGCCGGGCGGTCTCGGCCGAGCGCAGTTCCGAATAACGATCGTCGCGGGCGCGCCAGATCGTGCCGATCGCGGCTTCGAGCGTGCGATCGTCGGCGCCGCCGCGCAGCAGGGCGCGCAGGTCGTGGCCCGACTGAGCGAACAGGCAGGTGTAGACGCGGCCTTCGGTCGACAGGCGGGCGCGCGAACAGTCGCTGCAGAAAGGCTGCGTAACCGACGAAATCACGCCGACCTCGCCGGCGCCGTCGACGTAGCGCCAGCGTTCGGCGACCTCGCCGACGTAGTTCGGGTCGATCGGTTCGACCGGAAAGCGACCGTGGATGCGCTCGATCACTTCG
>JAAZBL010000062.1 GCA_012513825.1 Limnobacter sp. | reverse complement strand
GCAGACGAAGGCCGTCGCGCTGTACCTCGAAGCGGTCCACGACGCGCGCGGCTTCATGAGCGCGCTGCGGGCGCTGGCCACGATCAAGCCGGTCGTCGTGCTGAAGGCCGGCCGCGACGCGTCCACGCGCGGCGTCGTACGCACGCACTCGGGAGCGCTGGTCGTCGCCGATGCCGTCTACGTCGCGGCGATGCGACGCGCCGGCGCCGTGCAGGTTCGGCTGTTCACGCAGCTCTTCACCGCGGTGCGCTACCTGTCGGCGCGCAACTGGCCGATCGGCAAGCGTCTCGGGATCATCAGCAACGGGCACGGTCCGGCGCTGCTGGCGGCCGACCAGGCGGCGATGCAGGGCATCCAGTTGCTGCAGTACTCGGAAGCGAGCCTTGCGAAACTGGCCGAGCTCGGCGTCTCCGGGGCCGGGGCGGAGGCGCTCAACCCGCTGAACCTCGGCATCGATGCGGGGCCCGACGACTACGCCAACGCGATCGAGGCGCTGGCGGCCGATGCGAACTCCGATGCGCTGCTCGCGCTGCTCACGCCGGCCCCCGGCGTCGACGCCGAGGGCATCGCCGACCGGATCGCGGCCCTTGCCCGGAACATCCCGAAGCCGCTGTTCGCCTGCTGGCTCGGCGACCGCTCGGTCAACCGGCTGCGGCCGCGGCTGGTGGCCGCCGGCGTGCCCGTCTACCGCACGCCCGAGGCGGCCGTCGACGCGTTCTCGACGGTGGCCACCTTCTACCAGAACCAGTTGCTGCTGCTGCAGGCGCCGCGGCCGATGTCCGACCTGGACAGCCCCGACGTCGAAGGCGCGCGCTCGATCGTCGAAGACGTGCTCGCCGAAGGCCGGGAAGTGATGACCGAGATCGAGTCGAAGGCGCTGCTCGGGGCCTTCAACATCGGCGTCACGCAGACGGTGCTGGCGCGCAGCGCCAGCGAGGCCGTGATGCTGGCCGAGCAGATCGGATTCCCGGTGGTGATGAAGATCGCCTCGCACGACGTCTCGCGCAAGAGCGATTACGGCGGCGTCGCGCTGAACGTGCGAAACGCGTCCGAAGTGCGGCTGCAGTTCACGGCGATCGTCGCTTCGGTGCGCGAGTCGCTGCCCGAGGCGAAGATCGAGGGCGTTTCGCTGCAGCCGATGGTGCGCGGGCGCAGCGGCCGCGAGCTGTACGTCGGCGTGTTCCGCAACCGCCTGTTCGGCCCGGTCGTCGCCTTCGGCGCCGGCGGCACGCGCGTCGAGCTGCTGCGCGACACGACGCTCGAGTTTCCGCCGCTCAACGACTTCCTTGCGCGCAGCATGATCGGACGCACGCGCGTGGCCGCCTCGCTCGAGGCGTTCCGCGGCACGCCGGCGATCGACGACGAGGCGTTGGTGCGCGTGCTGGTGCGCGTGTCGGAGATGATCTGCGAGCTGCCGCAGCTCGCCGAGATGGACATCAACCCGCTGATCTGCGACGAGAACGGCGCGATCGCCGTCGATGCGCGGATCGTGCTGGACCCGTCCCCGCCGCCGTTGCAGACCGGGGCGCGCTACGGTCACATGGCGATCATGCCGTACCCTGCGCACATGTCGCGCGAGGCCAGGATGCGCGACGGCCGCGCCTACCTGATTCGCCCGATCCAGGGCGAGGACGCCGACCGCCTGCAGCGCTTCACGCGCGGGCTGTCGCCGCAGTCGCGCTACTTCCGCTTCATCTCGGCGCTCAACGAGCTGACGCCGCGGATGCTGATCCGCTACACGCAGATCGACTACGACCGCGAGCTGGCGCTGGTGGCGGTGCTGCCCTACGAGCCCGCACTCGAGGGCGACGCGGCTTCGATCACGCACGATCCCGGCGAAGGCGAGCGCCTGATCGGCGTCGCGCGCTACCTGCTCAACGTCGATCGCGACACCTGCGAGTTCGCGGTGGCGATCGCCGACGAATACCAGGGGCAGGGGGTCGCCACGACGTTGATGCGCGCACTGATCGAGGTCGCGCGCCAGCGCGGCCTCCAGCGCATGGACGGTTACGTGCTGGCCGGCAACACGCCGATGTTGCGGCTGATGCGCTCGCTCGGCTTCAGCATCGCGCGCGACCCGGACGACGAATCGATGAAGATCGTCTCGCTGATGCTGCAGGAGCCGCCGCCCGCCGAGCTCGAGAGCGCTGCGCCGG
>JAAZBL010000061.1 GCA_012513825.1 Limnobacter sp. | reverse complement strand
GGTTCTGGCGAGCCGTGATGGACTTCCACCGGCTGCATTTCTTCCGGCCCTTCGACCGGCTGCTCGACGTCTCGAAGGGTCCGCAGTGGGCGCAGTGGTGCCTGGGCGGCACCACGAACCTCGCGTGGAACTGCCTGGACCGCACGATCGCATCCGGGCGCGGCGAACACCCGGCGATCGAATGGGAAGGCGAGAACGGCGAGCGGCGAATGCTCGACTATCGCGAACTCGCGAGCCTCACGGGTCGTGCTTCGGCCGGCCTGCACGAACTCGGCATCGGGCAGGGGGACGTGGTCGGCCTCTACATGCCGATGCTCCCCGAAACGATCGCGGCCTACCTGGCGATCGTCGGCATCGGTGCGATCGCGCTGCCGATGTTCTCGGGCTTCGGCCCGCAAGCGGTCGCCGAACGCCTGGCCGACGCCGAGGCGAAGGCGGTCGTCACGGCCGACTTCAGCTGGCGCCGCGGCAAGCGCATCGGGATGCTCGAAGTCATCGATGCGGCTGCCGCGTCGGTGCCGTCGCTGCGACATGTGATCGTCGTCGAACGCGACCCCCGCAGCGTCCGTTTCGAGTCCACGGACCGCCATCGCGCCTGGCGCGAACTGGTCGCAGATGCGCGCGAGATGGCGCCGGTCGAGCTGCCGGCCGAGACGACGGCGATGATCGTCTACACGTCCGGGACGACCGGCAAGCCGAAGGGCACCGTGCATACGCACTGCGGTTTCATGACGAAGGCCGCGCTCGACTTCGGGCTGATCCTCGACCTGCGGCCCGACGACAGGCTGCTGTGGATGAGCGACATGGGATGGCTGACCGGCCCGATCCTGGCCGTGGCCGTGCCGCTGGTCGGCGCCACGATGCTGCTCGCCGAGGGGGTGCCCGACTATCCCGAGCCGGGACGGCTCTGGCGGCTCGTGCAGGATCACCGGATCAGCTACCTCGGCGTCGCGCCGACGATGATCCGCGCGTTCATGCAGCAGCCGGACAATCCCGCCGAACGGTACGCGCTCGACAGCCTGCGCGTCAGTGCGGCCACCGGCGAGCCTTGGACGCCCGAGGCTTGGAACTGGTTCCGCGAGGAAATCGGTCGCGGGCGCGTGCCGCTGCTCAACTACTCGGGCGGCACCGAGATCGGCGGCGGCATCGTCGCCGGCACCGTGCTGCATCCGGACATCGAAGCCTGCGCATTCGCGGGACCGATTCCGGGCATGGGCGCCGTCGTCGTCGACGAGGCCGGGCGGCCGGTCGGCAGCGGCGAGGTCGGCGAGCTGGCGCTGACGACCCCGTCAATCGGGCTCACGCGCGGATTCTGGCGGGATCCCGACCGCTACATCGAGAGCTACTGGTCGAAACTTCCGGGGCTCTGGGTGCACGGCGACTTCGCGTCGATCGACTCGCGTGGCTTCTGGTACATCCACGGCCGCTCCGACGACACGATCAAGATCGCCGGCAAACGCACCGGACCGGCGGAGATCGAAGGCGCGCTGCTGGCGACCGGGCTGCTCACCGAAGCGGCGGCCGTCGGCCTGCCCGACCCGGTCAAGGGCTCGGCGGTCGTCTGCGTCTGCGTACCCGCTCGCGGCGTGTCGCCGGGGCCGGAGGTCGCCGGGAAACTGCGCGACGCCGTCGTCGCGGCGCTCGGATCCTCGTTCCGGCCGTCCGAGCTGCTGTTCGTCGCCGATTTGCCGAAGACGCGAACGATGAAGATCATGCGAAGGCTCGTGCGCTCGCTGTTGCTGCAGGAGCCGACCGGCGATCTCTCGGGTCTCGTGAACCCGGAGTCGCTGGCCGAACTGAAGACGCTGTCGGCGC
>JAAZBL010000431.1 GCA_012513825.1 Limnobacter sp. | reverse complement strand
GTAGGCCGGCGAGATGTTGAGCTGGCGATCCCTGCAGACGAGGTCCATCACCTCGAACGGGTCGACGCCGATCGCTTCGCACAGGCGGGCCGTTTCGTTGGCGAAGGTGATCTTCAACGCGTGGAAGTTGTTGCAGCAGTACTTCATCATCTCGGCCGTGCCGACCGAGGTCTCGATGAACTCGCAGGGCAGATGGCCGAACAGCTTCCTCAGGACGGCGACCGGGTGCGGATGGTTCGCGCCGACGATCGTGAACGGCGGCTTGTCGTAATCCTTGATCGACGAACCTTCGCGCAGGAACTCCGGCTGGAAACACAGGTGAAAGCCGTTGCCGTCGCGCTTGTCCGATTCGCGCTCGACGATCGGCTTCACGACGCTCTCGACGGTTCCCGGCGCCAGCGTCGAGCGGAAAACGAGCACGTGCGTGTCGGCCTTGTCGGCCAGCGCGCGCCCGATGTCGGCGGCCAGCCGCAGCACCGCGCTCTGGTCCTGGCTGCCGTTCGGGGCCGACGGCGTCCCCACGCAGATCAGCGAAACCTCGCTGCCGTGGATCGCCTCGCGCACGTCTTCGGTGACCGCGACCTTGCCGCTGGCGACGACCTCGCGCACCAGGTCGACCATCCCCTCTTCGACGACCGGCGTGACGCCCTCGCGCAGCATCGCCAGCTTGGCCGGGTCGACGTCCACGCCGATCACCTGGTGGCCGTCGCGTGCCAGGCAAGCCAGGGACACGGCTCCGACGTAGCCGAGACCGAAGATACTGACCTTCATTGACGAGTTCCTTTCTGACGGTTCCAAAGATCCAGGCGCCGTTCGACGATGGCGTCGAGCCGCTTCATCGAACTGGGCAAAGCGTGGTACGTCAGAATCGGCGCCTTGCCCGACTCGGCGATCCGGCGCGAATCGGCCCGTTCAGGCTTCGTCCGCGCCCTCGCCCTGCCCCCGGTTCGCCCCTTCGAGCACCCGCAGTAGCGACGAAGTATCGTCCTTGCCCCAGCCGTTGCCGACCAGTGCGTTCAGTTGCTGCGAAACCACCGCCGTGGCCGGCAGCGACAGCCCGAGCGCCTGAGTCATCGCGACGGCGAGCCCGAAATCCTTCTGGTGAAGCCTGGCCTCGATGCCGGCGGCGAAGTCGCGTGCGGCCATCTTCGGACCCATCATGTCGAGCATCCGGCTGCCGGCCAGCCCGGCCTGCAACGCGGCCAGCATCTTGTGCGGATCGACGCCGTTGCGTCGGGCGAACAGCGTTGCCTCGGCGATGCCCTGGATGTTGACGACCTGGACGATCTGGTTGCAGGCCTTGACCACCTGGCCGGCCCCGTTGCCGCCGATGTGCGTGATCGTCTTGCCCAGCTTCTCGAGCAGCGGCCGGGCACGCTCGAGCACCTCGGCATTGCCGCCGACGATGATCGACAGGCTCGCCCCCTGCGCGCCCATCGTGCCGCCCGAAACCGGGCAGTCGAGCATCTCGACGCCGCGTTCGGCCAGCCGTCGAGCGAATTCGCGAGTGGCCACGGCCGAGATCGTCGAGAAGTCGATGACGACGGTGCCGGCCGCCGCCCCCGAAACCACGCCGTTCTGGCCGAACAGCACCTGCTCGACGTCTTCCGTCGCCGTGACGTTCGTGCAGACGAACTCGGCCTCGCGCGCCGCTTCGGCCGGCGTCGCGACCCAGCGCGCGCCGCGTTCGACGAGCGGCTGCGCGGCC
>JAAZBL010000430.1 GCA_012513825.1 Limnobacter sp. | reverse complement strand
GCGAGCTTGCGCTGGTGCGCGCGCGCGGCTACGCGCGCGACAACGAGGAACTGGAGCTGGGCGTGCGCTGCATCGCCGCCGGCGTGCGGGACGACACCGGCCGGCTCGTCGCCGGACTGTCGATTTCGGCGCCGGCGGATTTCCTGCAGGACGACTGGATCGACCAGGTCTGCCGGACGGCCGCCCTGATCTCGTCGGCACTGGGCTACGAATCGCGCGACGGCTGAGCCAGCGCGCGCATGCCGTCGCCGGGCCGGGGACCGGTTTCGAGCCAGCTGCGAATACGCTGCGCATCGCCGAATCGCGACAGCTTGCCCTCGGCATCGAGCAGGACCAGCACGATCGGGCGCCCGTCGATCGACGTGCGCATTACGAGGCAGTTGCCCGCTTCGGAGATGTAGCCGGTCTTCTGCAGGCCGATCTCCCAATCGTCGCGGTCGATCAGCCGGTTCGTGTTCCGATAGCTGACCAGGCGCGGACCGGCCTCGACGATCAGCGACGACGCGGTCGAATAGTCGCGGATCAGCGGGTACTTCGATGCGGCCACCACCAGTTTGGCGAGGTCGACCGCGGTCGAAACGTTGGCGCTCGACAGCCCGGTCGGTTCGACGAAACGCGTATCGGTCATCCCGAGTTCGACTGCCTTCTCGTTCATCCGTCGCACGAAGGCCGGGAACCCGCCCGGATAGTGGCGCCCGAGCGCGCTGGCCGCGCGGTTTTCCGACGACATCAGCGCCAGTTGCAGCATCTCGTCGCGCGTCAGCCGGGTCCCGACCTTGAGCCGCGAACGCGTGAACTTCTCGGTATCGACGTCGGCCTGGGTGATCTGCAGCAGTTCCCCGAGCGGCAGCCCGGCCTCGAGCACGACCAGCGAGGTCATCAGCTTCGTGATCGACGCGATCGGCAGCACCGCATGCGTGTTCTTCTCGAACAGTACCCGGCCGCTGGTCGCATCGAGCACCAGCGCCACCGACGAATGCAGCGCGAGCGGGTCGTAGACCTGATGCAGGCCGATCGATTGACCTACCGACAGGCGCGGCGGCGCTGGCGTATGAGTGACGCGACGGGTGGCTGCCGCACGAACGGCCGTCTTGGAGCCGCTCGTTCGCGCGACGGCCTTCGTCGCCGGCTTGCCGGCAGCGGCCCTGCCGGCGGCGGACTTCCGGGCGACGCGCTTCTGCGCGCTGCCGGCGCTTGTCCGGCGCGCCGCCGCGTTCCCGGTCTTCTTGGCAGACGCCTTGGACGCCGGTTGCTTCGCGCTCGAAGCGCCGGCACCGGCTGCGGCCTGCGCAAGCCCCTGGCCGGCCAGCCCGAACGGCAAGGCGAGCGCGAGAGCGAGGATTGCCGACTTCAAGCGACGTCCGAACTTTCGCTCCAGGCCGAACAGCCCCGCCCGCAGCCGGGCCGTTGCGCCCGACGCCGTTTGCGATGCCGAAGCACCGCCCCATGTCCCGATCTGCACCCCGCCACCCCTTCATCGGCACCGGCCGACGGCGCCTTTCTTGATGCTGCCCGCTTCGCGCCTCCTCCCCTCCTTCGGGTGCGAGCCGCGGCATTCCGCGAGTCTAGCGAAAAAAGCCTTGAAAACAGAGAGGCTTACAGCGGGAATTTGACGCGATGTCTCGAAATCGCGATACCCTGCCACCGCCGGCCGGTGGTGGCAGGGCGATCGGCGGCGGGCGCGGCGCACACGCCCGCAGCGGTCGGGAAGCGCTTCCGGGTCGGCGCAGCTCTTCGGCTCCGCGAAGCCGATGCTCTGACCCGCCGGCGAAGCACACAGCCGGCGAAGTTCACCAGTCGGCGAAGTTCACCAGCCGGCGAAG
>JAAZBL010000429.1 GCA_012513825.1 Limnobacter sp. | reverse complement strand
TCGGCCAGGCCGCCGAGTTCGTCGTGGTCGGTCAGGGCGTGGATCTGCACGCCATGGGCGTGCGCGCGGCGGACGACTTCGGCGGGCGTGAGCACGCCGTCGGACATCTGCGAATGACAGTGCAAGTCGGCGTTCACGCGCCGCGGGTCGGAATTGACATTCGCGGCAGCGCGAATGCCAAGGCCTTCGGGCGCATTCAAGACAGGAACTCCTCGATCAGGGCCGCAACGACGGCCGGCTGGTCATGGTGCAGCATGTGTCCGGCGCCGGCAACGGTCTCCCTGCTGAGCGAGCGGATGACCGACAGGCGCTGCCGGTAGGCCGGCTCCTGGACGAAGCGCCGCCGCTCGCCGCCGTGCTCGGCAAGCACCCAGAGCACGTCGGCCTCGATCAGGCGCCAGATTTCGGTGATTTCGTCGACGCGATACAGGATCGGATTGACGATCCGGTGCGCCGGGTCGCCGGCCGGCGCGAAACGGCCGCCGGACGTCGGCAGGCCCCAGTGCCCGGCGAGAAAGGCCGCGTAGTCGGCGCGCAGCCGCGGATTGTTGCGCATCAGCCGCTGTGCGACCGCGGCGCGCGACGGGTAGTCGCGCAGGCCGACGCCGTCGCGAAGCTGGTCGAGCCACTCGCGGTAGCGCAACGGCGCCTGCTCGGGCACCGCCCCCTCGAGGCCCGTCCCTTCGAGATTGACCAGACGGCGCACGCGCGCCGGCCGCAGACCGGCGTACAAGGTGGCCAGGTTGCCGCCCATGCTGTGCCCGACGAGGTCGACGGACTCGCCGGGCAACAATTCGTCGAGCAGGCGGTCGAGATCGGCTAGGTAGTCGGGGAACCAGTAGCAATCGGCCGCGGTCCGGGCGCTGAGGCCGAAGCCGCGCCAGTCGGGCGCGATCAGCGTCCAGTGCGCAGGCAGCAGGTCGACGACGAACTGGAACGACGCGGAAACGTCCATCCAGCCGTGCAGCAGATGCACGCGTCGCTCGCCGCCGGCCGCCTGCGCGGCGCGCGGATCCGCCGGCCAGTGGCGCAGGTGATAGCGCAGGCCCCGGATCTCGACGAACCGGGATTCGCTGCTGCGCCGAGGGACGTAGGGCTGCGGCGGCGCATCGCTTGCGCACCGCACCCCGTCTCCGGTCGCGCCTTCGCTTCGACTTGGCACAATGACACTCCTTGCGTCGACGATTATAGGAATCCGGCCCGCTCCTGCCGGCCGGGCCGTGCGAACTCGAGGAAATCGGTATGCCGAAATCCAGCGTCACCAATGACTACGATGCGCTGCACGAAGGGTTCCGCTGGCATGTGCCGGAACGGATGAACATCGCCGATCTGTGCTGCGCGCGCTGGGCGCGCGACGCGGACCGCACGGCGATCGTCTTCGATGCCGGCGACGGCAGCGTCGAGCGCTTCGGATATTCCGAGATCGATCGCGACGCCCGCCGGCTCGCCAATGCGCTGGCCGCACTCGGCGTGCAGCGCGGCGACCGCGTCGCGATCGTGCTGCCGCAGCGACCGGAGACCGCGGTCGCCTACTTCGCGATCATGCGGCTCGGCGCGATCGCGATGCCGCTGTCGATCCTGTTCGGACCCGATGCGCTGCAGTACCGGCTCTCCGACAGCGAAACGGTGGCCGCGATCGTCGATTCGGCCTGGCTCGGAAACCTGCGCGAGGCGCGCACGGACGCGCTGCGCCATGTCGTCGTCGTCGACGGCGCCGATCCGTCCGAGCTCGCGGCCGGCGAACTGCGCTGGGCCGAGCTGCTGGCAGGTGCGAGCGACGAGCAGCAGGCGGTCGACACGCTGGCGCGCGACCCGGCCGTGCTGATCTACACCAGCGGCACGACCGGGCCGCCGAAGGGCGCGCTGATCCCGCATTCGGCGATCATCGGCAACCTGCCGGGCTTCGTCGCTTCGCAGAACTGGTTTCCGCAGGACGACGACGTGTTCTGGTCGCCGGCCGACTGGGCGTGGACCGGCGGGCTGATGGACGCGCTGCTGCCGACGCTGTACTTCGGCAAGCCGATCGTGGCCGGCGCCGGGCGCTTCGGCGCCGAGCGCGCCTACGAGCTGCTCGAGCGCCACCGCGTCACGAACACCTTCCTGTTCCCGACCGCGCTGAAGATGATGATGAAGCACGAACCAGAGCCGCGCCGCCGTCATCGGCTCGCGTTGCGCGCGATGATGAGCGCCGGGGAGTCGGTCGGCGGCACGCTGTTCGACTGGTGCCGCGAGGCGCTCGGCTTCACGGTCAACGAGATGTACGGGCAGACCGAGGCGAACTACATCGTCGGCAATTCGGCGCTGCGCTGGCCGGCCAAGCCCGGATCGATAGGACGCCCGTATCCGGGCCACCGGATCGCCGTCGTCGACGACGAAGGCCGGGAACTCCCGGCCGGCGAGCTCGGCGAAATCGTCGTCAACCGCCTGGACCGGCACGGCCATCCCGACCCGGTGTTCTTCCTCGGCTACTGGCGCAACGACGCAGCGACGCAGGCCAAGCTGATCGGCGACTGGTGGCGCACCGGCGACCAGGCGACGGTCGACCGCGACGGCTACCTCTGGTACGGCGGCCGTGCCGACGACATGTTCAAGGCCGCCGGCTACCGGATCGGGCCCAGCGAGATCGAGAACTGCCTGGTCCAGCACCGGGCCGTGGCCAATGCCGCGGTCGTGCCGAAGCCCGACGCCGAGCGCGGCGCCGTGGTCAAGGCCTACGTCGTGCTGGCGCCCGGCCACCAGGCCGGCGACGCGCTGGTCGCGCAACTGCAGGAGCACGTACGCGGCAAGCTCGCGCCCTACGAGTATCCGAAAGAGATCGAGTTCATCGACGAGCTGCCGATGACGACGACCGGCAAGGTGCAGCG
>JAAZBL010000428.1 GCA_012513825.1 Limnobacter sp. | reverse complement strand
CCGCCGGCAGGCAAGGGCGCGAGCGGAAGGCTGGCCAGCGTGTCGAAGAGCCGGGCGCTGCCGCCGCCCGGGCCGTAGACCAGCGACGGTTGGACGACGGCCGCCGAAACGCGCAGTCCGAGCAGGAATTCGTCGGCGCGCCGCTTGCTCAGGTGAAACCGGCTCGCAGCCTGCTCGTCGGCGCCGAGTGCCGAAAGCTGGACGACGCGGCGCACGCCGGCGCGCTCGCAGGCCGCGAACAAGGCGCTCGGCGCCCGCGTGTGCAGCGCATCGAAACTCTGCGGCCCGCGTTCGCGGATGATGCCGACGGCATTGACGACGACGTCGACGCCTTCGAGTCGAGGCAGCCAGTCCTCGGTCGAGTGGTCGCGGGTGAAGTCGGCTGCGACGTGCTCGATCCGCGAGTCCCGATCGGGCGCCTGTGCGCTGGCTGCGACGATCCGCGCGGGCCTGCGGCCGGCGCTGCGCACCCGATGGCCGGCAGCGATCAATCGTCCGATCAATCGGCTGCCGATGAAACCGCTTCCGCCCGTGACCAGGACCAGCATCTCGTCTCCCGTGGCCGGCTCGCGCGCTGCCGCGGGCCCGCGCGCCGCCTGCGCGAGTTCGCCCGTGCACGGCGGATGCCCGGGCACCGCACGTGCGGTGGCTCGCGACGAATTCCAACCGGACGGTGTATCGAATGCGAATGCGGCCGCTGTGGCGGGCAGTGATTGCAGGCAGCGTCGCCAGCCTCACGTCGACGGCGGCGATCGCTCTGTGCAGCCGCGTCCAGACACGCCACGCTGCGTCCGGCACCAATGCGACGAGCCAGTGGCTGTTCGGCGAACGCGCTGCCCGCAAGAACCGGGCGTCGCTCAAGCACACGGCCAGCGGATATGCGATCCATCACCTGATGTCGATCTTCTGGGCCCTGCTGTACGAGCGTCACCGCCGCCGGCCCGATCGCTTCCACGGCTGCCTGCGCGACGCGGCGGCGACCGCCGTACTCGCCGCGATCGTCGACTTCAAGGTGATGCCGAGCCGCTTCACGCCCGGCTTCGAGAAGCGACTGTCGCGCAAGGCACTGCTGGCGATCTATGCCGCGTATGCCGCCGGCCTCGGCGTCTGCGCCTGGTCGACGTCGCGCTGCCCGGATTGCGGCCGCGACTGCCGGCCGTCCTGCGCTGCGCGCCGCGAAGACCCGAACGAAGCCGTTACCGGTATGCTCGCTGATCGAGGCGGCGCTTCCGCCGCCGGGCTTTCGAGGAGTTCCGGATGTCCTCCGACAATGCACCGGCCCCGTACCAGGCGATCGTCGAGCAGGTCCCCGATGCGCTGATCTTCGCCGACCGCGACGGACTGATCCGGGTCTGGAACCAGGGCGCAGAAGCCGTGTTCGGTTTTGCCGCCGACGAGGTGGTCGGCAGCAGTCTCGACGTCATCATCCCGGAACGGCTGCGCGCTGCGCACTGGGCGGCCTACGACCGTGCGCTGGAAACCGGTCGCACGCGGCTCGGCAACGCCGTGCGCGCGACGCGCGCGATCCACAAGGACGGCAGGAAGCTCTACGTCGACCTGAGCTTCGGCGTGATCACCGACGCGAACGGCAAGGCGGTCGGTGCGGTCGCCATGGG
>JAAZBL010000427.1 GCA_012513825.1 Limnobacter sp. | reverse complement strand
TCGACCGGGCCAGCGGACAGGCGGTCTTCTTCGATGGCCAGCGAGTCGAGGCACCCGAGAAGACGCAGGACCGGCTGTCGGTGCTGGCGCAACTGGGGCTGCTGCTGGCGGCCGGCGACGGCGCTTCGCTCGGCGCCGGCTACACCTTCGAGTTCCCGATGCTGGCCACTTCCCGGATCACGCGGTCGCAATGGCGGATCGAGGAACCCGAGGAGCTGCGCTTCGAGGCGGGCACGGTCGTCGCGATTCCGATCCGCCGGCTGGTGCCGCCGGGCGACGATTCGCCGTCGATCGTCGTCTGGTTCGATCCCGACAGGCTGCCGTGGCCGGTGCGTGTCCGCGTGGCGGAAGCCGACGGGCAGGCGCTCGACCAGGTCCTGCAGCGCATCGACTGAGTCCTGCGCTATCCTCGGCGGACCCGAACCGGGCCGCATGACGGCGGCCCGCAATTGCATGCATCGCGATCGCCCGGAGATCCGCCATGACCCGCATCCTCCATCGCATCCTGAACAAGCGCATGCCGGTTGCCGTCGGCGGGCAGGGCGTCTGGATCGAAGACTCCGAAGGCAGGCGGTACATCGATGCCTCGGGCGGCGCTGCCGTTTCGTGCCTGGGGCACGGCCATCCCGACGTCAACGCGGCCATGCACGCGCAGATCGACCGGCTGTCGTACGCGCATACGAGCTTCTTCACGACCGAGGTCGCCGAGCAGCTCGCCGATACGCTGGTCGACGATGCGCCCGAAGGCATCGGGCATGTCTACCTGGTGTCGGGCGGATCGGAGGCCATCGAGGCGGCGCTGAAGCTCGCACGCCAGTATTTCGTCGAGATCGGACAGCCGCAGCGCAGGCATTTCATTGCGCGCCGGCAGAGCTATCACGGCAACACGCTCGGCGCGCTCGCGGTCGGAGGCAACGCCTGGCGGCGTGCGCAGTTCGCGCCGCTGCTGATCGACGTCGAGCATGTATCGCCGACCTACGCGTACAGGGACCTGCAGCCCGGCGAGAGCCCGACCGAATACGGACAGCGACTGGTCCGCGAACTCGAGCAGGCGATCGAGCGCCTCGGCGGCGAAAACGTCATCGCCTTCGTTGCCGAGACCGTCGGCGGCGCGACCTCGGGCGCACTGACCGCGCCCCCCGGCTACTTCGAAGGCGTGCGCAAGCTGTGCGACCGGCACGGCATCCTGCTTCTGCTCGACGAGGTGATGTGCGGCATGGGGCGTACCGGCACGCTGCATGCGTGCGAGCAGGAAGGCATCTCGCCCGACCTGATGACGATCGCCAAGGGCCTCGGCGGTGGCTACCAGCCGATCGGGGCCGTACTCGTCCGCTCGGGCATCGTCGACGCGATCGGCAAGGGCAGCGGCTTCTTCCAGCATGGGCATACCTATCTCGGGCACGCCGTCGCATGCGCGGCGGCGCTGGCCGTGCAGCAGGTGATCCGTCGCGACCGGCTGCTCGAGCGCGTGCGCGAACAGGGGCAACTGCTGAACCAGCTTCTGCACGCGCATTTCGGCGACCATCCGCAGGTCGGCG
>JAAZBL010000426.1 GCA_012513825.1 Limnobacter sp. | reverse complement strand
CGGCGGCGTGCAGGGCATCGTCCTGATGAAGCCCGACCCGCCGTTCGAGTTCGCGCTGTTCGGCCAGCCGCTGAGTCCCGATCGCTGGCTCTACCTGTTCTCGCTGGCCATCGCCGTGCTGATGTTCGTGATCGCGCGCAACCTGCTGCGCGGGCGAGTGGGCCGGGCGCTGATCGCGATCCGCGACCACCCGATTGCCGCGGCTGCGATGGGCATCGACCTGCCGAAGTTCAAGACGCTGGCCTTCGGCGTGTCGGCGGCGTTCACCGGTGTCGCGGGCGCGCTCGGCGCGGTCGTCGTGTCCTTCGTCGCGCCGGACAGCTTCACCGTGTTCCTGTCGATCTTCCTGCTCGTCGGCGTCGTCGTCGGCGGGCTCGCATCGATCTCGGGCGCGATCTTCGGCGCGATCTTCATCCAGTTCGTGCCGAACGTCGCCGACGAGATCTCGAAGTCGGCTCCGTGGGCCATCTACGGAGTCTTTCTGATCGCCTTCATGCTCCTGATGCCGTCCGGAGTCAGCGGCATGCTGCAGAAGCTGTGGGCGAGGTTGGTTCCCAGGCCTGAGGGCAGGAGGTAGGAGATGGACAAGCGTCGATCCGGTCTTGCAGCGGCCGCGCTGGCCGCAGTCCTCGTTGCGACGCCCGCGCTCGCGCAGAAGAAATACGATCCCGGTGCCAGCGATACCGAGATCAAGGTCGGCCACGTGAACCCGTACTCCGGGCCGGCCTCGGCGTATGGCGCGATCGGCAAGGCGATCGGCGCCTACTTCGACAAGATCAACGCCGAAGGCGGGATCAACGGCCGCAAGATCACCTTCGTCTCGCTCGACGACGGCTACAGCCCCCCGAGGACGCTCGAGCAGGCCCGCAAGCTGGTCGAGCAGGAGGAGGTTCTGCTCGTGTTCCAGTCGCTGGGAACGCCGTCGAACTCGGCCATCCACCGCTACATGAACCAACGCAAGGTCCCGCAGTTGTTCGTGGCCACCGGCGCGACCAAGTGGGGCGATCCGGAGAACTTTCCGTGGACGATGGGCTGGCAGCCGAGCTACCAGTCCGAGGGCCGCATCTACGCGCAGCACATCCTCGAGACGAAGCCCGACGCGAAGATCGGCGTGCTCTACCAGAACGACGACTACGGCAAGGACTACCTGAAGGGCTTCGAGGACGGCCTGGGCGACAAGGCAGCGACGATGATCGTGGCCCGGCAGTCCTACGAGGTCACCGACCCGACCGTCGACAGCCAGATGGTCAGCCTGAAGTCGTCGGGCGCCGACACCTTCTTCAACATCACCACGCCGAAGTTCGCCGCGCAGGCGATCAAGAAGGCGGCCGAGATCGACTGGAAGCCGGTGCACTACCTGAACAGCGTCTCGAACGCGGTCGGTTCGGTGCTCACGCCGGCGGGTCTGGAGAACTCGGTCGGCATCATCAGCGCCTTCTACATCAAGGATCCGACCGATCCGCAGTTCCAGCAGGGCAAGGAGTACGAGGACTGGCTGGCCTGGATGAAGAAATACCATCCGAACGGCGACCTGAACGACAACTTCAACGTCTACGGCTATACGGTCGCGCAGACGATGGTGAAGGTGCTCGAGCAGGCCGGCGACGAGCTGACGCGTGCCAACGTGATGAAGCAGGCTGCCAGCCTCGACATGACGCTGCCGATGCTGCTGCCCGGCGTGACGGTGAAGACCGGACCCGACGACTTCTTTCCGATCGAGCGCGAGCAGCTCGGACAGTTCAACGGGAAAACCTGGGAGCTGTTCGGCAAGGTCTACGGACGCTGAGCCGCGGTAGACTCGCTGCCTTGTGTCCGAAATCGTTCGGCTAACTGCTGACTGGAGTTCCCGATGTCCTCGTTGAAGCTTCCGCTGGCGGCGCTCGCCGGCCTCTCCCTCTGTGCTGCACTGGCCGCTCCGGCGTTCGCGCAGCAGAAATCGGTCGCCGTGACCGCCATCGTCGAGCACCCGGCGCTCGACGCGGTTCGCGACGGCGTCAAGGAGGCGCTGGCGAAGGCCGGCTTCGACGAGGACAAGAACCTGAAGTGGCAGTACCAGAGCGCGCAGGGCAACACCGGCACCGCCGCGCAGATCGCGCGCAAGTTCATCGGCGATCGGCCCGACGTCATCGTCGCGATCGCCACGCCGTCGGCACAGGCGGTCGTCGCTGCCACCAAGCAGATTCCGGTCGTCTTCTCCGCGGTCACCGATCCGGTGGCCGCGCAGCTCGTGCCGTCGATGGCGGCGTCGGG
>JAAZBL010000060.1 GCA_012513825.1 Limnobacter sp. | reverse complement strand
GGGCGATGGCCTCAGTTGCGCTCGAGATCCATGTCGATGCCGAGCGAGCGGATTTCCTTGACCAGCACGTTGAACGACTCGGGCATGCCGGCGTCGATCGTGTGCTCGCCCTTGACGAGGTTCTCGTAGACCTTGGTGCGGCCGTTCACGTCGTCGGACTTGACGGTGAGCATCTCCTGCAGCAGGTACGAGGCGCCGTAGGCCTCGAGCGCCCAGACTTCCATCTCGCCGAAGCGCTGGCCGCCGAACTGTGCCTTGCCGCCCAGCGGCTGCTGGGTGACGAGCGAGTACGGACCGGTCGAGCGCGCGTGCATCTTGTCGTCGACCAGGTGGTGCAGCTTCAGCATGTGCATGTAGCCGACGGTGACCGGGCGGTCGAAGGCATCGCCGGTGCGCCCGTCGTAGAGCTGCACCTGCGTCTTGCTCGGCGTGAAGCCGATCAGCGGCGTGCGCGGATCGTCGTCGGGGTAGGCGATCTGCAGCATCTTGCCGATCTCCTGCTCCGATGCGCCATCGAACACCGGCGTGGCGAACGGAACGCCGCTGCGCAGGTTGTCGGCCAGCTCGAGCACCTCGTCGTCGCTCAGGCTGGCGACGTCTTCCTTCTGGCCGCTGCCGTTGTAGATCTGCTCGAGCAGCGAGCGCAGTTCGGCCGCCCTGGCCTGGCGGTGCAGCATCGCGTCGATCCGGTGGCCGATGCCCTTGGCGGCCCAGCCCAGGTGCGTCTCGAGGATCTGCCCGACGTTCATCCGCGACGGCACGCCGAGCGGGTTCAGGACGATGTCGACCGGCGTGCCGTCGGCCATGTACGGCATGTCCTCGACCGGCACGATGCGCGAGACGACACCCTTGTTGCCATGGCGGCCCGCCATCTTGTCGCCCGGCTGCAGCCGGCGCTTGACGGCCAGGTAGACCTTGACCATCTTCAGCACGCCCGGAGGCAGCTCGTCGCCCTGCGTGAGCTTCTTGCGCTTTTCCTCGAAGGCGAGGTCGAACTGGTGGCGCTTCTGCTCGATCGACTCCTTCAGCGCCTCGAGCTGGTTGGCGACCGACTCGTCGGCCGGACGGATCTCGAACCAGTGGTAGCGGTCGAGGTCGGCCAGGTATTCGGCGGTGACCTCGGCGCCCTTGGCGAGCTTCTTCGGACCGCCGTTGACCGTCTTGCCGACCAGCAGCCGCTCGATCCGCGAGAACGCGTCGTTCTCGACGATCCGGAGCTGGTCGTTCAGGTCGAGCCGGTAGCGCTTCAGTTCGTCGTCGATGATCGACTGCGCGCGCTTGTCGCGCACGATGCCTTCGCGCGTGAACACCTGGACGTCGATGACGGTGCCGCTCATGCCCGAGGGCACGCGCAGCGACGTGTCCTTCACGTCGGACGCCTTCTCGCCGAAGATCGCGCGCAGCAGCTTCTCTTCCGGAGTGAGCTGGGTCTCGCCCTTCGGCGTGACCTTGCCGACCAGCGTGTCGCCGGCGTGCACTTCGGCGCCGATGTAGACGATGCCCGAGTCGTCGAGCCGGCCGAGCTGCGACTCCGACAGGTTCGAGATGTCGCGCGTGATCTCCTCGGGCCCGAGCTTCGTGTCGCGCGCCAGCACCGACAGCTCCTCGATGTGGATCGACGTGTAGCGGTCGTCGGAGACGACCTTCTCCGAGATCAGGATCGAGTCCTCGAAGTTGTAGCCGTTCCACGGCATGAACGCGACCAGCATGTTCTGGCCCAGCGCCAGTTCGCCGAGGTCGGTCGACGCGCCGTCGGCGATGACGTCGCCGGCGGCGATCGCGTCGCCCTTCTTGACGATCGGACGCTGGTTGATGTTCGTGTTCTGGTTGCTGCGCGTGTACTTGATCAGGTTGTAGATGTCGACGCCGACCTCGCCGGCCGCCGCCTCGTCGTCGTTGACGCGCACGACGATCCGGTTCGCGTCGACGTAGTCGACGATGCCGCCGCGCAGCGCCGTGACGACGGTGCCCGAGTCGACCGCGCAGGTGCGCTCGACCCCGGTGCCGACGACCGGCTTCTCGGGCCGCAGGCAGGGCACGGCCTGGCGCTGCATGTTCGAGCCCATCAGCGCGCGGTTCGCGTCGTCGTGCTCGAGGAACGGGATCAGCGACGCGGCGACCGAAACGATCTGCGACGGCGCCACGTCCATGAACTCGACGTGCTCGGGCGAGGTCAGCTCGGATTCGCCGGCCTTGCGCACCGAAACCAGGTCGCCGGTCAGCCGGCCTTCGTCGTCGATTGCGGCGTTCGCCTGCGCGATCACGTAGCGGCCTTCCTCGATCGCCGACAGGTAGACGATCTCGTCGGTCACGCGGCTGTCGACGACCTTGCGGTACGGCGTCTCGAGGAATCCGTACTCGTTCAGGCGCGCGTACAGCGCCAGCGAGTTGATCAGGCCGATGTTCGGGCCTTCCGGCGTCTCGATCGGGCACACGCGGCCGTAGTGCGTGGTGTGCACGTCGCGCACCTCGAAACCGGCGCGCTCGCGGGTGAGACCGCCCGGCCCGAGCGCCGAGAGACGACGCTTGTGCGTGACCTCGGAGAGCGGGTTGGTCTGGTCCATGAACTGCGAGAGC
>JAAZBL010000425.1 GCA_012513825.1 Limnobacter sp. | reverse complement strand
TGCGCGTACAGCGAATAGGTCGTCCAGCAAACGAAGGCGAGCACGATCAGCGCCTCGCCCCCCTGCAGGCGCAGCCCGGTTCCGTCGCTGCGGCTCCATACGGCGATCGCCGCACCGAGCACGGTCAAGGACAGCGCCGTGCGAAAGCCGCGTTCGACGGCGCTGCCGGCGAGCACCCGCATCGTGATCGACGAATAAACGGGTGCGCCCGCCATGATCGCCGCTGCGGTGATCGTGTTCGTGTAGCGCAGCCCGAGGTTGTAGAAGACGAAGAAGGCGGCCATTGCGCCGGAGAGCACGAGCAGGCGGCCGATCGGGATCGCCGGCGCGAGCTGGCGCCAGCCGAGCGTCAGCACGACCGCCGAGGCCAGCACCAGCGAGGCGAGCGCGGCCCGCAGCAGGCCGAGAAAGAACGGGTCGAAGGTTTCGAACAGGATCGCCGTGAGCGGGATGTTCGCGCCCCAGAAAACGGTCGTGGCGAAGTAGGCGGCGGTGCCCGGCAGCGCACGCGAGGCGGCCGGGACGTGTTCGTTCGATGCGCGGTTCGCGCTGGCGGGGTCGGCCGCGCGGGCCGGGCACGAAGAGTTCACGCGAGTCCGGCCTCCACCGGGGACGTTCGGCGAGCACGCACTTTACCCGCATCCCGCTGCCGTAAAATTCGGCCGGATGAACGCCCCGATATCCCGGCAACTGCTCGCGCCCGAAGCCGATGGCCCGGTCCGCCTTCGCGAGATCCCGTACAACTACACGTCGTTTTCCGACCGCGAGATCGTGCTCCGGATCCTCGGAGCCGAAGGCTGGGCGATCGTCGAGGAACTGCGCGCCGAACGGCGCACCGGCCGTTCGGCGCGGATGCTCTACGAGGTGCTCGGCGACGTCTGGGCCGTGCAGCGCAATCCCTACCTGCAGGACGACCTGATCGACAACCCGAAGCGGCTGCGAATGCTCGTCGATGCCTTGCACCACCGGCTCGGCGAGATCGACCGTCGCAGGGCGCTCGACCTGGCTGCGCACGCCGGCCACGACGGCGACGGCGCCAGCGCGGGCCGCAGCGCCCGCGTCAGCCGGCTGCTCGAACTGGCGCGCGGCGCCATCGGGCGCTTCGAGCGCCAGTTCGCCGATGCGGCCTCGCTGCGCCAGCGCGCGATGCGCCGGCTGGGCCGCGCGACCGCACGCGACAACGTGCGATTCGATGCGCTGAGCCGCGTTTCGCACGTGACCGACGCGACCGACTGGCGCGTCGAGTATCCGTTCGTCGTGCTGACGCCCGACAGCGAGCAGGAGATCGCCGGGCTCGTCGCCGGCTGCATCGAACTCGGGTTGACGATCGTTCCGCGCGGCGGCGGTACCGGTTATACCGGCGGCGCGATCCCGCTGACGCCGCTGTCGGCCGTCATCAACACCGAGAAGCTGGAGGCGCTGGGCCCGGTCGAACGGATCCGGCTGCGCGGGCTCGAACGCGAAGTGCCGACGATCCTCGCCGGCGCCGGCGTCGTCACGCGGCGCGTGACCGAGGCGGCCGAAGCGGCCGGGCTGGTCTTCGCCGTCGACCCGACCTCGCTCGACGCCTCGTGCGTCGGCGGCAACGTCGCGATGAACGCCGGCGGCAAGAAGGCCGTGCTCTGGGGCACGGCGCTCGACAACCTCGCCTGGTGGCGGATGGTCGACCCCGACGGCAACTGGCTCGAAGTCGAGCGCGTCGGGCACAACCTGGGCAAGATCCACGACGACCCGGTCGCACGCTTCGAGCTGCAGTGGTTCGCCCCGGGGCAACTGCGTGCCGACGGCACGATGAGCGGCGCCCCGCTGCGTCGCCAGACGCTCGAGATCGAAGGAAGACGGTTTCGCAAGGCCGGGCTGGGCAAGGACGTGACCGACAAGTTCCTGGCCGGGCTGCCCGGCGTGCAGAAGGAAGGTTGCGACGGCCTGATCACGGCGGCGCGCTGGGTGCTGCACCGGATGCCCGGGCACACGCGCACCGTCTGCCTCGAATTCTTCGGCCAGCCGAAGGACGCGGTGCCGTCGATCGTCGAGATCAAGGACTACCTCGACGGCCGACCGCACGGCGCGATCCTCGCCGGCCTGGAGCACCTCGACGAGCGCTACCTGCGCGCCGTCGGTTACGCGACGAAGTCGCGGCGCGGCGGCCTGCCGAAGATGGTGCTGATCGGCGACATCGTCGGCGACGACGAGGAGGGCGTCGCGAAAGCGACGTCCGAGGTCGTCCGCTTGGCCAACGCCCGCTCGGGCGAGGGCTTCGTGGCCGTCGCGCCCGATGCGCGCAAGACCTTCTGGCTCGATCGCGCACGCACCGCGGCGATCGCCCGGCACACGAACGCGTTCAAGATCAACGAGGACGTGGTCATCCCGCTGGCGCGGATGGGCGAGTACACCGACGGCATCGAGCGGATCAACATCGAGCTGTCGATCGAGAACAAGCTCGAGGTGCTCGATGCGCTCGACGAGCTGCTGGCCGGGCCGCTCGAACTCGCCGCATCGAAGGACATCGGGCTGGAGAAGCTGTCGGCCGACGAGCTGCTGGCCGACCGGCGCCGCCGCTCGCGCGAGCTGCTGGCCGCGACGCGCAGGCGCTGGCGCTTCCTGCTCGAACGGATCGACAGTCCGCTGGCCGAGCTGCGCGGACTGCTGGCCGAGTCCGGCGTCGCCGAATTGCAGGAGCCGATCGAGGCCCGTCTCGCGAGCGAGCCGCAGGCATCGCTGTTCCACTTGCTGCAGGACCGAACGATCCGGGTTTCGTGGAAGACCGAGGTGCGCGAACCGCTGCGCGACGTGTTCTCGGGCCAGCATTTCGCACCGGTGCTCGACGCGATCGAGGCCGTGCAGAAGCGCGTGTTGCGCGGCCGCGTCTGGGTGGCGCTGCACATGCACGCCGGCGACGGCAACGTGCATACGAACATTCCGGTCAACTCCGACGACTACCGGATGCTGAAAAAGGCCGAGGCAGCGGTTGCCCGGATCATGGCGCTGGCCCGTTCGCTCGACGGCGTGATCTCGGGCGAGCACGGGATCGGCCTGACCAAGCTCGAATTCCTGCGCAGCGAGGAGCTGGCCGACTTTCGCGACTACAAGCGCCGCGTCGATCCGCAGGGTCGCTTCAATCGCGGCAAGCTGCTCGACGACCCGGCGCTGCCGGCCGACCTGCGCAACGCGTACACGCCGAGCTTCGGCCTGATGGGCGTCGAGTCGCTGATCATGCAGCAGTCGGACATCGGTGCGATCGCCGCGTCGGTCAAGGACTGCCTGCGCTGCGGCAAGTGCAAACCGGTCTGCGCGACGCACGTGCCGCGAGCGAACCTGCTCTATTCGCCGCGCAACAAGATCCTGGCGACCTCGCTTCTGGTCGAGGCCTTCCTCTACGAGGAACAGACGCGCCGTGGCGTCTCGATCCGCCACTGGGACGAATTCTCCGACGTCGCCGATCACTGCACGGTCTGCCACAAGTGCGTGACCCCCTGTCCGGTCGACATCGACTTCGGCGACGTGTCGATGAACATGCGCAACCTGCTGCGCAAGATGGGCAGGAAGAAATTCAATCCGGGCAGCAGCGCCGCGATGTTCTTCCTGAACGCGACCGACCCGGACACGATCAAGGCGACGCG
>JAAZBL010000424.1 GCA_012513825.1 Limnobacter sp. | reverse complement strand
CGGTCGACGAGTTCCCCGTCGACGAGTCCGTCGAGCAAGACGGCCGTGTCCCGCCAGACATCGCCCTCGGGCAGGCGCCCCGGCGTCTGCAGGAGCTTGACGAACAGCCGCGCCACGACGACGACGACGATCGAGGTCCCGCTGCAGCGCGCATAGGCGAGCAGGTGCTCGGCCCCCGCTCCGCTCACCTGAAGCGGCCGATATTCGCCGTCGCGAAACAGCGCGGGCTCGGCCCGCCGCAATTGCAGCAGGCGCCAGGTCACGAACAGCTTGGCCGCGTCGGCACGCGGGTCGCGCGACAGCTCGGCCGCCGTCGCTTCGACGCCGGCTTCGTCGATACGGCCTTCGATGCGTTCGAGCAGCGCGGCATGCGCGGCGAAGTCGACCGGTCGGCGGTTGTCCGGGTCGACGAGGCTGAAGTCGAAGCATTCGTTGCCGCGGTACAGATCCGGCACGCCGGGCGCGGTCAGGTGCAGGGTCGCCATCGCCAGGCTGTTCAATGCACCGAACCAGCCGAACTGCTCGACCTGCGCCGCCAGGTCGGCCAGGAAGGCGTTCGAGTCGCCGGGCGCCAGGATCGCGCGGACGAAACCGCTGAGCGCACGCTCGTAGTCCGGGTCGGGATTGACCCAGCTCGTTTCCTGCTTGGCCTCGCGCGCCGCCTTGACCATGTAGCCGTCGATCCGATCGGTGTAGGCGGCCAGGCCGTCACCGGCGTCCTGCTCCGGCCGGAAGCTGCCGAGCAGCACCTGGTACAGCAGGTATTCGTCGTTTCGCGACGGCGCGGCGTCGCTGCCGCGGCGGCCCGTTCGCAGCGCGACGCGCCGGCGACGGTTCATCGTGCGCCAGCGACGCAGCAGCAGGCGCCACTGCGCCGGAAGCTCCGAGATCACGTCGATGCGCGCGCGCACGTCGGCCGAGCGCTTGCTGTCGTGCGTCGATAGCGCGATCAGTGCGTGCGGCCAGTTCTCGCAACGGTCGGCGTTCGCGGCATGGAAGGCTCGCACCGTGAGCCCGAAGGCGTCGGGTTCGCTGCCGACGTCGTTCAGCGAAACGAGGCGGTTGAAGCGGTACAGCGCCGTGTCCTCGACGCCCTTGGCCATGACCGGCGACGTGAACTGCTGGAAACGCCGGGCGAAGGCCAGCGTCCGTGCGCGCAGGTCCGCGGAACTTCCCGGCGGCGCCCGGCCGAGCAGCACGTCGCGCACGAAGCCGAAGACGGTGACGTCGGCGGTCCGGCTGCTCCGGGTCGCGGCACCGACCGCCCATTCGACGTAGCGGCGGTCGCTCGACGACACGCGCTCGGCGATGTAGGTCCGGTAGACGGGCATCTGCGCGGCGACATCGGCGAGCGCTCGCCGCAGCGTGCCCAGGCTGTAGTCGCGCGTGCGCCGGTCGGCCGCGGCGATGCGCGACAGCTCGGCGGCGAGCATCGTCAGGTCGGAGGCAAGCACGCTGCGCAGGATCAGTTGTCGGCCCACCGACGAGATCTCCTCGAAGCGGCCGCGCTCGCCGGTGAACGCGCGCCAGCTTCGATCGATCCGTTCCTTCGCCGTCCGATCGACGAACAGGCCGACGGCCAGCGTCGCGAACCGGTACCCGGTCGTGCCGTGTACCGGCCAGTGCGTCGGCAGCCGTTCGTGCGCGGCCGAGATCTTCTCGATGACGACGTAGGTCGGGCGCCAGACCCGCGCCGCCGCCGGCGAGCGCCCCGGGCCCGCGGCCGGCGGCTCGACGCCGCGCCTGCGCGCACACGCGGACTGCAGCCGCGCGAAGTAGGCGCCCGGGTCGAACAGTCCGTCGGAATGGTCGATTCGCAGCCCGTCGACGCGGCCCGAAGCGACCAGGTCGAGCACCAGCCCGTGCGTCGCTTCGAAGACGACCGGATCCTCGACCCGCAGCCCGGCGAGCTCGTTGACGTCGAAGAAGCGCCGATAGTTGATCTCGTCGGAAGCGACGCGCCAGTAGGCCAGCCGCCAGGCCTGCCGCTCCATCAGCGCATCGAGCGCGTCGCGCGCCTGCGGCGATTCGCCGTTCAGTGCCGCCACGGCTGCGTCGATCGCCACGCCCAGCGACGCGCTGTCGTCGACGAGCCGGACAAGCTCGCGCCGGCACGCGGATGCCGCCGCCGCGCGGCCGTCCGGCTCCGTGCGCGGCGGCAGGTTTTCGAATCGCTCGACCAGCGCCCGGAACGCGGCGAGCCGATCGCCGCCATCGCCGTTGCCGTTGCCACCGCTGCCGACGTTGCCGACGCCGCTGCCTTCGCCGTCGCCGTCGCCGTCGCCGATCGGCGCCTCCTCCAGCTCCGCCTCCGCCAGCGCACGACGCAGGATCGCCGCCGATTCGCGCGGGTCGATCGGCAGCTCGTGCTCGTAGTAGGCGATCGAGAAACGGCCCTGCCCGGCATCGAAGCGCAGCTCAAGCTCGCCGCGTTCGAGGACCGAACCGTAGTGGTCGCCGAGCACCGGTATCAGCAGCTTGCCGTCGAACGCCGGGTTCGGCGGATGCCAGTCGATGTCGAAAAAGCGCGCGTAGTCCGAGGCCTGGCCGTGCTCGAGCACGTCCTGCCACCACGGATTGTCGGCAGCCAGCACCGCCATGTGGTTCGGCACGATGTCGAGCAACAGGCCCATGCCCCTTCGATGCGCGGCGGCCGTCAGCGCGTCGAATCCGCTTTCGCCGCCGAGCTCGGGACTGATCCGGCGCGGGTCGACGACGTCGTAGCCGTGCCTGCTGCCGGGCCGGGCGCGCTGCACCGGCGAGCAGTAGAGGTCGCCGATGCCGAGCCGGGCCAGGTAGGGCAGGATCTCGCGCGCCGCCTCGAAACCGAAATCGCGGTTCAACTGCAGCCGGCAGGTCGAAACGGGAATCCGCGCCGCCTGCGCGCATCCGCGCCCGGCTGCGGCGAGAACGGCCGCTAGCCGTTCCCCGTCCGGATCGCCCGACCAGCGTGCGCCGCTCCCGGCGGCGCCGCGCGTCGCTGCGCGAGCCGGGGCCAGCGGCAAGGGCAGCTTGCGCCGCCAGTTCGGGTGCTCGTCGACGGTGCCCGGGACGTTGCTCTGGTCGACGACGCCGAGCCAGTCTTCGGGCTGCACCAGCATCAGGCTCGCTGGCGTGCGCGCAAGGTAACCGTGCACGGCGTCGACGAGCGCCGGGCTCGGCCTCGTCTCGCCGTCGACCTCGATCGCCGCTCCGGCAGAGAGCAGGCCTTCGCGGCGCAGCGCCGCCCACAGCCGCTGCCGATCCTGCGCGCGTCCGGCGAGCTGGGCCTGCTGCATCCCGGCATCCGGGAACAGGCCGAACTGCCCCCTGAGCTGCAGGTCCTGGCCCGACCACCAACCGGCCAGTG